>NZ_JADOTX010000001.1:4936535-5245069 GCF_015751765.1 Micromonospora ureilytica
TGGGGTGAGCCGGTGGTCGAGGGCCGCGCCGAGGTGGTGCGCAGCGCCGTCGAGGTGCTCTCCGAATACCTGATCGGCGCCGACCCGTTGCGCATCGAGCAGCACTGGCAGGTGCTCACCAAGGGCGGCTTCTACCGGGGCGGCCCGATCCTCTCCAGCGCGGTCGCCGGCCTCGACCAGGCGCTCTGGGACATCGCCGGGCAGGCGTACGGCGCACCGGTGCACGCGCTGCTCGGCGGGCCGGTGCGCGACCGGGTACGGATCTACTCGTGGATCGGCGGGGACGAGCCCGGCGAGGTGGCCGACGCCGCCGCCGCGCAGGTCGCCGCCGGCCTCACCGGGGTCAAGATGAACGCCTGCGGGCGGCTCTCGCCGATCCCCACCTCGGCCGAGGTGGACGAGGTCGTCGGCCGGGTGGCCGCCGCCCGCGAGGTGCTCGGCCCCGACCGGGACATCGCTGTGGACTTCCACGGTCGCGCCGGAATGGCCGCGGTCCGCCGGATCCTGCCCGAGCTGGCCGCCCTGCGCCCGTTCTTCGTGGAGGAGCCGGTCCTGCCCGATCAGGCTCACCACCTGCGCGACATCGTGGCCAGCACGCCGATCCCGGTGGCCACCGGCGAGCGGCTCTACGGTCGCTCCGAGTTCCTCGGCCCGTTGCAGGCCGGGGTCGCCGTGGTCCAACCGGACCTGTCGCACGCCGGTGGGATCTCCGAGGTCCGCCGGATCGCCGCGCTGGCCGAGACGTACGGCGCGCTGCTCGCCCCGCACTGCCCGCTCGGCCCGATCTCCCTGGCGGCCAGCCTCCAGGTGGCCTTCGCGACACCGAACTTCCTGATCCAGGAGCAGAGCATCGGCATCCACTACAACGCCGGCTCGGAGTTGCTGGACTACCTGGTCGACCCGGAGCCGTTCCGGTTCGTGGACGGGCACATCGCCCGCCTCGACCGGCCCGGGTTGGGCATCACCGTCGACGAGTCGGCCGTCCGCAAGGCCGCCCAGACCCCACACGCCTGGCGCAACCCGGTCTGGCAGCACGCCGACGGGTCGTTCGCCGAGTGGTGACCGGCGCGCGGCCGGTGGCGCTGCGGGTGGCGTACGACGCGGCGCACGGCGGTCGGTGGACGAGCCTGCGCGGCGGTGGCCGGGAGTGGCTGTGGCACGGCCCGGAACCCGGCCGGCACGAGGTACGCCCCGACGACGCGTTCGTCGACGCCGGCGGGCTGGAGGAGTGCCTGCCCACAGTGCGCGGCGAGCCCGACCACGGCGAGGTGTGGTCGCGGCCGTGGCGCAGCGCCGGCCCCGGAACCGTGGTCATCGAGCGGCCGACGTTCACAGTCGACCGCCGGATCACCGACTCCGGCGGTGTGGTGGTGGCCGACTACCGGCTGGCCGCCGACCCCGGGCACCGGTTCGTCTGGGCCGCGCACGCCCTGCTGGACCTCTCCCCCGCCGCCCGTCTCGACGCGCCCGCCGGCACCCCGACCCGGCTGCACCCGGAGGCCGCCGCGCACCTGCCACCGGGCAGCTGGCCCACCGGCGACAGGTGGTTGACCGGGCCGTGGCCGGCCCCCGCCGGGCTGACCCTGGACACGTTCGGTCCGGACGACGGGACCGCGCTCGGCGCGGTGCTGCTCGACTGCCCCCGGGTCCAGGTGATCGACGGCGCCGACCGGCTCACCATGGAGCTGGAGTGCGCGGACCAGCCCCGCAGCACCGCGCTCTGGCGCAACCTGGGCGGCTGGCCGGTCGACGGCCCCTACCGCAGCGTCGGCGTCGAACCGATGCTCGGCGCGGCCTTCGACCTGGCCGACACCGGCCCCGACGACGCGGCGGTCGTGCCGCCCACCGGCGAGGTCACCTGGCGACTCACCATCTCCGCCCACCGCATCCCCTGAGGACACCGTGATGAACCTGCTCGACGAGTTGCGTACCCATCGACTGCTGGCCATCGTTCGCGGCCCGGACCCGGCCGCCGCGCTGACCGCCGTGCTCACAGTGGCCGAGAGCGGCGTCGCCCTGGTCGAGGTCTCGTTGACAAGCGCCGACGCGCTCGGCGTCCTCCGCCGCGCCCGGGCCGCTCTCGGGCCCGACTTCGCCCTGGGCGCGGGCACCGTGCTCAGCGCCGAGGACGCCCGCGCGGCGGCCGACGCGGGCGCCGGTTTCCTGGTCACCCCGGCGATCGCACCGAGCCTCGCCGAGGGTGGCCGGCTCGGTCTGCCGGTGCTCGCCGGTGCCCTCACCCCCACCGAGGTGGTGCGGGCCACCGACGGTGGGGCCGCCGCGATCAAGCTCTTCCCGGCCTCCCTCGGCGGGCCCGACTACCTCGGCGCCCTGCGCGACCCGTTCCCCGGTACCGCGTTCGTGCCGGTCGGTGGGGTCGACGCGGACAGCGCGCGGCGCTACCTCGACCGGGGGGCGACAGCAATCGGCGTCGGTTCCCCGCTGCTCGGCGACGCCGTCCGAGGCGGCGAGCCGGCGGCGTTGCGCGAGCGCGTCGCCGCCTTCCTCGCGGCGGTGCGGCCGTGACCGACCTGCTCACGCTCGGCGAGACGATGGCGGCGTTCCGCACCACCGGCCCACTGCGGCTGGGCGGCACCGCCGGGATCTCCGTCGCCGGCTCCGAGTCGAACGTGGCGATCGGCCTGGCCCGGCTCGGCCACCAGGCTGCCTGGGTCGGTGTCACAGGCGCCGACGAGCCCGGCGAGCTGGTCCGCCGTACGCTGCGCGCCGAGGGCGTCGACCTGACCTGGTCCCGGGTCGACGCGACAGCCCCGACCGGGCTGATTCTCTTCGAGAACCGGGTCGCCGACATCAACCGGGTCACCTACCACCGCTCCGGGTCGGCCGGCTCCCGGCTGGGCCCGGCCGACGTCACCCGGGCCTTCGACGCGCCCGGACCACCACCCCGGCTGCTGCACGTCACCGGGATCACCTGCGCGCTCGGCGTCGAGCCGTACCAGGCGGTGGTGGAGGCCGTCCGGCGCGCCCGCGCGGCCGGCGGCACGATCTGCCTGGACGTCAACCACCGCAACCGGCTCTGGTCGGTCGCGGAGGCGGCCGCCGCGCTGCGCCCACTACTGCCCTCGATCGACCTGGTGATCGCCTCCGACGACGAGTTGGCAGTGCTGACCGACGCGACCGACCCGGCCCCGGCGCTACTCTCGGCCGGAGTCACCGAGGTCGTGGTCAAACACGGCGCCGGTGGGGCGACAAGCCACAGCGCGAACGGCACCATCCACTGTCCGGCCCGGACGGTGCCGGTGGTGGACACCGTCGGCGCGGGCGACGCCTTCGTCGCCGGGCTGCTCTCCGGCTGGCTCGACGGCGTCGACGCCCCGACCCGACTGGACCGGGCCGTCACCACCGGTGCGTTCGCGGTCGCCACCCGGGGCGACTGGGAGGGCCTGCCCGATCGGGCCGAGCTGGCGCTGCTCGACCACGGCCCCGGCGGTACGGTCCGCTGACGATCCTTTGGGAGGAACACCATGGAGCTGACCGAGCCGACCGTCTGGAGCACCGACCGGCTGGAGTTGGGTGAGGGCCTACGCTGGGTCGACGACCGGCTGGTCCTCGTCGACCTGCTGGCCGGGCGACTGCTGGAAACCGACGGCAACGCCCCGACCCCACTGCGGGAGCTGCGCCGCCTCGACGTGCCGCTCGGCGCAGTCGCCCCGGTGGTCGACCGACCCGGTGAATGGCTGGCCGCCGCCGGGACCGGCGTCACGGTGCTGCCCGCCACCGGCGACCCCCGACCGGTCGCCGAGCTGGTCGCCGACGCGTCCGAGCCGACCCGGATGAACGACGCGGTCGCCGACCCGCACGGCCGCTTCTGGGCCGGCAGCATGACGTACGCGATGGTGCCCGGCGGGGGCACACTGTTCCGCCTCACCCCGGGTGCCGAGCCGGTCCCCGCGGTGACCGGGCTGACCATCCCGAACGGGCCGGCGTTCGACGCGGACGGCACCACCATGTACCTGGCCGACACCCCGCGCGGCGAGATCGACAGGTTCACCGTCGACCCCGCCACCGGAGACCTGCGCGGGCGGGAGCCGTTCCTGCGGCTCACCCCCGCCGACGGCGGCCCGGACGGCATGACGGTCGACGCGGCCGGCCACCTCTGGATCGCGCTGTGGGGCGGCTCCGCGGTACGCCGCTACCGGCCCGACGGCACCCTCGACCGGGAGATCCGGCTACCGGCCAAGCAGCCGGCCGGCATCTGCCTGGGCGGCCCGGACCTGCGGCGACTCTTCATCGGCACCGCCCGGGTGGGGCTGGACACGGCGGGCCCGCAGGACGGTGCGCTCCTCGCGGTGGACGTCGCGGTGCCCGGCCTGCCCGCCGCGCGCGCCGGCGCGCCAGCGAGCTGACCGGAGGCATATCGGACGCCGAGGCGGGAACAACCGCACCGAAGCGCGGTAACAGCCGACCGGTAGGGAGCGAGCCGATGAGCACCGTGGGACGGACGTCATGAACGGGCCGGTCGGCGACGAGCCGATGGGCGAGCTGGAATTGGTGCACACCTTCACCGGCCCGATGCCGACCGGTGTGAGCGTCTCGCACCGGGGCCGGATCTTCGTCAACTTCCCGAAGTGGGGCGACGAGGTGCCGGCCACAGTCGTCGAGCTGCGCGACGGCCAGGAGATGCCCTACCCCGACCAGGCGTGGAACGACCCGTCCGGCGACGACGACGCCGGCGCGTTCGTCTCGGTGCAGAGCATCGTGGTGGACCCGGCAGACCGGCTCTGGGTGCTGGACACCGGCAGCCCGATGTTCCAGCCCACGAAGCCGGGCGGCCCCAAGCTGGTCCGGATCGACCTGGAAACCGACACGGTCGCCCAGGTGATCACCTTTCCGACGGACGTGGCGCCGCCGACGACGTACCTCAACGACGTCCGCTTCGACCTGCGGCGGGGCGAGTCGGGGGTCGCGTACATCACCGACTCGGCGGCTTCCGGGCCGAACGGGATCATCGTGGTCGACCTGGCCAGCGGGGCCTCCTGGCGGCGGCTGCACGACCACCCGTCCACCAAGGCGGAGCCGCTGACGACGTTCCGCCCGGTGGTCGAGGGCCGACCGTTCCTCGAACGGCCGGCCGACGGGCCACCGAAACCACTGACAATGGGCTCCGACGGCATCGCCATCTCCGCCGACGGCGATCGGCTCTACTACTGCCCGTTGGCGTCCCGGCACTTGCACAGCGTCTCCACCGAGGCGCTGGCCGACCCCGGCGTCACCCAGGAGGCGGTCGCCGCGACAGTGGTCGACGAGGGCGAGAAGGGCACCGCCTCGGACGGCTTGGAGAGCGACGACGCGGGGCGGCTCTACCTCACCTCGTACGAGCACAACGCGGTGCTGCGTCGACTGCCGGACGGCGAGTACGAAACCCTGGTGCACGACCCGCGACTGCTCTGGCCGGACACCATGTCGGTGGCCACCGACGGATACCTCTACGTCACCGCCAACCAACTGCACCGGCAGCCGCAGTACCAGCGCGGCAAGGACCTGCGACGCAAGCCGTACGCGCTGTTCCGCACCCGCATCGACGCCGGCCCGGTGCTGCTCCGCCCCTGAGCGGGTGACGCTGTCGCCGCGCTCAGCTGACGGGCAGGGTGCGGTCCAGGAGGTCGAACAGGGCGGCCCAGTGACGCTCGGTGGCCTGCTCGTCGTACGCCGGGGTGTCGGCCATGGTGTAGCCGTGGTGCGCCCCGGTGTACACCTCGGAGCGGTAGCGCACTCCCGCGGCGTCGAGCGCCTTCTCCAGCGTGGCGATCTGCTCGGGCGTCATCGACTGGTCGGCGTCGGCGTGCCCGAAGTACAGCTCGCCGGTGATCGAGGCGACGCCCAGGTGTGGGCTGTCTGGTGCCTCGGTGACGATCCGCCCTCCGTGGAAGCTGGCAATCGCGGCGATGCGGTCCGGGTGGGCCTCGATGGCCCGTAGCGCGTTCGTGCCGCCCATGCAGTAACCGGTGATCGCGACCGGGCCCGGCCGGACGTCGTCGCGGGCGGCCAGGAAGTCGAGGAACGCTGCGGTGTCCCGGCTGATCACCTCGGGGGTCAACGCGCCGACCAGCGGCATGATCTTCTCGAAGAGCGCGGCGCGCTGGTCGGCCTCGCCGAGGCGGGACAGGTCGAACAGCGGTGCCCGACCGGCCCGGTAGAACAGGTGGGGCGTCAGCACCAGGTAGCCCCGGGCGGCGATCCGCTCGGCCATCTCGACCAGGCGCGGGCGCGGCCCGAAGGCGTCCATGAAGAGCAGCACCGCCGGGAACGGGCCGTCGCCGTCCGGTCGGGTCAGGCTCGCGTCCGCCACTCCGTCGCTGGTCGGGATGTCCACCGTCGTCGTCAGCACTGTGCCTCCTCGTACGCCGATCTTGGTCCGTTCGGAACGTTACTCGCCGTATCGGCGTGCCCGGCGGGCAGCCGCGTGAACGCGGCGTCAAGAAATGGCGGTGACCCGTCGAAACGGCGTATCGACCGGTGCTCCGCCGCCGCGCGGTGGTGACGATGGGTCCATGAGTCCTTGGCGGATGACACGCTGGGAACGCGGCGAGCCGCCGCCCGGCACCGACACGGCCAGCGAGCCCGGCGAGCCCGCGACCAGAGCGGACGAGCCGGAGCGGCGGCACGAGGCGCTGGTCAGCGTCCGGCTCGGCCCGTCCGCGCCCGGCAGCCACCTTGTGGAGTACCTGCGCCACGAGCCGTGCGCCGTCGCGGCGTGGTGGATCGCCGCCGACGTCGACGCCGTGGTCCGCCTCTCCGCCGACAACATCACCGTGCTGCACCGAGCCGTGGCCGACCTGCGCCTGCGCGCCGGGGTCGAGGTGGCGGAGGTCAACTACATCCTGCGCGCGCTCGACCTGACCACCCCGGCCGACAGGCGTACCGCGAAGGAAAGCCATGCCTGGGTGAGGTCCGCGGCATGAGCCGCTGCACCGACGCCCACCGCTTCCGTGACACGTGTGGAAAGGACCAACCGAACCATGGACGAGGCCCCGATAATCTTCGCCGTTCCGGTGCGCGACCTGCCGGGACGGTTGGTGCGGACGGTGCGGACCGGCCGTTCGCCGCAGGGGCAACGGGTGGGCATCGCCTTCACCCGACCGGAGCTGCTGGTCGCCGCGATGGGCGCGGACCAGCAGTGGGTAGAGCTGTGCGAGTCCGCACTGCGGGGCATGCTGCGCCCGCTCGGCATCGACCGGATCCAGGTCGACCCGCTGCTGGTGGCGCCGCCACTCGACCGGGTGGATCCGATGCCTCGCGTCGATCAGGCACGGACGAAGCGGACCGCGTCGGCGACCACGAAGCCGTTGGTGTCTTCGGTACGGATCAGCACGCTGCCGTCGGTGCCCGCCGTGAACGGGTAGGTGCCCAGCGCCATCCACTGGCCGCCGGCCTGCCGCTGGTCCACCGTCCGGGTGATCAACCCCCCGGAGTACGCGATGTCCACAGGCACGTTTGTCGCCCGGTTCGGATCCGCGGTCCAGCGCAACTGCACGGTCCACGACCCGGAGGTGGGCAGGATCGGGCGGAACCGCAGCCGGTTGACGCCCTTGGCGGTGTTGCCGTCGTGCTCGTAGTCGGGGCCGTAGTAGCCGCCGATGCTGGTGCTGCGCAGCCACGTCCCGGCCCGGGTGATCCCGCTGGTCGACGCGTTGTCCAGGATCACCTCGCTGGTGGAACCCCACTCCAGCACGGCGCCGTCCTGGCGTAGCCGGGCCTGGAGGGCGGGCACGGAGACGGCCTGCACGGCGAGGTTCCCGGTGAGCGCCAGGGACGCCGCGGTGGCCGCCGCCTGGCCGAGGATCATGAACACGGGTTCCATCCGGATCGAGCCGTACGCGATGTGGCTCGACGAGAGGCAGACCGGCACCACCAAGTTGGCGCACTGGGCCTGGTGCGGAACGATCGCGCGGTAGCTCACCGGGTACGGCGCCGGTACGCCGATCTGCACGTCCCCCTCGTTGCGCACCTTGCCGTCGACGACGACCCGCTGACAGTTGTGCGAGTCCATCGTGTAGCTGGCCAGCCCCACCGAGTCGCTGGCGCGTACCCGGCCCCGGCAGTCGGCCTCGGTCATCACGTACGCGGAGACCATCCGGCGGGCCTCGCGGATGTAGAGCATCGGCGGCCAGCCACCGGTGCTGGTGAACTCGTCCACGGGCAGCCCCCACCGGGCGGTCGAGTCGCGGACCGACGCCGGCAGTCGGGGGTCGTTGGCCAGGAACCACATCAGCCCCTGCTGGTAGGTGCGGTGCTCGGCGATGATGCTCTCCCGCGCCGCCCAACTCGCCGTCGGGTACGCGTAGTTGAAGCCGATGTTGTCGGTGGAGACGGCACCGTTGTTGTTGGAGTCGGTCTTCCCGCCGCCGATCGAGTGGGTGGTGAAGTACGGTCCGGCGTAGCCGGCCTGGATGTGCCGCAGCAGCAGCTCGTACCGGATCGGGTCGTAGCCGGACGGTTTGCCGAACGGGATCCGGTTGGCTGTCTGGGTCAGGCACATCCGGAAGCAGTACGCCTGGATCTTGTCGTCGCCGCTGCCCTGCGGGGCGAGTGGGGCGGCGGAGATGCCCGGCAGCAGGCCGCTGGCGGGCGAGCCGGCCGTGACGTACGGGTCGATCGGGTACGCGAACTGGTGGGTGTTGCGCGACTGCACCCCGTTGATCGTTTCGCCGTAGGTGTCGTTGGACTCCCGTCCGACGGTGAACCCCACTCCGGCCATGGCCAGCAGATCGCCCTCGTAGGTGGCGTCGACGAACACCCCGCCCCGGTAGATCGACCCGTCTTCGGTGCGCAGCTCGGTGATCCGGTCGCCGGTGCGACCGATACCGGCCAGCCGGGCGTCGATGACCACCGGGACGCCCGCCTCGGCCAGCATCTCGGCGAAGACTGTGGCGGCGACGTGCGGTTCGAAGGTCATCCGCAGCGGCGACGTCGGCGTGAGGGTTCCGCCGTGGTACTTCACGTACACCCGGCGGTAGAACTCGGCGGCCAGCCCACCGATGGACGCCTGGACGCCGGTGTCGGTGGCGCCCAGCCCGGCGGTGCTCAACCCACCGACGTGGCTTGTGGGTTCCACCACCACTGCGGTGCGGCCGAGCCGGCGCATGGTGATCGCGGCGGCCAACCCGCCGGAGGTGGCGCCGTAGACGACCAGGTCGGCGGTGGTGACGGCGGCTCGGGCGGGGCCGGCCCGGAACGGGTCGGTGAGACCGGCCAGGACGAGGCCGGCGCCGCCGGCGGTCAGCAGCCGACGACGGGACAGGTGCAGAGACACGGCGGGGCTCCCGAGGGGTAACCGGTGAGGGGGACGGTTACAGAAGCACGCCGCTGCCGCTGCGAACGAGATTCTTCAATCTCTGCCGGCGGGTGTCAACGGTTCACGGCCGGTAGCGGTAGCCCATTCCCGGCTCGGTGACGAGGTGGCGGGGGCGGGCCGGGTCGTCCTCCAGCTTGCGCCGCAGCTGGGCCAGGTACTGCCGCAGGTAGTTCGTCTCGTTCTGGTATTCCGGCCCCCACACGTCCTGCAGGAGCTGACGTTGACTGACCAGCTTGCCGGGGTGACGCAGTAGCTTCTCCAGCACGCTCCACTGGATGGGGGTCAGCTTGACCTCGGTGCCGTCGTCCTTGCGCACGCTGTGGTCGGCCAGGTCGACTGTGTGCTGACCGATCCGCAGTGCCGGCACCGCCTCGCTGGGCCCGCCGAGGCGGCGGGTCACCGCGCGGATCCGGGCCAGCAACTCCTCCACCCCGAACGGCTTGGTGACGTAGTCGTCAGCACCCGCGTCGAGTGCCGCGACCTTGTCCTCGCTGCCGGCCCGACCGGAGAGCACGATGATCGGCACTGTGGTCCAGCCGCGCAGGCCCCGGATCACCTCGACGCCGTCGATGTCGGGCAGGCCGAGGTCCAGCACCACCAGGTCGGGTGGGTGGCTGGCGGCGGCCTTCAACGCGGCGGCGCCGGTTTCGGCGACGTCCACGTCGTACCGGCGGGCCCGCAGGTTGATGCGCAGGGCACGCAGGATCTGCGGTTCGTCGTCGACGACCAGGATGCGCGTCATTCCCGCGGCCCCTCCGAGGTGTTCTGCGCGGCCGGCAGCCGCAGCACCATGGTGAGCCCACCGCCGGGGGTGGTCTCCGGGGTGATGCTGCCACCCATCGCCTCGGCCAACCCCCGGGACAGGGCAAGACCGAGACCGACGCCGGTCTGGTTGTCGCGGTCACCGAGGCGTTGGAACGGCAGGAAGACGTGCTCCCACTGGTCCTCCGGGATGCCCGGCCCTCGGTCGATCACCCGCAGCTCGACCTGACCGGCGTGGGCGCTGGCGGTGATCGTGGGCGGCTGTTCGGGTGGGCTGTACCGCAGCGCATTCGCGACGATGTTGACAAGCACCCGTTCCAGCAGGCCCGGGTCGGCGGTGGCGGCCGGCAGGTCGGCCGGGATGTCCGTGCCGACGGTCGCGGCAGCCGGGCCAAGTTCGTCCAACGCCAGGGGTACGGCGTCCTCCAGGCCGATCGCGGTCGCCGAGATGCCGAGGACACCGGCCTGGAGCCGGCTCATGTCCAGGAGGTTGCCGACCAGCCGGGCGAGGCGGTCCAGCGACTCCTCGGCGGTCTCCAACAGCTCCTCGCGGTCGGACTCGTCGAACTCGATGTCGTGGCTGCGCAGGCTGGTCACTGCCGCCTTCGCGGACGCCAGTGGCGTACGCAGGTCGTGGCTGACCGCGGCGAGCAGCGCGGTGCGCATCCGGTCGGCGGCGGCGAGAGGTCGGGCGGTGGCGGCCTCCTCGGCGAGCCGTTCCTGGCGCAGAGCGACGGCGGCCTGGGCGGCGAACGCCTCGACGATCCGCCGGTCGGCGGCCTCCAGGCGCCGGCCGCAGAGCACGACGGTGATCCGCTCGTCGACAGGTACCGCCGTCTCACCGCCTTCGGGAGTGCAGGCCGGGCCCTCGCCGACGCTGGCCACGACGCTCCAGGCGTGCTCCTCGCGGGCCCGGTCGGGGCGCCCGCTGGCGTCCTCGGCCAACTCCAGGACGCTCACCGCGCGCAGCCCGAAGGTCTCCCGGAGCTGTTCCAGCAGTGCGGGAAGGGGACGTTCGCCGCGCAACACACCGCCGGCGACGGTGGCGAGGGTCTGCGCGTCGGCGGCGGCGCGGGCGGCCTCCCGGGTACGCCGGGCGGCCACGTCGACGACCCAGCTCACCGCCAGCGCCACGGCGACGAAGACGGCCAGGGCGAGCAGGTTGTCGGCCTCGGCGATGGTCAGCGTGCGGAAGGGCGGTGTGAAGAACCAGTTGAGCAGCAGCGAGCCGCCGAGCGCGGCGACCAGGGCCGGCCACACCCCGCCGACCAGCGCGACCCCGACCACCCCGGCGAGAAACAACAGGATGTCGTTCGTCAGCGTCAGGTCGGGCAAGGTCTTCAGCAGCACTGTGAGCAGCGGCATGCCCAGTACCGCCAGGCCGAAGCCGAGCAGCCGGCGGCGTCGGGACAGCGCCGCCGGCACGGCCGCCGCCCGGCGACCCTTGCCGGCCTGCCGGTGGGTGACCAGGTGCACGTCGATCGAGCCGGAGAGCGCCGTGGTGGTCACCCCGACACCCCGGGCGAAGATCTGCGCGAGGCGACCACGTCGACTGGCCCCGAGCACCAACTGGGTGGCGTTCACACCCTGGGCGAAGTCCAGCAGCGCGGCCGGCACGTCGGTGCCGAGCACCTGGTGGTACGTGCCGCCCAGGCTCTCCACCAGCACGCGTTGCCGGGCCAGCTGGGCCGGGTCGGCGCCGGCCAGGCCGTCGCTGCGGGCCACGTGCACGGCGAGCAGGTCGGCGCCCTTGCTGCGGGCGGCGACCCGGGCGGCCCGACGGATCAGCGTCTCGCCCTCCGGGCCGCCGGTCAACGCGACCACCACCCGTTCCCGGGCCTCCCAGGTGGCGGCGATCCCCTGCTGGCTGCGGTAGCGGTCGAGCTGATCATCGACCTTGTCGGCCAGCCAGAGCAGCGCCAGCTCGCGCAGCGCGGTGAGGTTGCCGACCCGGAAGTAGTTGCCCAACGCGGCGTCGATCTTGTCGGGTCGGTAGATGTTGCCGTGCGCCATCCGCCGACGCAGCGCCTCCGGAGTCATGTCGACCAGCTCGACCTGTTCGGCGGCGCGGACGATCTCGTCCGGCACTGTCTCCCGCTGGGTGGTGCCGGTGATCTGCGCGACGACGTCGTTCACCGACTCCAGGTGCTGCACGTTGACAGTGGACAGCACGTCGATCCCCGCGTCGAGCAACTCCTGGACGTCCTGCCAGCGCTTGTCGTGCCGGGAACCGGGCACGTTGCTGTGCGCCAGCTCGTCGACCACAGCGATCTGCGGCCGGCGGGCCAGCACCGCGTCCAGGTCCATCTCGGTGAACTCGGCGCCCCGGTAGTCCATGGTCCGGCGGGGCACCTGCTCCAGGTCGCCGAGCATCGCTGCGGTGTGTTGGCGGCCGTGGGTCTCCACGAAACCGATCACCACGTCGGTGCCACGCGCGGCCCGCCGCTGGGCCTCCTCCAACATGGCGTACGTCTTGCCGACGCCAGGGGCGGCCCCGAGATAGATGCGCAGTTCTCCGCGTGGCACGGGGACCATCCTCCCTGGTCAGATCGGCGGGCGGGGCCGCGCCCGGTCGGCACGGCCCCGCCCGCGAGGGTGCTCAGCGTGCGGCGAACTGCTTGTCGAGCGCGAGGTTGAGCTCCAGCACGTTGACGCCGGGTTCACCCATGAAGCCCAGCCCACGCCCGTCGGTGTGCTCCTTGACCAGCTCGCGGACCGCCGCCGGGTCCGCGCCGCGCTCCCGCGCGACCCGGTTCACCTGCAACTCGGCGTACGCCGGGCTGATCTGCGGGTCGAGGCCGCTGGCGCTGGCGGTTACCGCGTCGGCCGGCACCGCCGGGTCGGCGGGCGCGTCGCCCCGGATCGGGGTGACCACCCCACCGGCGGCCACGTAGTCCTCGCCGGGCTGGGCCAGCTCCACAGTCACCCCCTCGTAGGTGGGGACGAACGGAGTGGCCGGGGCGGCCTGGTTGACGCTGACCACCCGGGTGACCGGACCGGTCAGACCGTCGGCGCGGAAGACCGCGAGCACGGCGCCCACCCCGTCGTCGGTGCAGAACGGGCGTCGACCGTCGACGCCGTTCAGCTCGCCGACCTCCTTGCTGCGCCCGCACACCTGGGTGAGCAGGCTCTCGCTGGACTCCTCCGGGTCGGTGGCGATGGTGTCGACGACGCTCTCCGGCCCGAGGTTGCTGGCCGAGGTGGACGTCGGGTCGTACCCGTCGCCGGCGGCGGAGGGTCGGGACTGGAAGTACCGAGCGACCGGGTTGCCGTCCGCGTCGGTGAAGGACTGACCGATCAGCGCGCTGCCGACAGTCGTCCCGCCCGAGGTGATAAGCGATCCGTCGGTCTTGTGGTTGAGGCCGGGTAGCTGACCGACAGCTACCAGGGCCAGCGGGTAGACCAGGCCGAGCAGCACCGTGAAGACGAGTACGGCGCGCAGCGCGGCGAGGTGTTGGGCGATCCAGGTGGGTAGACGCATCACGAAATCCCCGGGATGAACTGGATGAGCAGGTCGATGAGCTTGATCCCGATGAACGGCACGATGATGCCGCCCAGCCCGTACACCAACAGGTTGCGGCTGAGCAGCTTCGACGCGGCGGCCGGCCGGTACCGCACGCCCCGCAGGGCGAGCGGGATCAGTGCGATGATCACCAGGGCGTTGAAGATGACAGCGGACAGGATCGCCGACTCCGGGCTGGACAGCCGCATGATGTTCAGCGCGTCCAGGCTCGGGTAGAGGCCGGCGAACATGGCCGGGATGATCGCGAAGTACTTCGCGATGTCGTTGGCGATGCTGAACGTGGTCAGCGCGCCACGGGTGATCAGCAACTGCTTGCCGATCTCCACGATCTCGATCAGCTTGGTCGGGTCGGAGTCGAGGTCGACCATGTTGCCGGCCTCCTTCGCGGCCGACGTGCCGGTGTTCATGGCCACCCCGACGTCGGCCTGCGCGAGCGCCGGCGCGTCGTTGGTGCCGTCACCTGTCATCGCGACCAGCCGGCCACCCTCCTGCTCCCGCTTGATCAGCGCGAGCTTGTCCTCCGGCGTCGCCTCGGCCAGGAAGTCGTCCACCCCGGCCTCGTCGGCGATCGCCTTCGCGGTTCGCGGGTTGTCACCGGTGATCATCACGGTTCGGATGCCCATCCGGCGCATCTCGTCGAACCGCTCCCGCATGCCGGACTTGACCACGTCCTTGAGGTGGATGACGCCAAGCGCGCGGGCGGGCTCACCGTCGACGTGCTCGGCGACCACGAGTGGGGTGCCGCCGGTGCCGCTGATCGCGTCCACGATTTCGCCGACCTGCTCGGTCGGGTGACCGCCGTTCTCCCGTACCCACTTCATCACCGCGGCGGCGGCGCCCTTGCGGACCCGGCGGGCCGTGCCCACCGCGCCGGCATCGACGCTGGCGTCCGGGGTGAGGTCGACGCCGCTCATCCGGGTCTGCGCGGTGAACGGTACGAAGGTGGCGTGCGGCATCACGCCGGGTTGACGCTCGCGCAGCCCGAACTCGTTCTTCGCCAGGACGACCACCGAGCGCCCCTCCGGGGTCTCGTCGGCCAGGCTGGACAGCTGCGCGGCATCGGCGAGCGCCGCGGGGTCGACCCCCTCGACAGGTACGAACTCGGCGGCCTGCCGGTTGCCCAGCGTGATGGTGCCGGTCTTGTCCAGCAGCAGGGTGTTGACGTCACCGGCCGCCTCGACGGCCCGGCCGCTCATGGCCAGGACGTTGCGCTGCACCAGTCGGTCCATGCCGGCGATGCCGATGGCGGAGAGCAGCGCGCCGATGGTGGTGGGGATCAGGCAGACCAGCAGCGAGATCAGCACCACGCCTGTGACGCCGGAGTCGGTGATCGCCCCGCTGTTCGGCGCTGCCGCCTGGTACGCCTTGGAGAAGATAGCCAACGGCTGGAGGGTGACAACGGCCAGCAGGAAGATGACAGTGAGCGCGGCGAGCAGGATGTTCAGCGCGATCTCGTTCGGCGTCTTCTGCCGGTTGGCGCCCTCGACCAGGGCGATCATCCGGTCGATGAAGCTCTCCCCCGGCTTCTGGGTGATCTTCACGATGATCTGGTCGGAGAGCACCTTGGTGCCGCCGGTGACCGCGCTGCGGTCGCCGCCGGACTCCCGGATGACCGGGGCGGACTCGCCGGTGATGGCCGACTCGTCGACGCTGGCGATGCCCTCCACGATGTCGCCGTCGCCCGGGATGATGCCGCCCGCCTCGACGAGCACCACGTCGCCCTGACGGAGGTCCGGTGCCGGCACCGCCTCATCGCGGTAGGTGTTGGCCCGAGCACCCGGCTTCCAGTCGATCAGCCGGGTGGCGATGGTGTCCTTCTTCGCCTGCCGCAGGGTCGCGGCCTGGGCCTTGCCCCGACCCTCGGCCACCGCCTCGGCCAGGTTGGCGAAGACCACTGTCAGCCAGAGCCAGATGGTGATCGCCCAGGCGAACACCGACGGGTCGATCACCGCCAGGACTGTGGTGAAGGCCGCGCCGACCTCCACGATCAGCATCACCGGGTTGCGCCACAGCGTGCGGGGGTCGAGCTTGCGTACCGCGTCCGGCAGGGACCGGATCAACTGCTTGGGGTCGAGCAGGCCCCCGCCGATCCGGTTGCCCTGGGTAGCGGGCGTGCCGGCGAGTTGCTCTGTCGGGGCGGACGTGACGGACATGTCCTCGTTCCTCATGGTGGTCAGAGCCCCTCTGCCAGCGGGCCGAGGGCCAGCGCGGGCAAGAAGGTCAACGCGACGAGGACCACGGTGACGCCGACGACCATGCCGATGAACAGCGGTCGGTGGGTCGGCAGCGTGCCCTCGGACGCGGGGGTGGGTGCCTGGCGGGCCAGCGAGCCGGCCAACGCGAGCACGAAGATGAGCGGCAGGAACCGGCCCAGCAGCATGCACAACCCGAGCGCGGTGTCCCACCAGGTGGTGTTGACGGTGATGCCGCCGAACGCGGAGCCGTTGTTGTTGCTGGCCGAGGTGAACGCGTACAGCACCTCGGAGAGGCCGTGCGGGCCGACGTTGAGCGCCGTCGAGTTGTTGCCCGTGGCGAACGCCGCAGCCGTACCGACGAGCACCAGGATCGGCGTGATCAGGAAGTAGAGCGAGGCGAACTTGATCTCGCGCGACCCGATCTTCTTGCCCAGGTACTCGGGAGTGCGGCCCACCATCAGCCCGGCCACGAAGACCGTGATCACGGCGAGGATGAGCAGGCCGTAGAGACCCGAACCGGTGCCACCCGGCGCGACCTCGCCGAGCATCATGTTGACCATCGTCATCATGCCGCCGAGCGAGGTGAACGAGTCGTGGAACGAGTTGACAGCACCGGTCGAGGTGAGCGTGGTGGCGGCGGCGAAGGTGGCCGAGTTCGACACGTCGAACCGCACCTCCTTGCCCTCCATCGCCGCACCGACCGCCTGCGGCACCGTGCCGTGGCCGGCCAGCTCGAAGATGTTGGTGATGGCGACGCTGAGGAACGCGAGGATGCCCATCACCGCTGCGATGGCGTAGCCCTGCCGGTTCTGCCCGACCATCCGGCCGAAGACCCGGGGCAGGCTGAACGGGATCAGGAAGATCAGAAAGATCTCCAGCCAGTTCGTCCAGCTGGTGGGGTTCTCGAACGGGTGCGCGCTGTTGACGTTGTAGAAGCCGCCACCGTTGGTGCCCAGCTCCTTGATCACTTCCTGGCTGGCGACCGGACCACCCGTGATGGTCTGCGTGCCGCCGGTCAGCGTGCTCACGTCGGTGCCGCCGGAGAGGTTCTGCACCACGCCGCCGATCATCAGCGCGATCGCGCCGAGCACCGCGATCGGCAGCAGGATCCGCAGCACGATCCGGGTCAGGTCGACCCAGAAGTTGCCGAGCTGCCCGGTGCGGCTGCGGGCGAAGCCGCGTACCAGCGCGACAGCCACCGCGATGCCGACCGCCGCCGAGACGAAGTTCTGCACGGCCAGGCCGGCCATCTGCACCAGGTGGCCCATCGTCGACTCACCCGAGTACGACTGCCAGTTCGTGTTGGTCACGAACGACACTGCCGTGTTCCACGCGCCGTGCGGCACCACCGGGTCGAACCCCAGCGACAGCCACAGGTGGTTCTGCACCCGCTGGAACAGGTACAGGAACAGGATCGAGACCGCGGAGAACGCCAGCACGCTGCGGGCGTACACGCCCCAGGTCTGCTCGGCCGCCGGGTTGACCCCGACCAGTCGGAAGATGCCCCGCTCGACCCGCGACTGCTTCGTGCCGGCGACCGCCCGGAACATGTAGTCGCCGAACGGCTTGTAGACGGCGACGAGGGCCGCCACCAGCGTCACGATGAAGATGACGCCCGCTGTTGTCATGGTCATCAGAAGCGCTCCGGAAACAGCAGGGCGAACACCAGGAACGCGCCCAGGACGATCGCGAGCACCAGACCGACGGCGTTTACCGCGTTCACAGCTTTTCCACCGCCCGGACCACCAGGGCGAGCACTGCGAACAGCGCCACCGTCAGGATCACGAACACCACGTCAGACACGCTGACTCCTCAGCCGGAAAGGTTCGTCGCGACCGCCTTCCGGTCGCGCCGGGCAATCAAAGCCCCACCAACCGCCGGACGGCAGCTGTCATAACGCGACCATGACGGAGGCAAACCTTTTCTTGACGTGGTTTTCACATCTGCACACTGAACAGGTGAAATGCGGCACAGGCCCTCGGTGGGCCGCGAGGTCGAGACCGGGTTGTCCGCCCTTTGCTCTGCACCCGCGGAGGCGACACTCACGGTCTGTAGCTGGTGCCTCCGCGGGTGCAGAGCAAAGGGGGGATGCAGGGAGAGAGGCCATGCGCGACCCGGACGGGGTGGCTCTATGGCGCGGCGGGGCGGAGGTGCGAGGCCGTTCAGGCCGGGCGGCGGGCCACCAGCACGTCGCGCATGATCGACTGGTCCACCCGGTGCCGCAGCGCACGGTAGGGCTCGGCGTCGACCACTGTCAGGCCGGCGTCGGCCAACGCCGCCGCCGCGTCGTCCCGGCTGGCGACGTGGGTGTTCCAGGAGACACCGAGCGCACCGCCGGGGCGCAACAGCCGGGCCCAGACCGGCGCGGCGTCCGCGAGCAACGCCAGCGGGTCGCGGGTCAACCCCTGCCCAGCGGTACGACTGCCGTGCTGCACGCCGTACGGCGCGTCGGCGACGACCAGGTCCACGGTCTCCGGGCGGAAGAACTCCGCCGAGCGGGCCGTGTCGGCGTTGACCACGTCCAGCAACTGCGTCTGGCCGGCCTTGTGCTCCTCGCGGGTCGGCGCCAACTCGATCCGCAACCGCCGGCCGACCACCTTGCGCTCCCGCCGCACCGGCCCCGACTCCAGCACCCGGTGCTTGACCCGCTTCTGCTTCAGCCAGGTGGTGATGAACGCCCGGTACGCCTCGACGTCCTTCTGGTCGCGCTCGATCCCGGCGGCGTCGAAGCCGTACATCAGCGCCTGGTTGAGGGTGGTGCCCCGACCACAGAGCGGGTCGAGCACCCGGAACCGGCGGCTGGTCATCTCGGTGGCCCAGTCCGAGGCGAGCAGTGTGACGTTGAGCAGCAGCTTGGTGAACTGCTCGTTGGTCTTGCCCGGGTACTTCTGGATGGTGAGCAGATCGTCGTCGTAGCGGTCCAGGCGGCTCCACTCGATCGGCCGCAGCAGCTCGCCCACGATCTCGAACAGCGCGTACCCGGCGGACAGGTTGCCCAGGACGGCCAGGTCCCGCTCGGTCAGCCCATCCCCGCTGAAGGTGACGTAGGACGCGCCTCCGACCACCTCGGTGTCCAGCTCGCCGATCCGACCGTCCAGCGCCGAGCGGCCGAAGATCTCCAGCTCGGCCCGGGTGAGGTCGACGGCGGCGCGGGCGTACACCCGGTTGGTGGCGGGCAGGATCAGCAGGCCGTAACGCGTCATGATCCGGCGAGTATTCCACAACCAGTCACGGTTGCCGGGAACCGGAGCGGCTGCCGGAGCGACTACCGATACATGGGGTGTGAGCAGTGGCGGGAGGTCCTGTCCGCGCAGCTGGACGGGGAGGAGACCGCCGCCGAACTGACGGCGGTGCAGGGGCACCTCGACGGGTGTGCCGAGTGCCGGGCCTGGTTCACGGCGGTGGCGGCGGTGACTCGTCGGGTTCGTACCCGATTGGTCGTTGAGGTCCCCGACCGGACGGCGGCGATCCTGGCCGCCACCACGGCGGCGCCGGCCCACCGGTCGCGGTGGCGGCGCCTGGCCGGAGGAGGTCGGTTGGCAACCGGGCTGCGCTCGGTGTTCGGGCGTGGTGGGTCGGTCGCCGGACTACGCGCGGCGTTCGGACGTGGCCCGCTCGTCGCCGGCCTGCGCTCGGCGCTCGGGCTGCTCGGCGCGGTGCAGTTGGTGCTCGGCCTGGCCCAGGTGGGCCGAGGCGCGACAGCCGACCACCTGCACCCCACCGGCCAGCACCTGTGGCACGAGTCCGCGGCGTGGAACGTGGCAGTGGGCGCGGGCTTCCTGTTCGTGGCGCTGCGCCGCAGCCCACCCGCCGGGCTGCTGCCGATGCTCAGCGCGTTCGTCGGCACGTTGCTGCTGCTGTCGGTCAACGACCTGGCCACCGGATCGGTGGGCGGGGAACGCCTGATCAGCCACGGCTTCCTGGTGGTCGGCTATTTGATCACCGTGCTGCTGTCCCGGCCCGGTCTGCGCCCCGGCGGGCCGGTACCGCAACGGCAGCCGACACCGTCCCGCTGGCGCTTCGGGGCCGACGAGGTGGACCGGCCGCTGCGGGTGGTACGCCCCGAGTCCTACCCGGCCCAGGCCGCCGACCGTTACGCCGCCCCGGCGGCGCGTACCGGCCCGGCCACTCCGGCGGCCCGTACCAGCACGGCCGACGAACGGCGCGCCGCCTGAGGGTCGGCGGCCCGGCGGAACGCTCGGCCCACGGCGCTCAGCGCTCTGGTCGCGTCGGCTCGCGGTCGGCAATGACCTGCGGAATGACCTGTTCGACGATGGTCAGCAGAGTCGTGGTGAGCAGCAGGTGCACCTGAGCGCGGGTCAGCACGCCGCGCTGGAGCCATTCTCGGGCGGTCGACGTCGCCAGCCCCCCGTACGCCCGGACCATCCCGCGCAGCTCCTCGCGGTGCTCCGCCTCGCCGGCCAGCCCGACGGCGACCAGCATGCGGTCCGCGGCGACCTCCTCGGCCTCGGCGAGCACCCGCTCCACGTCGGCGTCGCCGCCCATCCCCCGGGCGGTGACCGCCGCCAGCCACGAGGTGCTGTGCCGGGACACCACGTCGAGGAACCAGGTGACGCTTGCGTCGACACGGGTCCGCAGATCCCCCTTGGGCAGCCGCTCCAGGGCAACCTCGGGGATGGTCACCATGACCCGTACGACCTCCAGGTAGAGGTCCTTCTTCGCACCGAAGTAGTGATTGACCAGGCCGCGAGCGACACCAGCCTCGCGGGCGACGTCGGTGGTCGACACGTCCGCGTACGGGCGCTCGCCGAACAGCCGGACCGCGCAGGCCAGGATCTGCCCACGCCGGGCGTCCGGCTCCAAACGGCGGCGGCGCGGAGCGGTCTCGACACTCATCTGCCCGACCCTATCGACAGCTCACCGATCGGCCGCCGTTCCTCACCTTGATCACTTGATGCTCAGCAGTCGTCAGCGCTGCGTCCGAACTACTCAGCATCAAGTGATCACCGCACGCCCCGGCGACGCCGGACCACGTGTCGTCCCAGATGGCTGGGTCTGCCGGCTTATGAGCCAAGGCTGCGCCAACCTGGTCAGCGGCCGAACTTCTCGATCGCGTCGGGGGTCACCGGGGTGAAGAAGTTGACCAGGTTGCCGTCGGGGTCGCGGAAGAGCAGGGCTCGGTTACCCCAGGGCATGGTCGTGGGCTCGTTCACGAAGTCCTTCACCACGTTCTTCAGCTTCTCGTAGAGCGCGTCCACGTCTGCCACGAGGAACTCGATGATCACGGTGTGGTTGTCGGCCGGGCGGGCCGACCCTGGCGCGAACAGTGGGACGGTGCGGGTACTGCCGATCGCCAGCGTGCCGTGGGCAGTGCGCAACTCGGCGAAGTCCTCGTTGCCCCGGGCCGCCTGCACGCCGGTGATCTTCTCGTAGAAGCCGACCAGGCGGTTGATGTCGTCGGTGATGATGCGGATCGAGACAAGATCCATGTCTTCTCCCTGCTCAGTACGGTCGGGACCGGTCTGTCGTCAGCACGTTAGCCCGAATACTGGACAGATCTGGTCCAGTATTCGGGCTAGGTTCAGACCATGGCACGACCGACAGCCCAGGTGCTCGCACTGCTGGGGCTCTTGCAGTCCGGCGGCGTCCGGACGATGGCCGAGCTTGCCGAGCGCCTCGGTGTCGAACCGCGCACGGTGCGGCGCTACGTGAGTCACCTGGTCGACCTCGACGTGCCGGTGGAGTCGGTGCGCGGTCGCTACGGCGGGTATCGGCTCGCCGCCGGCTATCGTCTGCCGCCGCTGATGTTCAGCGACGACGAAGCCTTGGCGGTCCTACTCGGCCTGGTTGCCGGCCGCCGTGCCGGGCTGGCGACGGCTACAGGTACGGCGGGTGAGACTGCCGCCGCGAAAATCCGGCGCGTCCTGCCTTCGCGGATCGCGGACCGGCTGGACGCCGTACTCCAGTCCCTCGCCTTCACCACCGAACCCGACGACTTACCCGCGCCGCAGACAGACGTACTACTCACGGTCGCCGAGGCGGTCCGCCAGCACCGGCCGATCTCACTCCAGTACACCTCGCGCAACGGCAGGCGTAGCGTCCGCGCTTTGCATCCGTTCGGGCTGGTCAACCATGCCGGCCGGTGGTATGTCATCGGGGCCGATCCGGATGTCGGTGAGGATCGAACCCTTCGGCTCGACCGCGTCGCGGGCGCGAGAACGCTGCCCGGCTCGTTCGAGCCGCCCGCCGGGAACGATCCCGCAGGGCAACTCCTCACCTCGATGGCACAGGCGCCGTACCAGCATGCGGTGTCGTTGCGGATACAAGGAACACGTGAGCAGATCCGCAGGCAGCTACCTGCCAGCATCGCCGATGTGCGAGAGGGCGCGGACGAAGGCTGGCAGGACGTGGAGATCCGGGCAGAAAAGCTCGACTGGTTACCCACTGTGCTCGCCGCGCTCGACCTGCCGTTCGTCATCGAACGCCCGGACGAACTCCGCGATCGTGTCGTCGCACTCGCCGAGCGGTTGGCGGCCTCCGGACGACGTGAGTCGACCCGCGGCTAGTCGCCCGACCGGCCGGCCGTCGTCCCTCACCTTGCGCGCGCCTGATGACGGAGTCAGTTCTCGCAATCTTGGACACTTTCCGTTAGCTCGTAACGGAAACTGTCCAAGATCTCCGCGCACCCGGTGACGGGGGCAGCCGATCACGACTTATTGACATGCCGCCAACAGCGCGCGAGGGTGGTGCACATGCCGACTCCCCCGCCCGACGGCTCCCCCTCACCCTGGCGCGAGCCGGAGCATGACGATCTGGCAGACCTGGCCCGCACCTTCTTCACCAAGGAGGTGTTGCCGCACGACGAGCGTCTGCAGGCGCAGGGCCACCCGGACCGCGAGCACTACCGGCGCGCCGGGGAGTTGGGGCTGCTCGGCCTGTCGGTCCCGGAGGAGTACGGCGGTGGGGGCGGAGGGTTCACCCACGAGGCGGTGCTGCTGCACGAGCAGGCGTACGCCGGGGAGAGCAGCCTCGGCCTGGCCGTCCACAGTGGCATCGTCACCGGTTACCTGGTCGCGTACGGCAGCGAGGAGCAGAAGCGACGCTGGCTGCCCGGCCTGTGCAGCGGTGAGCTGGTCGGCGCCATCGCGATGACCGAGCCGGACGGGGGCTCCGATCTTCAGGCGATGCGTACCCGGGCGGTCCGCGACGGCGACGACTATCTGGTGACCGGCGCGAAGACGTTCATCACCAACGGCGGTCTGGCCGATCTGGTCATCGTGGCCGTGAAGACCGACCCCGAGCAGCGGGCGTCCGGCGTCTCGCTGCTGGTGTGCGAGGTGGGTGGCGACCCGGCGGGGTTCCGGCGAGGCCGACTGCTGTCGAAGATCGGGCTGCACGCCAACGACACTGCGGAGTTGTTCTTCGACGAGTTCCGGGTGCCGGCGGCCAACCTGCTCGGCGGCGCCGAGGGGCTGGGCTTCGTCCAGCTCATGCAGCTACTGCCGCAGGAGCGGCTGGTCATCGGCGTCGGCGCGGTCGCGGCCATGGAACGGGCGGTCGCGCTGACCGTCGCGTACGCCAAGGAGCGCACCGCCTTCGGCAAGACCCTGATGGGTCACCAGAACACCCGGATGGTGCTCGCCGAGTGCGCCACCCGCGCCCGGGTCAGCCGGGTCTTCCTGGACGACTGCATCGTCCGGCACACGCGTGGCGACCTGGACGTGGCCACCGCGGCGATGGCGAAGTCGTGGCTCACCGACGGGCAGTGTGAGGTCGTCGACAGGTGCCTTCAACTCTTCGGCGGCTACGGCTACACGACGGAGTACCCGATCGCCCGGATGTACGCCGACGCACGCGTCCAGAAGATCTACGGCGGCACCAACGAGATCATGAAGGAGTTGATCGCCCGTGCCCTCTGAGGCGTACGTCTATGACGCGGTCCGCACCCCGCGCGGACGCGGCCGGGACACCGGGGCGCTGCACGGGGTCAAGCCGATCTCCCTGGTGGTCGGTCTGATCGACGCGCTGCGGGAGCGCAACCCCGGCCTGGACGTTGGCCGGTTGGAGGATCTGCTGCTCGGCATCGTGACCCCGGTCGGTGAGCAGGGCGGCGACCTGGCCCGGGCGGCCGCGTTGCTGGCCGGGCTGCCCGACCAGGTGGGCGGGGTGCAGCTCAACCGGTTCTGCGCCTCCGGGTTGGAGGCGGTCAACTCCGCCGCCGCGCGGATCCGCTCCGGCTGGGAGCATCTGCTGCTCGCGGGTGGTGTCGAGTCGATGTCCCGGGTGCCGATGGGCTCCGACGGCGCGGCCTGGGCCACCGATCCGCAGACCGCGCTGGCCACGTCGTTCGTGCCGCAGGGCGTCAGCGCCGACCTGATCGCCACCCTGGAGGGCTTTACCCGCGACGATGTGGACGGCTACGCGCTGCGGTCGCAGGAGCGGGCCGCCAAGGCGTGGGCCGGCGGGTACTTCGCCCGCTCGGTGGTGCCGGTCCGCGACGGCAACGGGCTGGACATCCTCACCGTCGACGAGCACCCGCGCCCCGAAACCACCCGGGAGGCGCTGGCCAGGCTCACCCCGTCCTTCGCCACGATGGGCGCGGCGGCCGGCTTCGACGCTGTCGCGTTGCAGAAGTTCCACTGGTTGGAGGCGATCGAGCACGTCCACCACGCGGGCAATTCGTCAGGCATCGTGGACGGCGCCGCGCTGGTGCTGATCGGCTCGGGCGACGTCGGTCGGGACCTCGGCCTCACCCCGCGCGCCCGGATCGTCGGCGCGGCGGTCAGCGGCGCCGACCCGACACTGATGTTGACCGGCCCGATCCCGGCCACCCACAAGGCGCTCGCCGTCGCCGGGTTGACAGTCGACGACATCGACCTGTTCGAGATCAACGAGGCCTTCGCCGCGGTGGTGCTCAAGTACGTCAGTGACCTGGGCCTCGACCCGGACCGGGTGAACGTCAACGGCGGCGCGATCGCGCTCGGCCACCCGCTCGGCGCGACCGGAGCGATGCTGCTCGGTACGGCGTTGGACGAGTTGGAGCGCCGCGACCTGCGCCGCGCCGTGGTGACCCTGTGCATCGGCGGCGGCATGGGCGTCGCCACAGTTCTCGAGCGCTGCTGACCCGGAGGACGACAATGACCAACACCATCCGGTACGACCGCGGCGCCGACGGCATCGTCACGCTCACCCTGGACGACCCCACCCAGTCCGCCAACACCATGAACCGGGCGTACGCCGCCTCGATGAGCGCGGTCCTCGATCGGCTGGAGGCCGAGCCCGATCTCGTCGGGGTCATCGTGACCAGCGCGAAGTCGACCTTCTTCGCCGGCGGTGACCTGCCCGAGATGATCCGGGCCACCCGCGCCGACGCGCCCGACCTGGCCGTCCTGCTCGGCACCATCAAACGGGACCTGCGCCGGCTGGAAACGCTGGGCCGACCGGTGGTCGCCGCGGTCAACGGCTCGGCGCTCGGCGGTGGCCTGGAGATCGCGCTGGCCTGCCACCACCGGATCGCGTTGGACGCGCCCGGCAGCCGGCTCGGGCTGCCCGAGGTGACCCTGGGCCTGCTGCCGGGGGCGGGAGGTGTCACCCGGACGGTACGGATGCTCGGCCTGGCCGGCGCGCTGACCACTGTGCTGCTCACCGGTCGGCGGATGCGCCCAGCCGACGCCCTGTCCGCCGGGTTGGTCGACGAGGTGGTCGCCACGCCGACAGAGCTGCTGAAGCACGCTCGGGCCTGGATCGCGGCGAACCCGCACCCGGCACAGCCGTGGGACCGGCCGGACTATCGGATGCCGGGCGGCACCCCGGCCAGCCGCTCGCTTGCCGCACAGCTGCCCGCGTTCCCGGCGACGCTGCGCAAGCAGCTCAAGGGCGCCCGGCTGCCCGCGCCCGAGGCGATCCTGGCCGCCGCCGTCGAGGGCGCACAGGTCGACCTGGAGACCGCCCTGACCGTGGAGACCCGGCATCTGATCGGCCTGCTCACCGGGCAGGTCGCCAAGAACATGATCGGCGCGTTCTTCTTCGACCTGAAGGCCGTCAACGGCGGCGCGGCCCGACCGGCCGATGTGGACGTCCCGCCGGTACGCCGGGTGGCGGTGCTCGGAGCCGGCATGATGGGCGCGGGCATCGCGTACGCCTGCGCCAGCGCCGGGCTGGACGTCGTGGTCAAGGACGTCACGCCGGAGGCCGCCGGCCGGGCCCGGGAGCACGCCGAGCGGTTGCTGACCCGCGCGGTACGCAAGGGCCGCGCGACCGAGGCCGACGCCCGCGCCGTCCTGGACCGGATCACCACCACCGACCAGGTGGACGCGCTGACCGGCTGTGACGCGGTCATCGAGGCGGTCTTCGAGGACCCGGCGCTGAAGAAAGCCGTGTTCGCCGAGGTGTTGCAGGTGCTGGCGCCCGACGCGCTGCTCGCCTCCAACACCTCCACCCTGCCGATCACCGGACTGGCCGCCGGGGTGGACCGACCGGCGGACTTCATCGGCATGCATTTCTTCTCTCCGGTGGACCGGATGCCGTTGCTGGAGATCGTGGTGGGCGAACGGACCGGGGACGTGGCGCTGGCGCGGGCGTTCGACCTGGGCCGGCGGATCGGCAAGACCCCGATCGTGGTGAACGACGGCCGGGGCTTCTTCACCAGCCGGGTGATCGGCCGGTTCATCGACGAGGCGGTCGGCATGGTCGCCGAGGGTGTCCCCGCCGCGTCGGTGGAGCAGGCCGCCCTGCAGGCCGGCTACCCGACCGGGCCGCTGGCGCTGGCCGACGAGGTCAGTCTCACGCTGATTCAGCGGATCCGCCGTCAGTTCGAGGCGGCCAGCGAGGAGTTCCGACCGTTGCCGGCGCACCGGCTGGTGGACGAGCTGGTCGACGCGTACGACCGGTCGGGACGCGCCACCGGACGCGGCTTCTACTCCTACGACGACGGCGCCCGGGGCCGGTTGTGGCCCGGTCTCGCCGACCTGACCAGCGACGCGGGTCGGGCGGTGCCGTTCACCGACCTCCAGGAGCGGATGCTCTTCGCCGAGGCGCTGGACGCGCTGCGCTGCCTCGACGAGGGGGTGCTGCGCACCGAGACCGACGCCAACATCGGCTCGATCTTCGGCATCGGTTTTCCCGCCTGGACGGGAGGGGTGATCCGCTACGTCCGGCAGTACGCGGGCGGCCCGGCCGGCTTCGCGGCCCGTGCCACCGAGTTGGCCGACCGCTACGGCGACCGGTTCACGCCCCCCGCCGACCTGGTCGACCGGCTCGCCGCCTCGGCCGACGGCCCCGCCGCACCGGTGGGGGTCGCGTGACGGCGACGCGCGGTGGGCCGCTGGCCGGGGTTCGGGTGGTCGAGCTGGCCAGCCTCGCCCCGGCGCCGTTCGGCTGCATGGTGCTCGCCGACCTCGGGGCGGACGTGGTGCGGGTGGACCGGCCGGGCGCCCCGGGAGCGGGCCGGCTTGCCGCACCGACCAGCGGTCCGTTGCAACGCGGGCGGCGGGTCACCGCGCTCGACCTGAAGTCCCCGGCCGGGGTGGCGGACCTGTTGCGCCTCGTCGAACGCGCGGACGTGCTGGTCGAGGCGTACCGGCCCGGGGTGGCCGAGCGGCTCGGCTTCGGCCCGGAGGTGTGCCAGGCCCACAACCCCCGTCTGGTGTACGCGCGGATGACCGGCTGGGGTCAGGACGGCCCGCTGGCAGCCCGCGCCGGGCACGACATCGACTACATCGCGGTGGCCGGGGCTCTGGAGCCGCTGGGACGGGCCGGCGAACGCCCGTACGCGCCGATGAACCTGCTCGGCGACTTCGGCGGCGGCGGCATGCTGCTCGCCGTCGGGGTGCTGGCCGCGCTGCTGGAACGGGAGCGCTCCGGCATCGGCCAGGTGGTCGACGCGGCCATGGTGGACGGCTCGGCGCTGCTCACCTCGTTCCTGCACGGGCTGCTCGGCACCGGCCTGTGGGCCGCCCCGCGCGGGCGCAACATGTTCGACGGCGGGGCGCCGTTCTACGACACGTACGCCACCGCCGACGGTGGATTCATGGCCGTCGGCGCGATGGAACCAGCCTTCTACGCCGTACTCCTCACCGGCCTCGACCTCGCCGACGACCCGGACCTGCCCGCCCAGTACGACCCGAGCGGCTGGGACGAGTTGCGCCGCCGGTTCACTGAGCGGTTCGCCGAGCGCACCCGGGACGAGTGGACGGCGGTCTTCGCCGACCTGGACGCCTGTGTCGCTCCGGTGCTCGCCCCCGGCGAGGCGCACCAGCACCCGCACAACGCCGCCCGGGGCACGTTCGTCGAGGTGGGTGGCGAGATCCAGCCAGCACCAGCGCCCCGCTTCGACCGCACCCCGACCGACCGCCCAACCCCGGCACCAGATCCGGAGCGGGAGGTCCAACCGGTCGAGGAGATCCTCACCGCCTGGCCGCAACACCCCTGACCTGGCGCGTGCAGGCGCGCCGACGGCCCGGCCCGCCAAAGCGGTGGCTGGTAGCGTTGACGACCTCACGATCCGCAACCTCCCGTCCAGCGGGAGGCGCAAGATCTCCGCTTTCCTGCTGGAGGGTCTTGCCATGGCTGAAACCGATCGGGTGGCGGCTGCCTCACGCACTCGCCTGCTCCTGCTGACCGCTGTCAACGCCCGGATGGACGCGGGCAGCAGCCCCACGGGGATTGTCGGGCGGAGCCTCGCGCGGCAACTGCTGGACGCTGGTGACCGGGTGCGTGTTCTCGCCGAATCCGACCAGGTGGATGGCTGGCCCGACGGGGTCGAGGTCGTCGAGGGATCCATCACCCGGCCGCTCGAGCACGTCCAGGTCTACGACGACGTCGACGGCGTCTTCCTTGCCGGAGCCTCGCCGACGACGGTGCGGGATGCCCTGGATCTCGCCGGTGGTGCCGGTGTGCGGCGAATCGTCGTGCTGTCCTCGCACGGGCCGGAGTACGAGGAGAGGTACCCGCCCGAGACCTGGTTCTGGCTGGCGATCGAGCGGGCTGTCGAAGGCTCCGGGATGCAGTGGGTACACATCCGGCCGTCGGCGGTGATGGGCGCGGTGATCGAGGGCACCTATCCGGCCACCGGATCGGACTGGCCAGAGACGATCAGGGGCGAGGGCACCGTACGGGAGGCGCACCTGGACGGCGGGCACTACCCCTTCATCCACGAGGACGACCTCGCCGCTGTCGCGTTGGCGGCGCTGCGTACCGACGACCATGTCGGCGCTGTCCTCGAAGCGGTCGGGCTGCCGATCAGCAGCCGTTCGCGGGTGGCGAGCATCGCCAGAGCGGTCGGTCGCGACATCGTCGCCATCGAGGTGACGCCCGACCACAGCCGCGCGAGTTGGCGGCGTCGCGGCTGGCCCGACAGCGGTATCGACGTGACCCTGTACGCCCTTGAGGAGTACGGCACGAGGCTCGCTGACCTCACCCAGTGGACGCTCGACCAGCGGCCGACAGTGCGCGAGATCATCGGCCGCCCGCTACGCGACTTCGACGGCTGGGCGGTCGAAAATGCTCGATTGTTCCGCTGAACGCGCCGCAACCGGGGTGGGCGCCGACGGCCAGGACGGTTGTACCAGGTGGCGAAGACGGCCACAGCCAGGAGCAGCTCTGCCAGGTCGCCGCCGTAGTACATGAGTTGGGCGGCCGCGCGGAACGCTTCCGGGTCCCGGTCGGCGAGGCCGGGCGGGAGGGTTTCGGCGTGCGCGTACAGGTACTTGGCCAGCACGGCGTGGCCGGCCGCCGCGCCCAGTAGCGCACCGATGCGTACCGCCAGGCCGGGGCGACGCGGCGCCGGGTCCGGCCCGGCCAGGGACCAGGCGAAGAGATAGCCGGCGGCCACATAGTGCAGGTGCAGGGCGTGGTGCAGCGCGGAGTGCCGTTCGGCCGCCGCGTACAGCGGGGTGAGCAGCACCAGCGCCAGCCCGCCGGTGCTCAGCAGCGCGGCGGTGACCGGGTGGGCGAGCAGGTGCAGCGGGCGGGCGCGCAGCAGTCGGCCGATCGCCCGGCGTACCGGTGGTGGGGCGACCCGCAGCAACAGCGTCACCGGGGCGGCGAGCACCAGCCCCAGCGGGGCCAGCATGCCGAGCAGGAGGTGCTGCGCCATGTGCCCGCTCGGGTTGTCGGGGAGTTGGGCCAGCGGCCCGACGGCAACCGCCAGCAGGGCGCAGCCGACCAGCCAGGAGGCGGTGCGGCGGTGGTCCCAACCCCTGGGGTCGCGGACGGCGGCCAGCACGTAGCCGGCCGCCAGCAACACGACCGGGAACAACGGGGACCAGGCCGACCCGGCCGTGCCGTGCCCAGCGTGCGCCAGCTGCCCGGCCATCGTCATCGGGGACCGGCGCCGCGCCGGCGGGACCGGGCCCACCACAGGACAGCGACGCCGGCCAGCAGCAGGACCGCGCCGGCCACGTTCCACACCACGTCGTACGGCACCAGGTGTACGCCGTAGCGGATCTGGTGCAGCCGGAGCACCTTGTGGTCGACGAGCCCGTCGAAGAGCTGGAATCCTCCGGCGCCGAGCAGGAAGCCACCCCAGGCCAGTCGGCTCGACAGGGCGCGGCGACGACGCAGGTCGGCGAACCAGAAGAACCCGCCCACCAGGGCGATCACCTCGGCGGCGTGCAGCAGCCCGTCCGAGAGCAGCGCCACCGAGGGGGTGGAACGGTCGTAGAAGTGGTGCCAGGCGAGAAGCTGGTGAAAGACGATCTCGTCCACCGCGGCCATGATCGCGATGCCGATCAGGACGCCGACGAGGGTGGAGGCACGAACGTCGGCGCTGCGTGTCCTCGGCAGGCTCGAATCGACCACCACACACCTCGCAGTCAGTCCGGATCAGGTCACAAATACCCCGAACCGCACGAAACATGCCGAGCCGAACCGGCGGGAAGGCGCAATGGGCCGGTGGCACATCCCCGTTTCGTGACTCCCGGGCCACTGACGGCATGATCATGGAGCCTGGAGGGGCAGCGACAGCCAGATCCCGAGAAGGAGGTGCCCGTGCCGGACGCGGACGAACTCGTCGCCAACGCGCTCGCGGCGGTGCGCGGCACTGACGTACGGCAGGCCGAACGGCAGCTGGACCAACTGATGGTCGGCACCGGCGCTGCGGACGGCACCACGGCGGTGGACGCGGCGCTGCTGCGTCGCCTGGTCCGCGGCCTGGGCCAGCTCTGGCCGCGCGGTTGGCAGCCGGTCGACGTGGACCGGATCACCGGTCGGCGGCTCGACGCCCGCGCGGCCCGGCTGGTCCGGCACGCGCTGGCCGCCCAGCGGCGCGACCAGGCAGAGCCGGTCCCCGCCTGGTGGGACGACCAGCTACGCGAGCTGGCGGCCACCGAGGGTGGTGCCGAGCGGAGCGTGCTGAGCGGCTGGGCGACCAGGGAGGGGCTGGACCGGGCCGACGCGCTCCGGACGGCCGTGGACACTCTCGCGCTGGTGGAGAGCCTGCCGCCGATCGCTGTGCTGCGCCCGCCGCCGGGCACCAGCGGCGCGGCACTGCCCCGCACGGCCGGCACGGCTCGCAGCGGGTCGCCGATGCTGGACCGGGTACGGGCGCTGCTGGCCAAGGCCGAGTCGACCACCTTTCCCGCCGAGGCGGAGGCGCTGACCGGGAAGGCCCAGGAGCTGATCGCCCGGCACAGCATCGACGAGGCGCTGCTGGCCGCCGGGTCCGAGCGCGGGGACGTGCCCGGCGGTGTACGCCTCAGCACCGACGCCCCGTACGCGGGCGCCAAGGCGCTGCTGGTGCAGGAGGTGGCGGCGGCGAACCGGTGCGAGGCGGTCTGGTCGGACGATCTCGGCTTCGCCACAGTGCTGGGCTGGCCGGCGGATCTGGTGGCGGTGGAGTTGCTCTACACGTCGCTGCTGGTCCAGGCCACGGCGGCGATGCTGCGGGGGCGGGCCGAGCGGCGGCCGGGGTCGGGGCGGCGGACGAAGGTCTGGGACGAGTCCTTCCTCAATGCGTTCGCGCTGCGGATCGGTGAGCGGCTGCGGGCGGCCACCGAGGCGGCGACCGACGCGGCGGATCGGGCGGCGGCCGAGACGGCCGGCGCGGAGCGGCTGTTGCCGGTGCTCGCGGCGCGGGGCGAGGCGGTCCGGGAGCGGCTGGACACGCTCTTCCCCGGCGTCACCCGGCACCGGCTCAGCGTGCGCGACGCCGAGGGTTGGTCGTCCGGCACCTCGGCCGCCGACCGGGCCTCGTTGGACGTCGGCGGCGGCCGGAAGCCCCGACAGGTGCCCGGCCGACCCGATCCGCGCTGAACCATCCGGCGTGGGAGCACCCCCGGCGGGCGTTTCTGCGATTTTCTTCGGTACGCGGTAGGGATCGGGGGAACGACTCCGACCCTCCGGTGAGCCGCGCCCCGGTCGGGGTGCGACCAGAGCCTGAGGAGCATCGCCGTGAAGTACATGCTGCTGATCTGGAACCGGCCCGGCTTCACCGAAGGGCTGAGCGAGCAGGATCGCACCGCCCTCTTCGGTGAGGTCGACGAGATCATGAAGGAGCTGACCGAGACCGGCGAGCTGATCGGCGGCCAGGCGTTGGCCAACCCGTCGCAGACGTTGACGGTCCGGCTCGTGGACGGCAACCCCGAGGTCCTCGACGGCCCGTTCATGGAGAGCAAGGAGCAGTTCGCCGGGTACCTGGCCGTCGACTGTGACAGCCCGCAGCGGGCTGCCGAGATCGCCGCCCGCTGGCCGGACGTCCGGTACGGCGGCGCGATGGAGGTCCGCCCGATCATGGACGAGGCCGGGACGGAGATGTGACCGAGGACCGGACGGTCGAGGATCTGCTGCGCACCTTCGCGCCGCAGGTCCTCGGCCTGCTGGTCCGTCGGCACGGACAGTTCGACAGGTGCGAGGACGCGGTCCAGGAGGCGTTGCTCGCCGCCGCGACGCAGTGGCCCGGGCAGGGCGTACCGGACAATCCGCGCGCCTGGTTGCTCACCGTGGCCACCCGCCGGCTCACCGACGAGTGGCGCAGCGAGAGCGCGCGCCGGGACCGCGAGGTGACGGTGGCGCGGCGCGAGCCGGCGTACGCCGGGGTGGCGCCGGCGGCGGACGCGGAGCCCGCCGTTCCGGCCGACGACGACACCCTCATGCTGCTGTTCCTCTGCTGCCACCCGGCGCTGCCCGGATCGGCGCAGGTGGCGCTCACCCTGCGGGCGGTCGGTGGTCTCAGCACCGCCCAGATCGCCCGCGCCCATCTGGTGCCCGAGGCGACGATGAGTCAACGGATCCGGCGGGCCAAACAGCGGGTCGAGGCCGCCGGGGCACGGTTCACCATGCCCGGGCCGGCCGAGCGGGCCGAACGGCTGGGGACGGTGCTGCGGGTGCTCTATCTGATCTTCAACGAGGGCTACACCGCGTCCAGTGGCCCGGACCTGCGCCGGGCCGAGCTGACCGGCGAGGCGATCCGGCTCGCTCGCATCCTGCGCGGGCTGCTGCCCGACGACGGTGAGGTGACCGGGCTGCTGGCGCTGATGCTGCTGACCGACGCGCACCGGGCGGCCCGGGTGGGGTCGGACGGGGAGTTGGTGCCGCTGGCGGAGCAGGACCGTTCCCGGTGGGACGCCGCCGCCGTCGCGGAGGGGATCGCGCTGATCACCGAGGCGTTGACCTGGTCACCGCCCGGCCCGTACCAGCTCCAGGCGGCGATCGCGGCCGTGCACGCCGAGGCGTCGACGGCGGCGGAGACGGACTGGCGGCAGATCGTCGCGCTCTACCGACTGCTGGCCCGGATCGCGCCGAACCCGATGGTCACCCTGAACCAGGCGGTGGCGGTGGCCATGGTGGACGGGCCCCGCGCCGGACTCGCCCTGCTCACGCCGTTGGACGCCGACGAACGCACGGCCGGGCACCACCGGCTGGCCGCCGTCCGGGCTCATCTGTTGGAGCTGGCCGGGGAGGTCGGCGCGGCACGGGAGGCGTACCTGGCCGCCGCGCGGGGCACCACCAGCCGGCCCGAGCAGCGCTACCTGGAGGTGCGGGCGGCCCGGCTGACCGGGCAACCCTGACGGCTGCCGACCGCCGGGCGGCCCAGACCACCCGACGGTCGGCAGCGGCGGTCACACCTCGGGTTCGACGGCCGGGCAGCTGGCGCCCCGGGCGGGCACCACCTGATCGATCAGGTAGGAGTCGACGGCCCGTTCCACGCACGGGCTGCTGCTGTAGCTGCCGTGTCCCCACCCCTGGTAGGTGAGCAGCGCGCCGTGTCGGCCCAACTGTCGCGCCACGTTGCGCGCCCAGCCGTAGCCGCTGGCCGGGTCGTGCACGGTGGCGGCGATCAGCAGCGGCACATCGGTGCGGACCCGTAGCCGATGCTGCGGGTTGGCCACCGGCGTCGGGGTGCCCAGGCAGGTGACCAGGGCGAACAGCGCCGGCGGGTAGCGCAGGTCCGGCGCGAGCCGGGCCGCCCGGCGCAGATGTCCGACGTACTCCCGGTAGTCGCGGACCGGCAGGCTCCAGTCCTGACAGAAAACCGCGAAGGGGTACGGAGCCACGGCCTGGTCCGCCAACGGACGGACGCTCGGCGTGGTGGCGGCGCCCTCCAGTCGGACGATCCACTCGGCCAGCCCCGGCCACCGCCAGGTGTCGTAGAGCTTCTTGTGGGCGAGGCGGCTCAACTCGAACGGGGCGAGCGCCGCTCCGCCGCTGTCCGGGTCGGTAAGCGAGCCACGCTCGGCCCGGGTGTGCAGCCCGGCCCAGCTGGCACGGATGTCGCGACCGTGCAGGACGCAGTCGGCCGAGCGGGCGCACCAGGCCAGGAACTCGTCGAACGCGCCCTCGGCGGTGGCGGCCTGGGTGTCCAGGAAGGCGCGGGTGCCGAGGCTGTGGTCCATCGCGGCCTCCAGCACCATGGCCCGGACCCGGTCGGGGTACAGCTCGGCGTACCGCTGCCCGAGCAGTGTGCCGTACGAGCTGCCGTGGAAGGTCAGTTGCCGTTCGCCGAGCGCGACGCGGACCGCGTCCAGGTCGCGGGCGGCGCTTGTGGTGTCGACGTGGTCGTAGATTGCCCCGGTGCGGGCCCGGCAGTCGGCCCGCAGCAGCGCGTTGTTGGCCAGGACGGCGTCGAACTGGGCCTGGTCGGCGATCAGCTGTGGTTGCCGGACGAGCAGGTCCCGGGCGCAGACCACCGGGTGGCTGTCGCCGGTGCCGCGTGGGTCGAAGCTGACGATGTCGAACCGGGCACGCAGGTCGGCACTGAACCGGGAGCTGCCGTTCACCACCCGGTCGACCCCGCTGTCGCCCGGCCCGCCGGGGCCGAAGACCAGCGCACCTTCCCGGGTGGCCGGGTCGGCGACCCGGCGGGCCAACGCCAGGTCGAAGCGCTCCCCACCGGGTCGGTTCCAGTCCACCGGCAGCGACAGGGTGCCGCACTCGGCGGTGGTGTCCGTGGCGCAGGGCCGCCAGTCGATCGTCGGGGCGGGCTGTGGTCGGGCGGCGGCCGGGCTCGCCGGGGTCAGGCCGGCGGCCGTGAGGGCCAGGGCGACCGCCCAGCCGACTGCGGATTTGCGTACGCGCAGCATGAGGTGCTGTCCTCTCCTCGAAGGAGCGTTGCCTGTGAAACTCGCCCACTGGGCGAGGTGATGCTGCTTCCACCCGGGCCGTCGAGTAGCCGCTCGACGGCCCGGGGCCGCTCTCGTCCGCCGGGTCAGTCGACCTCGCGCAGGACGCGTTCGAGCGTGGTCATCCGGGTTTCCATCCCGCCCAGCCGGCCATCCATCGCCGCGAGCAGTCGGGTGTTCTCCGCCTGGGCCTGAGCGGCCGTCTCGGCGAGCCGGCGGTAGTCGTCCGCGCGGGCCGCCTCGTACCGTGCCCGCCGGGTCTTGGCGAGTTGGACGACGGTCACCGTGACCACGCTGATCAGGAAAGCGAAGATGCCGATCGCCCCGACCACCTCGGTCCAGTCGTGCTCGCTCATCGCTGTGCCCCCGGCTGCTCGCCCGAGTCGGGCACGGTAAGCGTCTCGACCGCCGCCGCGATGACTGCGGGGGTGAGTGTGAGCACGAACGGCTCCACCTCGTAGTAGTTCATGGCCTTCCCGTCCTCCGACAACTCCAGGCGGGCGGTGACCAGCCCGGCCGCCGCCAGCTTCCGTAGGTGGACCTGCAACAGCGCCCGGCTGATGCCCAGTTGCCGGGCCAGCCCGCTGACGTACGCACGCTCGCGGGCCAACGCGGCGACGACCCGCAGCCGGTGCGGGTTGGCCAGGGTGGCCAGCACCCGGACCAGGTCGTCGCCGGTCGGCGGCGGAGCGGTGCTCATAACCAGCCCTTGCACATGCCAAGGAAAGTTAGCAGGTGCCGCCGTGCGGCGCTACGGGACGGAAGCGGAATCAGGGGGATCTCAGGGGCGACGAAAAGGACCACACACACAGCACGCCGGGCCGGTGATGATCACCGGCCCGGCGTGCGGGTTACGTCGTACGTCAGCTCTTGAAGGCGTCCTTGATCTTCTCGCCCGCCTGCTTGAGCTTGGAGGTGGACTGGTCAGCGCGACCCTCCGCCTCCAGCTGCTCGTTGCCGGTGGCCCGACCGGCGCCTTCCTTCAGCTTGCCGGTCGCGTCCTCGGTGGCGTTGTTGATCTTGTCGTCGATACCCATTGCCAACCTCCATTGCAAGCGTCGCTACGACCACAGAGGTACCCCCGCCGTCGCCGGCCCAACCATTACCCCTGTCACAGATCGGCAGCGGCCGAGCGAAAGCGACGCAGGCGCAGGCTGTTGGCCACCACGAAGACCGAGGACAGCGCCATCGTGGCACCGGCGATCATCGGGTTGAGCAGCCCCGCGGCGGCCAGCGGCAGGGCCGCCACGTTGTAGCCGAACGCCCAGAACAGGTTGCCCCGGATGATGCCGAGCGTGCGTCGGGACAGCCGGATGGCGTCCACCGCGGCGTCCAGGTCACCCCGGACGAGGGTGAGATCGGCCGCCTCGATCGCCACGTCGGTGCCGGTGCCCATGGCCAGCCCCAGGTCGGCCTGGGCCAGCGCCGGGGCGTCGTTGACCCCGTCACCGACCATCGCCACCGACCGCCCCTCGGCCTGGAGCCGCTTGATCACGTCGACCTTCCCGGCCGGCAGCACCTCGGCGATCACCTCGTCGATGCCCACCTCGGCGGCGACCGCGCGAGCCACTGTGGTGTTGTCCCCGGTCAGCAGGACCGGGGACAGCCCCAGCCCGCGCAGCCGGGCCACCGCCGCCCGGCTGCTCGGCCGGACCACGTCGGCGACCGCGAGCACGCCGCGGGCCCGTCCGTCCCAGCCGGCGACGATCGCCGTACGGCCGGCGGCCTCCGCGTCGCGCACGGCCCACTCGACCTCCGGCGGTACGTCGATCTCGTGCTCGCGCAGCAGCCGGACCCGGCCGACCAGCACGGTCCGCCCGTCGACAGTGCCGGTGACACCCAGCCCTTCGAGGTTGCCGAAGGCGGTCACCGGGGGCAGCGCGCCCTCGTCGCTGGCAGCGGCGGCGACCGCACGGGCGATCGGGTGCTCGGAGGCGGCCTCCACCGCCCCGGCGAGCCGCAGCAGCTCGGCCCGGTCCACACCGCTGGCCGGCACCACGTCCACCAGTGTCATCCGGCCGGTCGTCACGGTGCCGGTCTTGTCGAGCACCACAGTGTCCACCCGGCGGGTCGACTCCAGCACCTCCGGGCCCTTGATCAGCACGCCGAGCTGGGCGCCCCGACCGGTGCCGACCAGCAGCGCGGTCGGTGTGGCCAGGCCGAGCGCGCACGGACAGGCGATGATCAGCACGGCCACGGCGGCGGTGAACGCGGCGGTCGGGCCGGCCCCGGTGCCGAGCCACCAGCCGAGCGTGCCGACGGCGAGGGTGATGACGATCGGCACGAAGACCCCGGAGATCCGGTCCGCCAGCCGCTGCACGGCTGCCTTGCCGCTCTGCGCCTGCTCCACCAGGTCGGCCATCCGGGCGAGCTGGGTGTCCGCGCCGACCCGGGTGGCGGTGACGATCAGCCGCCCACCCGCGTTGATCGTGGCGCCGACCACGCCGTCACCCGGGGCGACCTCGACCGGCACCGACTCGCCGGTGAGCATGCTGGCGTCGACCGCGGAGGTGCCCTCGTCCACCACCCCGTCGGTGGCGATCTTCTCCCCGGGGCGGACCACGAACCGGTCACCGACGACCAGCCGGTCCACCGGGATCAGGGTCTCCACGCCGTCGCGCAGCACCGCCACGTCCTTGGCGCCGAGGTCGAGCAGGGCACGCAGGGCGGCGCCGGCGGTGCGCTTGGACCGCGCCTCGAAGTAGCGACCGGCCAGGATGAACACGGTCACCCCGGCGGCCGCCTCCAGGTAGATGTTGCCGGCGCCGTCGGTGCGGGTGATGTCGAAGCGGAACGGGTGCGTCATCCCGGGCATGCCCGCGTCACCGAGGAAGAGCGCCCAGAGCGACCAGCCGAACGCCGCCAGGGTGCCGAGCGAGACCAGCGTGTCCATGGTGGCCGCGCCGTGCCGCAGGTTGGTCCAGGCGGCCCGGTGGAACGGCAGCCCACCCCAGACCACCACCGGGGCGGCCAGGGTCAGCGACAGCCACTGCCAGTAGTCGAACTGCCAGGCCGGAACCATGGCCAGCAGGACCACCGGCACGCTCAGGGCCACCGAGACCCAGAGCCGGGTACGCGGGCCCCGCAACGGGTCCACCGGGGGTTCCGCGCTGGGCGGGGCCGGCAGCGCCGCCGTGTAACCGGTCTTCTGGACGGTCCCGATCAGGTCGTCCGGCGTGACGCCGTCGGCGTACCGGACTGTCGCCTTCTCGGTGGCGTAGTTGACTGTGGCGCTCACCCCGTCCATCCGGTTGAGCTTCTTCTCGATCCGGGCGGCACACGCGGCGCAGGTCATCCCGCCGATCGCCAGTTCGATCCGGTTCGGCGCCTCGGGCAGCGGTCTGCTGGTGGTGGTCATCGTCTGGTCCCGTCAGTTGTGTCCGTGCCCGGGGGTGCCGTGGTCGGCCTCGCCGGTCGGTGCGGGCCCGCTCGGGGTGGGGACGTCGCCGGTCGGGGCAGCGCCGGCGACCACCGTGAACTCGGCCGTGTGCACCCGCCCGCCGTGTTGGAAATCGAGATAGAGGCGGTAGCTGCCGGACGAGGGCACCTCGGCGAGGAAGGTGACGGCCGGACCGGGCCGGGTGCGCCCGTCGCCGGGCGTCCCGTCCGGGTGCACGTGCAGGTACGCCAGATCACCCCGGCGCAGTGCCACCAGGTGCCCGTACGCGCCCAGGTAGGGCTCCAGGTCGGTGACCGGCTGCCCGTCCCGGCTGACGGTCAGGGTCAGCGATGACGTGCGGCCCGGCTGCGGCGCACCGGTCAGGGTGACCGTGTAGCCGTCGACGGTGGTGCTGGTCGCCGGGGCGGGCAACTGCCGTTCGGTCAGCTCCCCGGGGACCGTCACGTCCACGCCGAGGGTCAGCGGCTCGCCCCCGGTTGGCGTGAAGTCGGCGAACGCCCGCCACTGCCCGGGGCCGGTCAGCGGGGAGTCGACCCGCCAGGTGCCGTCCGGGGCCAGGTCGGGGTGGACGTGACGGAAGCCGGAGAGGTCCCGGCGGGCGACGATCAGGTGCATCAGCTTGTCGTGCGCCACCTCGTACCGGGTGACCGGGCGGCCGTCCGGGCCGGCGATCCGGAAGGCGAACTCGCCGGGCGGGGCGTCGACCGGTTCGAGGGTGTAGCCGCGTTCGGAGACGAGCAGCCCGCCGGGGATCCGGTCTGTCGTCCCGCCGCGCTCGTCCGCCGACGGGGCGGCGGCGGCGACCGGGGCGGGGTCGGGGTCGACGACCCGGCCGACCCCGTACGTCGCGCCGAAGACCGCCGCCAGGCCGACGGCGAACCCGGCCAGTCTCGTCACCGTACGCACGCCGGCCCTCCGATCACGCGTCGACGAGGTCGTAGCCGGCCTCGTCGACGGCGGCCCGGACGACCGCGGTGTCCAGCGGCTGGTCGCTGCTGACGGTGACCCGGCCGGCCGCGAGGTCGACCTGGACCTCACGCACGCCCGTGATGGCGCCGACCTCGGCGCTCACCGCGCTGACGCAGTGCCCACAGGTCATGCCCTGCACCTGGTACGTGGTGTTGACCATCGGATCGTCTCCTTTACGGTACCGGTACCCCGTGGGGGTATCTCATCCGACCACGACCGTACCATACCCCCTGGGGGTACGCTATCCTGGTCGGCATGACCGCACCCACCCCGATCCGCGGATACACCGCCAGCAAGGACCAGCTGCTCGCGCGGCTCCGCCGCGTCGAGGGGCAGGTCCGGGGCATCGAGAAGATGGTCGACGACGACCGCTACTGCATCGACGTGCTCACCCAGATCTCCGCCATCCAGGCCGCCCTCGACAAGGTGGCCCTCGGGCTGCTCGACGGGCACGCCCGGCACTGCATGCACGAGGGCGCCGCCGAGGGCCGGGCCGACGAGATGGCCACCGAAATGATGGCGGCGGTCGGCCGGCTCATGAAGCGCGGCTGACGGCCCCGGGACCGCCGTGCGGGCGGTTCGACCGCCCGACACCCCGCCACGACCTGCAAGCCCCGGGTCGGCTGGCTAGCATCTCCCACGATGGCCTTCCGTATGCCGCTGCACAGTCGGGCACCGGCGACACCACCATGTGGCGTCGCCTCCGGCCGACCGGGCCGAGCACTGACCGTCCGTGATCAAGCGTTGATCAGGCAGCGATGCGCCCCGCCGTCCGCCGCGTTTCCCACCGAAACGGTGAACCGCCCGGCCCGCTGACCCGTACCACGCACCGGATCGTTGGGAGTTCCCGCCTTGGCCGCCGACCACACTCACTCTGCTCCGTCCGCCCCACCACGGGTGCGACGGATCCTCGTCCTGACGGTCGTACCCCTCTTCGTCGCCACCGTGCTGGCCGCGGCGCTGCTCTGGCCGCGCGGCGGGTCACCGCAGACCGATGGTGGTGCGGACGTGCCGCGCTACCCCGGCACCGTCACCCGGGTGGTGAGCGAGCCGTGCCCGCCGGTGCCGTCGGTTCCCGAGGGCACACCGAGGGTCGGCGACGGGCGGTGCGGCACTGTCGACGTCCGGGTGGACGACGGGCCGACCGCCGGCCAGCAGGTCCAGACACCGGTGCCCGACGGACCCGGCGCACCCCGGGTCGAGGTCGGCGACGAGGTCATCCTTGTCGAACTCGCCGACCCGACCGATCCCACCACCAGCAACTGGAACATCGCCGAGCACCAACGCGGCACCCCGATGGTGTGGCTGGCGGTGGTCTTCGCGGCCGCGATCGTCGCGTTCGGTAGGTGGCGAGGTCTGGCCGCGCTCGCCGGGCTGGCCGCCAGCTTCGCCATCCTGCTCACCTTCGTGCTGCCCGGCATCGGCGCCGGCCGGTCACCACTGCTGGTGGCGGTGGTCGGCGCGGCCCTGATCATGTTCGTGGTGCTCTACCTGACCCACGGGGTCACCGCACAGACCTCGGTCGCGGTGCTCGGCACCCTGGGCAGCCTGGTGCTGACCGGCGTGCTCGCCACAATCGCCACGGCCGCGACCCACCTCACCGGCTTCGGCAGCGAGGACGCCACCACCCTGTCGATGTTCCAGGGCGACGTGGACCTGCACGGTCTGCTGCTCGCCGGAATCATCATCGGATCGCTCGGTGTGCTCGACGACGTGACGGTCACCCAGGCGGCCACCGTCACCGAGCTGGCGAACGCCAACCCCGGCCTGACCCGGTTGCAGCTGTACCGTGCGGCCACCCGGGTCGGCCGCGCGCACATCGCCTCCACAGTCAACACCATCGTGCTGGCGTACGCGGGCGCGTCGCTGCCCCTGCTGCTCCTGCTCACTGCCGACTCGCGGCCGATCGGGCAGATCCTCACCAGTGAGTTCCTCGCGCAGGAGATCGTCCGCAGCGCGGTCGCCACCCTCGGTCTGATCGCCGCCGTGCCGCTGACCACCGGGCTGGCCGCAGTGGTGACCGCCGCCGGCCGCACCGATGCGACGCCGTCCACCGACGCCCCCGCCCGGCGACCCCAGCCGGACCGCAGCGAGGCACTTGCCGCACTCAGCTCACCGCGAACGGTCGGCTCCGACGAGCCGGACCAGCCGCGGATCGCACCCCCATCCCAGGCCACCGACAGGTGGCCGGAGTCGAACAGGAGCACGGATACGGCATGGTGACACTCCTCAGCGTGACCAGATCGGGCATCCACCCTGAGAACCACGTCACTGGTCACTCAACGCTATGGCGAAATGACGCTTTTGGTCGGCATCCAGGCGTAGCTCACCCGGTCGACTCTCGGGTAACCTCGCTGCCGGTTACCGATGAAGGCGCGAAGCGGCGCCTGCGGTGCCACCGCCCAATCGCCAACCGGCGAGCCGGGGACCCAGGTACCTGGGGTGAATCCGCGTCAGCGGTAGGGGCCACTTCCGCCCCGAACCCGTCAGCTAACCCGGTCGGCGGTCGACGGAAGGGAACATTGTGACGGCACCCCTACGCCGCTGGTTGACTCCCGTGGTGGCCGTGATCGCCGCACTGACCGTGCTCGCCGGGCCGCTCCCGGCGCACGCCGCCCCGACGACTCCCACACCGTCCGGGCACGAGGAGGACGGCGAGCCCAAGCTGCTCAACGACGTCATCGAGCAGGCCAACCGCGACTACTCCGCCGCAAAGTCCAAGCTGGACAAGTCCAAGAAGCGGCAGGGCGAGTTGGCGGCGGAGGTCGACCGGGCAAAGGCCGACCTGGACGCGTTGGCCCCGCAGGTCGCGCAGATCGCCGCCCAGGCGTACCGGACCGGCCGGATCGGCGCGGTCGCGATGCTGCTGGAGAGCGATGCGCCCGACTCGTTCGTCCAGCGCGCCGGGATGCTCGACGAGATGAACATGGTCAACGAGAAGAAGCTCTCCGAGGTCAACGAGGTGAAGGCCCGCGCCGAGCAGGCCAAGCTGGCCCTCGACACCGAGGTCCGGGAGCAGCAGAAGCAGACCGCCCTGATGGCGAAGCGCAAGAGCGAGGCCGACAAGGCGCTCTCCCTCGTCGGCGGCAAGGGTTTCACCGGCGGCCTGGTGGATGCCACCTCCAAGGTCGCGAAGATCGGCCCGGGTCGCACGGCCGACGGTGACTGGAAGCCCCAGTCGTGCAGTGAGAACGACCCCACCACGTCCGGCTGCATCACGCCGCGCACGCTGCACGCGTACAAGGAGGTCAAGGCGGCCGGCTTCAACCGGTTCGTCGGCTGCTACCGCCCCGGCGGGCCGTGGGAGCACCCGAAGGGCCGCGCCTGCGACTGGTCGCTACAGAGGAGCGGCTTCGCCCCGTGGCACAACAACGACACCCGGACGTACGGCAACAACGTCGCCGCGTTCCTCATCCGTAACGCCGACCGTCTCGGCATCTACTACGTGATCTGGAATCGGCAGATCTGGTTCCCGGCCACCGGCTGGAGCTCGTACAGCGGACCGTCGAACCACACCGACCACGTCCACATGTCGCTGCTCTGACCCGCACGATCCCCGGTCGAGGGCCGTTCCGCGCGTGACGCGGAGCGGCCCTCGTCGCGTCAGACGGTGGCAGGGGCAGCCGGGTCGGTCGATTCGGTCGGGGCGTCCAGCGTCGCGAAGCCAGCCGGCACGGCGGCCACCGGGCGCACCGCTCCGGCGGCCAGCCGGTAGGACACGCCCACCACCGCGCACCGCCCCCGCGCCACCTCCTCGGCCAGCACGGGGGACTGCCCGAGCAGCGTCTCGACGGTCTGTGCGATGTGGATGTCGACGATGCCGTCGATGTCGTCCACGCCCTCGGCCTCGGCCCGGCGCAGGCTGGGCAGCACGGCGTCGACCACCGCGCGCAGATGCCCACTCGGTGCGGTACCTGTCGCCGCGGCCTCTCGGGCGGCCTGCACCGCACCGCACGAGTCGTGGCCGAGCACCACCACCAGCGGAGTGCCGAGCACGGTCACCGCGTACTCGACACTGCCGAGCACCTCGGGCCCGGCGGTGTGTCCAGCCGTGCGGACCACGAACAGGTCCCCCAGCCCTCGGTCGAAGATGATCTCGGCGGCCAGCCGGGAGTCGGAGCAGCCGACGACCACCGCGAACGGGTGTTGCCCGTCGGCCACGGCGGCGCGGCGCCCGGCATCCTGGTTGGGGTGGCGGGGGGCGCCACCGACGAAGCGCCGGTTGCCGGCGACCAGCTCGGCGTACGCGAGGGTCGGCTCGCTGAGCACGGACGCCCGGTCGGTGATCCGCTGCGAACCCGGCTGACCGCCGACGCTCCCGGTATGACTCATCCCGCACCTCGTCTCGACGCGTCTGACCTGGTCAAGCCGGCTCGCCGCCGGCCGGGTGGCGGGCGCTGGCTCGTGCTCCACCGTCACACGCACCGTAAGATGCGTCAAGGTATGCGTGATTTAGATTTCATACGTTGACCCCCGGTCGCCCCCTGGGCAACCGTGACGGGGCAGGGCGGACCAGACTCTCCCGAGGGCAGGCGGACATCCCGAAAGGCGGTCAACGATGGCGAGCACGGTGACGGGCGACACCGACGGCGGGCGGAACTGGACGTTCCTCACCAATCACGGGCACGTCCTGCTGGCAATCGCCCGCGACCCGACCGCCCGACTGCGTGACGTCGCGGCCGAGGTCGGCGTGACCGAACGGGCCGCGCAGGCGATCGTGGCCGACCTGGAGGCGGGCGGTTACCTGCACCGCACCCGGGTCGGGCGACGCAACGAGTACACCCTCAACCCGGCCGGCCGCTTCCGGCACCCCGCCGAGGCCGACCGGCAGGTCGGCGACCTGCTCGCGCTCTTCGCCGACACTCCCACCAGGAAGGCACAGCAGCAGGCCTGAGCCTCGTTACCCGGGGGCCGCTGCCCGACCCGTCACGGCGGTAACCTTTGCGGGTGCGCGAATGCCCGCCGTTGAGCGCGACCCGATCCCGACGTGCCCTCCGCGGCGTCCTCAGTGGAGCGCTGGCGGCCCTGCTCGGTGCCGGCCTGGTGGCACCACCCTCCCCTGCGACCGCGGCACCACCCCTCTGCGGCCCCAGCGGCGTCGTGAGCCTGACCCAGATGCCGTGGGCGCAACGCCGGCTGGAGCCGTCCTCGGCGTGGCCGCTGTCCCGGGGCGCCGGGGTCACGGTGGCCGTGATCGACTCGGGAGTCTCCGCCGCGCACCCGCTCCTCAAGGGGCAGGTGCTCGAGGGTCGCGACTTCAACGGCCTGACGGCCCGGCAGGGCCAGTGCGACGAGGCCGGGCACGGCACGCTGATCGCCGGCATCATCGCGGGCCGGGAGGGCACCGTCGTCCCCTTCAGTGGCATCGCCCCGGCCGCCCGCATCCTGCCGATCCGGGTCCTTCAGCAGCTCGGGGCGGTCAACAACCCACAGCTTCCCGCAGAGATCGCGGCGGCCATCGACTGGGCGGTCACGCAGGGCGCTGACGTGATCAACCTGTCCCTGACGACAATTCCCCGCCCCGAACTGACGGCGGCAGTCGAGCGCGCGCTGGCCAAAGGGGTGGTCCTGGTCGCCGCGGCCGGCAACCGGTCGGAAGATTCCCAGAACCTGCCGGGCTACCCGGCCGCATACCCCGGGGTGATCGCGGTTGGCGGAGTGGACGAGCAGGGCAACCACGTCGGCACCTCGATCAGCGGCGACTACGTCGACATCGCGGCGCCGGGGATGAACATCGTCGGGCCGGCACCCGGCAACAGCGGCTACCGCACCGTGCCGGAGGGCGGCACCAGCTACGCGGCCGCGTACGTCTCAGGAGTCGCCGCGCTGGTGCGGGCCGCCTACCCGAGTCTCAACCCGCAGCAGGTCGCCGATCGGCTGAAGCGCACCGCGGACAACCCACCCGAGGGTCAGAATGCCGACATCGGCTACGGGATGGTCAACCCCTACCGGGCGGTGTCGAGCCTGCTCGGCACCCGGGCGAACCCGCCCGCCGGTGCGCTCCCGGCACCCGCCGTGCGGGACGACCCGCTGAGCTGGCAACGCCCCGCCGCGATCTGGGCGGCGGTCATCGGCGCCCTGCTCGCCGGCCTGCTGCTGGTCGCGCGACCGATCATGGCCCGGGGCCGCCGACGCGCCTGGCGCCCCGGCCGACACACCGACGCACCGACTGCCGGCTGAGCGGCGCACCGCGGCGCGGTGCCGACGCCTACACCAACACAGAGCGGCTCCGGGCCGGGTGAACCGGACCGGAGCCGCTCGTGCGAATGCCTCAGCTCCACACCTTGGAGTTGCTCATCTCCGTGGTGAGGTAGTTTTCGCGGGCGATGCCCACGGCACCGCCGATCTCGTTCAGGATCCGGTTGATGTCCCGGACCGCCGCGTCCCACTTCGCCTGGTGCTGCTCGTAGGCAACCCGGTCCTCGCCGTCCCAGTGCAGCTTGGTCAGCATCGACCGCAGCGTGTCAAGCTTTTCCTCGAGGGTCTTCGAGATGGCCTGCATCTGCTGGTTGCTGCTCTCGAGGACCGCATAGTCAACTTTGATCGTCACGATTTCCTCCTCTGCCGGCTGCGGATCACGGGTTGAGAGCAGAGTGGAACTTGTCCAGCATCTGCTGCTGCTCTTCGTCGTTGACCTGGTGCGTCGTACCCGACTTGTCGAGCAGGTCAGCGATGCTGTCCATCGCCGTCAGCAGTTTGACGGTGTCCTCGTTCCAGCGCGTCATCAGCGACTGGAAGCCCGTGGACGCCTGACCCTTCCACGCGATGGCCAGGTCGTCGACGACGTTCCACAGCTTCTTCAGCTCGCCATCGACCTCGCTGCGCGTGGACCGCACGTCACTCGCGGCGGTATGCAGAGTCGCAGCTTCGACCTCGAACGCCATGCTTCACACCCTTCCGTCTGTTGTGGTGGCGGCTTCGCCGCACCCCTCCCCCGCGGCAAGGCAGCAACACCCCACCGACGGACACTCCTGTGAAGACCGTAGCGGAACCTGTCCAGCCCTCGCAGCCCTGACCGGGGACGTTCGATGGATGGTGGTGAATCGGACCGAGAAGGCCCACCACCACCTACCGAACGACCGACCGCGCTCAGGCCGGCTCAGACCAGGCGGTCTGAATCAGCTGCTGGCCGTCGCGACGGCGCACCAGGGTGCCCCGACCGGGCGGTTGCGGGCTCGGTCGCAACGTGCCGAAGACCGCGCCCTCCTCCCGGTTGCCGGACATCAGCAGGCCCGGCGAGTCCAACTCACGCAGCCGTTGCAGCACCGGCTCGTAGAGTGCCCTGGACACACCGCCGACCCGACGCGTGACGATCAGGTGCAGACCGATGTCGCGGGCCTGCGGCAACAGCTCCTGCAGGGCGCTGAGCGGGTTGCTGCCGCCGGAGGCCACCAGGTCGTAGTCGTCCACCAGGATGTACAGATCCGGACCCTTCCACCAGCTCCGATCGCGCAGCTGGGCGGTGGTCACGTCCGGGCCGGGAAGTCGGTTGGTGAGCGCGCTGCGGATCGACCCGAGCCCCTGGGCGAACGCCTGGTTCGACGGGGCGTAGTCGAGCAGGTGGTCACCCTCCACCGCCCCCAGCAGGCCACGCCGGTAGTCGGCGATCACCAGCCGGGCCTGCGCCGGCGTGTACCGCTCGGTGATCCCCCGGGCGATCAGGCGCAGCAGGTTGGTCTTGCCGCACTCCGCGTCGCCGAAGACCGTCAGGTGCGGCTCGTTGGTCAGGTCCAGGTAGACCGGCGCGAGTGCCGACTCGTTGACACCGACCGGGATCCCCGGCGCCGACCGGTCGATGATCCGGGCCAGCTCCGCCACCGGCAGTCGGCGCGGCAGCAACCGCACCTTCGGCGCCGGGCGGCCCGGCCAGTTCGCCGCCACGTGCCCGGCCAGGGACAGCGAGGCCTCGCTCAGATCCTCGATGTCGCGACGACCGTCGATCCGCGAGATGGCGGTGAGGAAGTGCAGCTTGTCGCGGGTCAGGCCCCGACCGGGCGACTTCTCCGGCACGTTGTTCGCCGCACGGCGGTCGATCTCGGACTCCGACGCGTCGCCGAGGCGCAGCTCCAACTTGGTGCCGAGCAGGTCCCGCATGTTGATCCGGATCTCCGCCCACCGCACGGCGGTGAGCACCACGTGCACACCGAAGCCGAGGCCCCGGTTGGCCAACGTGGTGATGGTCTGCTCCAACTCCTCGTACTCCTGGCGCAGTGTGTTCCACCCGTCCACCACCAGGAACACGTCGCCGAACGGGTCGTCCGCGAACTCACCAGCGGCACGGCGACGGCGGTAGCTCGCCACCGAGTCGATACCGTGCTGGGCGAAACGACTCTCCCGTTCGTCCAGCACGGCGACCACCTCGGCCACCGTCCGGCGGACGGCCTCGACGTCGCGCCGACCAGCCACCCCGGCCAGGTGCGGCAACCGCTCCATGCTGCGCAGCGCGCCCCCGCCGAAGTCCAGGCAGAAGAACTGCACCTCGCGTGGCGTGTGCGTGAGCGCCAGCGAGGCGAGCAGCGTACGCAGCATCGTGCTCTTGCCACTGAGCGACCGACCGACGATGACCACGTTGCCGCCGGCCCCGGCCAGCTCGACCATCATCGGGTCCCGGCGCTGCTCGTAGGGGCGGTCCACGACGCCGACCGGGACGGTCAGCCGCCCGCGCCCGGGCCAGGACGCGGTGCACAGCCCGTAGGTCGGGTCGACCGCCAGCGGGCCGAGCAACTCACCCAGGCCGGGCGGGTCGGCCAGCGGCGGCAACCACACCTGGTGAGCCGGGCGGCCCCGGCCCTTGAGCTGGTCGATCAGCACGTCGAGCATCGCCACGGCCTTGCCGTCGGCCGGCTGCTCCGGCTCCGGGGCGGTGTCCACCGGCACCTGCGGGACCTGCGCCGGAACGAAGTCGAGCCCGTACGGCACGATCCGCCGCTGCACCAGCGCCTGCGAGGCGGATGCCTGCTGCCCCGGTGCCCGATACGCCCCCGACACGTACGCGGCCCGGAACCGCAGCATGGTGCTGGTGTCCGTCTTCAGGTAGCCGTGGCCCGGCGCGTTCGGCAACTCGTACGCGTCCGGTACGCCGAGCACGATCCGGCTCTCCACGGCGGAGAACGTGCGCAGACCGATCCGGTACGACAGGTGCGTGTCGAGGCCCCGCAGCTTGCCCTCCTCGAGGCGCTGGCTGGCCAGCAGCAGGTGCACGCCGAGGGACCGACCCAGCCGGCCGATCATCACGAACAGGTCGATGAAGTCCGGTTTGGCGGCGAGCAGTTCGCTGAACTCGTCACAGATGATCAACAGGCTGGGCATCGGAGCCAGCGGCTCACCTGCCGAACGCGCCTTCTCGTACTCGAAGCGGGAGACGTAGTTGCCGGCCGCCCGCAGCAGCTCCTGCCGGCGCACCATCTCGCCGGCGAGCGCGTCGCGCATCCGGTCGACGAGCGGCAGCTCGTCGGCCAGGTTGGTGATCACCGCGCTGGTGTGCGGCAGCGCCTCCAGCGAGGCGAAGGTCGCGCCGCCCTTGAAGTCCACCAGGACGAAGTTCAGTTCCTCCGACGAGTGGGTCACCGCCAACGCGGCCACCACAGTACGCAGCAGCTCGCTCTTGCCGGACCCGGTCGCGCCGATCACCAGGCCGTGCGGGCCCATGCCCTCGTGTGCCGACTCCTTGAAGTCGAGCTCGACCACGTTGCCGTCCGGGCCGACACCGAGTGGGATGCGCAGCCGATCGCGGTGACCACGCGGACGCCAGGTGTTCTGCACGTCCACCGCCGCGGCGTCACCGACGCCGAGCAGGTCCGGCAGCTCCGTGCTGCGGGCCAGCGGCTCGTCGCCTCCGGTCTGCTGCTGGGAGAGCCGGTAGGGGGCGATCTGTCGGGCCAGCCCCTCGACGGCCTCGGCGCTGAGCCGGTCGGGCCGACCCAACGTCGACGACGAGCTGCCCCGGACCAGATCGAGTGAGTCTCCGTCGCCCACGTCCAGGCAGAGCAGCCAGCGGCCGGCGTCGCGGGGCACCGTCCCGGAGAGGTCGATCACGGTGGCGCCGAGCAGCCCCGGGCCCACCAGCTGGCAGGTCGGTGAGATCTCCCCGCCGTCGATCACCACGACCAGGTGCGGGGCGGTGGTCAGCGGCTTGGCCTCCGGCGCGAACCGGGGCCGCCCGGCCAGCTCGGCGGCGAGCGACGCCTCGGCCTCGGCCAGGCTGGCGAAGACCAGCCGGCGCGCGCCGGCCGCGTCGGTACGACCGCTGTGGTGGGCGTGTGGCAGCCACTTCACCCAGCCCCAGGCCGACTGCCGGTCGGGTGCGGCGACCACTGCGATCACCAGGTCGTCCGGTGCGTGGAAGGTGGCCAGCTGCCCCAGCGCAGCCCGGGTCAGGTCGAGCACGGGCTCACGGTCGCCACGCAGCACCACCCGGCTGAACGCGCGCACCGACAGCGCCGTCGGTAGTTCGGGCACCGTGGAGTGTGCACGGACGAACCGGCGCAGCGCGATGGCGCTCATCGGCTCCAGGTCCTCCACCGGCTTCGTCTCCGGTGGGACGATCTCCACGGCGAGCCGCTGCGGGCCGAGGGCGATCCGGGTCTCACCGAAGTCGTCCTCGGTGATCCGCCGCTCCCAGAGTCGCCGGGACGCGGCGATCGACCAGAGCGCGTCGGGCTCCGGGTGCCGCCAGGCCATCGCGGCCCGCTGCTGCTCGGCGGCGCGCCGGGTGCGCTTGCGCATCTGCGCCAGGTAGCGCATGTAGTCACGGCGATCGGCGTTCAGCTCGGCCTTGTCCTTGCCACCGCTGTTGGCGAGCGAGCCGATCGCCATGCCGAGCATCGAGACACCGAACAAGCCACCGGCGACGTAGGTCATCATGCCGCCGCCCTTGCCGGCATACAGGAACGCCATGGCACCGACCCCGCAGAACATCGGCAGGATCATGAGCAGCTGCCCCATCCCGCGGGGTGTCGGCTCGGGCAGCTCGGGAGGCGACTCCAACAACACCTCGCCGCGCGGCAGGGCCGGCCCCGGCTGACGCGGGAGCCGGCGGAACACCACAGTGCTCACGGCTGTCTCCTCCCCAGAAGCGGCCCTGATGACGTGCGGCCGCGGAACACCGCCCGCGGGTGGGCATCGTACGTGCCGTCATCGTAGGTAATCTGCCGTGTGCGCGGTGGACCCGGACCGCAGCATCACAGACAGCCGATCACAGACGCACACCTGGAGGCCACTGTGGCGACGAAGACGGCGACCGGTGGTCTGAGCCGGATCACCATCGTGGCTCCACGTACCCGAATGGATCTGGCGCTGCCGTCGGACGTTCCGATGGCGGATCTGCTCCCCACCCTGCTGCGCTACGCCGGCGAGGACATGGCCGACGAGGGTGCCCGGCACGGCGGCTGGGCACTGTCCCGGTTGGGTGGTGCGCCACTCGACGGTGGTCGTACCGCTGCGCAGCTCAGTGTCCGGGACGGTGAGGTGCTCTACTTCAACCCCCGGTCGGAGGCCGCGCCGGAGATCGTCTTCGACGACGTGGTGGACGCGGTCGCGACCGCGACCAACCAGCGCCCCGGCGCCTGGCAGGTCGGTGCGACCCGCTCCTTCGCGGTGATCTTCGCGGCGGCGGCGCTCGGCGCCGGCGCGCTGGCCGCCCTCTTCGCCGGCCCGCCGCACCTGCCCGGCGCGCTGGCCGCGCTGCTGGTCGCGGTGGCGCTGTTGGTGGGCGCCGCGGTGCTGTCCAGGGCCGCCGGTGACAGCGGTATCGGCGCGGTGCTGGCCCTGGTCGGCCTGGTGCACGCGGCCACCGGCGGCCTGCTGCTGCTCGCCGACGATCGAGCGCTGACCCAGTTGGCCAGTCCGCATGTCCTGCTCGCGGCGACCGCCGCGCTGGTGGCCGGCGCGGTGGCCGTGCTGGCGGTCGGCGACCGGTACCCCCTCTTCTTCGCCGCGATCGGGGTCGCGGCCGCGACCGGCCTGGGCGCGATCCTCTGCCTGGTCCTCGGCCTCGACGCGGCGGCCTCCGCCGCCGTGGTCGCGGCGGTCGCGTTCGGCGTGGTGCCGGCGCTGCCGATGATGGCCTACCGGCTCGCCCGGCTCCCGGTGCCGTCGATCCCGACCGGTCCGGAGGACCTGAAGACCGACAGCGAGTCGGTGGACGGTCGGCAGGTGCTCCAGCAGAGTGAGCGCGCCGACCAGTTCCTGGCCGGTCTGCTGTGGACGGTGTCCCTGCTCGTGCTGGGCGCGCAGTTCGTGCTGGCCCTGGACGGGCGCCTGCCGGCGGTGCTGCTGTGCCTGGTGCTGGCCCTGCTGTCGCTGCTGCGGGCTCGCCCCCTCCTGGGCCGGGCCCAGCGCACCCCGGTGCTGCTGGCCGGCACCGTGGGTCTGGGCCTGGCCGCCGCGGCCACCTTCGCGGGTGGGTCGCTGCCGGTACGGCTCGGCCTGATCCTGGGCGGGCTGATGCTCGCCGCCGTGATCAGCCTGATCTACGGTCTGACCGTCGCCGGCAAGCGCATCTCGCCGGTCTGGGGCCGCCTGCTCGACATCGCCGAGATCCTGCTCATCATCTCGCTGGTGCCGCTCGCCTTCTGGGTCTGCGGTCTCTACGGCTGGATCGTCAACCTCCGACCCTGACCGCACCGGTCAGCGCGACCGCGGACCGGTGGAGACGCCCAACGCCGACGCGACCGGGGCTGCGGCGTAGACGCCCGGAGCATGCTGACCGTCCATCGGCCGGGTGGACGCGCCCACCCGATCGGCGACCTCGCGCACCACCTTGACCAGGGCCTCGACGTGGTTGTCCATCGCCGCGACCCGCAGCAGCGGTGCCGCCACCCGGCCGTCCGCCGAGACGCTCACGGCCACCGTGTGCGACGGCGCCGAGGTGGCGGTGATCGCGTCCACGAGGGGGCCCAGCGGCGCGTCGGACCGCCCTCGCAGAGCCATGACGCGGTGCGTCCAGCCGCCGCCGCGCAACCCGTGCCAGCTCTCCGCCGGCGACTCGGGCACCAGGTCCAGACCAGCGGCCGAGACGATCGCCGCGCGTAGTTCCTCACGGCCCAACGGGCGGTGGGACAACCCCGCCGAGGTCAGCGCCTTGCCGAGGCGGCCGATCCCGGCGGCCACCGTCCGGTGCACGCCGGTCAGCCCACCGCCCCGGCTCACCGCCTCGACCCGGGCGTCCCGGACGGTGAGCCGCACCGCCACCCAGACGGTCCGGTGTGCCGCCGGTGGAGCACCGGGTGCCGGGTACCAGACCAGCGTGTGCGCGACGACCTGGGCCCGGGAGACCGGGGCGTTGAAGTCCGCGAGCACCCCCAGCGCGCGGTCCACCGCGGAGGCGTCGACGGAGCCGACCGCCGCGCCGGTGGCGGACTGCAGGGCGACGGCCGCGAACCAGCCCTGGTCGTCGCGCCCGATGCCGAGCCGGGTGCCTCGGTCGGTCAGCTCGATAACACTCAACTCCGGGGCGAGCGCAGCCAACCGCGGGTCGGTCGCCGTGCCGCTGGCCAGCACGGCCGACGCCCGCTCGCCGCGTCGCCGCAGGCGTCGGCGCAGCAGCAGGTCCTCGAACCACCACCGGCCACCTCGACGGGCGAAGGCCGCCAGGACGACGAGCAGCGCCGCCGCGCCCACCGCGGCGAGCACCCAGCTGGGTCCGGCCGTGGCGGCCCAGACGCCGACCACGCACAACTCCAGCACGACGAGTTGCCCGACCAACACGGGACCGACCCGTCCACGGCCGGGCCGTTCGGCCGGCGGCGCCGACCGGGTCGGTACGTCGACAGGGTCCGTGACCGCTCGGGCGGGTGGCGCCTGAACCTGCGTCATCGCTGACTGTCCCTCCTGCACGGTACGGCTCTGCGCCGGGTCGGTCCGGTGCCGGCCACGAGCGGTGGTCCCAAGGAACCACCGTCGGCCCCTTATCGTAGGGAAGCCCGCGACGGCACCTCGACCTGATCGTCGCGGAAACACCCCGCCGGAGGTAAGTCATGCGGACCCGCCGCGATCAGGTGCAGGCGTACCGCTTCGTCACCCGCCGCATCGTCTCCGCCTTGCTGTCGGGCGATCCGGAGACCACCAACCTGCCGATGCGACGGCTCGGCATGGCCGTCTTCGGCAGCGTCCTGACCGCGGCCATCGTGCTCGGTGGGGTGGGCGCTTACGGCCAGTTGACCGGTGGCGCGGCGCCGCTGGACGACAACACCCTGGTCATCGAACGGGAGACCGGCGCGACGTACGTGTTCATCGAGGGGAAGCTGCACCCGACGCTCAACTACACGTCGGCGCGCCTCATCGTGAACGACGCGAGTGCCGCGGTGCGGACGATGTCCCAGGCGTCGCTGCGGGACCGGCCCCGCGGCGTCACAGTCGGCATCGTCGGGGCACCTGACGCACTGCCGGACCGCAAGTCGCTGACCGGGCTGCCCTGGTCGGTCTGCGACGTGCCCGACCCGGTCGACCGGCAGCGGTCCAGCACCCGGCTGGTGATCGACCGTGCGCTGCCCGGTGGCACGCCGCTGGGCGACCGGGCGGTGCTGGCCTCGGTGGACGACCAGCGGTACCTGATCGCCAACAACACAAGGCTCCAGCTGCTCGACCCGTCCCGCACGATCACGGCGCTGCGGATGGCCGGCACCGACCGACTCGAGATCGGGCAGCAACTGCTCAACGCCGTGCCGGCCGGGCCGCCGCTGCGCAGGCCGTCGCTGGCCGGTGAGGGCGAGCCCAGCAGCCGCAAGGTGGGCGGGCAGTCGTACGACGTCGGATCGGTGTTCAAGGCAGCCGGGCGGCACTACGTGCTGACCCGGGACGCTCTCGTGTCGATCAGCGAGATCACCGCGTTGCTCCTGATCAGCAACGGCGGTCGGATCACCGACATCACCCCGAACCAGGCCAGCGAGGCGTTCGAGGAGCGGCGGATCGAGGAGGAGGGGGTGCCCCCGACGATGCCCGCTCTCTACCCGGCCCAGCCCGGTCAGACGACGCTCTGCGCGACGTACCGGAAGGGCAGCGCGGGCGGCCCGCCGACCACCACGATGGAGGTCTTCGACCGGGTGCCGGACGAGCTGACCGACAGCGATCCGGGGTTGGTGCCGGTGCGCCAGACCAGGCGCGACGCCGTACGCACGGCCGAGGCGGTGCTGCTCCCCGGCGGCAAGGGTGTCATCGCGCAGGCCTCGCCCGGTGCCGGAACCAGCGGGTCCGGCGCCGCCGGGTCGACGATCTACCTGATCAGCCCGCAGGGCATCCGGTATCCGCTCGGCTCGGCGGCGACACTTGACGTACTCGGCTACGGCGGGATCACTCCGCTGGCGGTGCCCGGCTCCCTGCTCGCACTGATCCCGACCGGGCCGACTCTGGACCGCGAGGACGCGTTCGCCGTCTTTGCTCCGGACGGACCGGCACCGGCCGCTCCGTCGCCGAGCGCGCCGCGGTCGGGCTCACCGTCGCCGGCGTCGCCCTCGGGCTCGTCGTCCGCAGTGCCACCGTCCCGGTCGTCGTCCTCCCCGCCACCGTCGGGCTCGACACCGTCGACTCCGGCCAGTGGCGCCCCGTCGAGCGGCGGGACCGGCGGCGGGGGGTCCACCGAATCGACAGACGCCGACGGCTGAGCAGCTTCGACGGGTCGCCCGGAGTCGCACGGGTGGACTAACCTGGATGTCGCTGACGGTTGTCAACCAGAACGACGGGGATGTTGCCATGGCCGGGCGTACGGAAGTCGACCTGTTGTCCCTTGAGGACTTCCACGAGCACCTGGCGTCGCGGTTGAGCCAGGCCGAGTCGGTGCTGCGCAAGCTCAACACCGAGATGCAGTGCCGGCCTCCGGCGTTGGGCTCGTTCCTCGACGCCACCGACAACGCGCGTCGCTACAGCGAGGTGCACCAGTCCTATGTCGACCAGGCCGAACGGATCCGACAGGCGGTGCTGGCGGCACAGCAGGCGACCAGCACGATCCTGAGCAACTACCGCACCGCCGAGGCGCGTAACGCGGCCAACTCCGACGATGTCACCGCCGCGCTGACCCCGGTCGACCGCGCGTTGCAGCCGAAGGAGGACGGGCGTGTCTGAATACACCCAGCGCTACCAGGGCAACAGCCACCAGCAGCTGTACGACGGCCTGATGGCGGGCAAGCCGGAGCAGATCGAGGGCGTGGCCACCCAGTGGGCCGAGCTCAAGGGCATCCTCGACGGCCTCGGCCGGGAGCTGAGCGGCGACCTCGACAAGCTCGCCAACACCTGGACGGGTTCGGCAGGTCAGGAGTTCCACCGGCGGCTCAGCTTCATCGTCGCCCACACCAACGCGTTGGGTGAGGGGATGGCCGGCATCAAGCAGGGGTTGACCATGATGGCCGACCATCTGCGCGCCGCCCACAAGCAGGCCGAGAGCCCGGAGGAGACCGACGACAACGACAAGGCGATCGGCGGCGCGATCAAGGGTGGCGCGGTCTTCGGTCTGACCGGTCTGATCGTCGGGGGCATCGCGGGTCACCAGCAGGACAAGGCAGAGCAGGAAAAGGCCCACCAGCGGATGGTGAACCTGGTGGCCGACCTGGCCAGCAGTTACGACATCTCCGCCTACGACCGGGTGGTCGACCCGCCCCCACCGGACCCGGATACTCCGAACACCGCCCGCAAGGATCCGACGACACCACAGAGTGTCTCGGCCATCGCCAGGGTGACCGGCGGTCCCAACACCGGCGCGGACACCGGGCACACCGGCGACGCGACCATCTCGTCGCCCGACCGCGTTGCCCAACTGCCCGGCGACGGGTCAGCGCCGGGCGAGGTCGGCTCGGGCACCGGGGGCAGCCCGGCTGTCGGCGCCGCTCCGATCGGCGCTGGCAGCGACCTCGCCGACCGCGGCACCTCCCTCGCCGGAGCGGACCCACTTGTCGGCGGCGCGCTGCTCGGTGGGGGTGCCGCCGGGCTGGTCGGCCTGTCCGGGCCGGCCGGCGCGCCCGCCGGGGCGAGCACCGGCCCCGGCCTGCTCTACGCAGGGCAGGGCGGGTCACCGGCCGGCGGGGTGTTGCGCAGCGGCGCGCTCGCCGGCTCGGGCAACGCACCCCCCACCTCGGCTCGACCGACCGGCGGTGGTGCGGCCCCGGCGGAGACCCGCGCCGCCAACGGGGTCGGGCGCAGCATCGACGGCCAGCGCGGTGGGAGCGGCGGACGCCCGGCCATGACCGGTGGCAACGCCCGACCGGGGTCCGGCGGCGGCCGTCCCGGTGTCCTCGGCGGGCAGGGTCGAGCGCAGGACGACGACTCCGACGAGCGGCTGACCTGGTTGACCGAGGACGAGATGGTGTGGCAGGGCGACGAGAAGGCCGCACCCCCGGTGCTCGGCACCGGCGACTGACCACGGCCCACCCTCGGCGCGCCCGCACCACACCCGGACGATGCGCGGTGCCCCCGATCGGACCCGATCCGGTCGGGGGCACCGCCGTTCCCGGGCACCGATCGACGGCGTCCACAGTGCGCATGGTGGTGGCGGTCACGCCCGCGCGGTCCTTCGCCGTGCTGCGATACGCCAGGACGGGCGATAGGTTGGTCGGGTGTCGTCCGCAGCGTTTGCCCGCCCAGCTCGGTGGGCTGTGCTGCGGTCACTGCGGGAACTGACCCGCCTGGCGGTCACCGCGCTGGTGCTCGCGGTCGGCCTCGGTGCCGCTCTCGCCGCGACCCCACCGCCCGCCCCCACGCAGCTCCGGCCCAGTGCGGTGAGCAGCCGGGTGGCAAGTGTCCGCCCCGACGCCGGCCCGGCCGTCGAGCGGGCCGGCCAGCCCACTGTCGCCCCGCCGGCAGGCACGCGCGATGCCGCCACGGCCGATACCGCCACGGCGACCGGTCCGGTCGCGGCGGGCCTGGTGCACGCCCCGGCCATCGATCCCGGCCGTGGCACTCCTACCCGACGCGGCCCGCCCGCCCCCTGAGCCAGGCCCGGCGATCCCCGGGGCCCGATCCCGGCTGATCCCGTACGGCACCTGAGTTCGCCGTCGACGGGACGACCCCGCCACCGGGCCGACCGGTGCTGCCGCGCCTTCCTGCCGCCCGTCGATACCCGCCTTCGACCGCGAGGTGCTGATCATGCAAACCATCCTCTCCGCCGTCCTGCCAGACCTCTCCCGGGCCGCCGTCATCTGGCTGAGCCTGCTCGGCGTGGTCGCCGTCGCCGTCTCCGCTCTCCTGCTGCGACCCGGCCGGTTCCGCTTCGATCCGGGCTCCCGGATCCGTCGCGCGGCCATGCCGAGCCAACTTGAGCAGGCGCAGGAGGAGCGGGAGCAGAGCCGCTACGCGCAGGAGGTCGCGGTGGCCGCGGAGCGGGCGACCACCACCGTGCGGCGCCGCCGCGCGGAGTGGGTGGCCGCGCAGGAGGAGGTCGAGGCGGCCTGGTTGGCGTACGAGGCGGCCGAGGCCGGCGTGCGGCGGCTCGACGCGGCGGCCGCGATGCCGCTGCCACACACCGCACGCACCCCCGCCGAGTACGCGGACCGCGAGCGCTACCTGCACCGGGCGGCGCTGGACGCGTACTGGCGGCGGGAGCTGTCGGTGGAGCAGCTCAGCGACGTCTTCGCGCACCGCGACGGCTGGGACCCGCGACTGCACCCGGTCGAGCAGGAGCTGGTGCTCCAGCGGGCGATCCGGGACAACCTGGCGGCCAAGCACGCCGCGGCCCGCGAGCGGGAGCAGACCGCGTGGCGGGCGGCGGAGTTGGCGGTGGCCGCGGCTCGCAGTCTGCGCGAGGAGGCGCACGCCGCGACCGGTCGACGGGTCGCCGAGTCGGCGTCGGTGCTGCCGCTCAGCGAGGTTGCCCGACCGTTGGGCGCGCAGACCCGGGAGAACGTCGAGCAGACCCGGGAGAACAAGGTGACGGCTCGCGGTCGTGCGACGGTGCCCGCCTTCTGAGCCGAGCGGGGTCGGGTGGGTTAGCGTGACGGCATGTCCCGACAGGCGTGGGTCCTCGTGGTGGTCGCCGGCATCCTGGCGCTCGCCACACTTGTCGGTGCCGTGGTGCTGGCGGTGCGGGTGGTGCGTACGCGGCGGATGCTGACCGGGCTCGGCGCGGGCGGCAAGGTCGCCTTCTACGGTGCGCTGATCTACACGATCTTCCCGGTCGACGTGCTGCCGGACCCGATCTACCTGGACGACATGGGGGTCCTTGCCGCCGCGTTGATCTACCTGACCCGGCTGGTGCACAAACGTCGGGCGGCGGGTCGGCAGTTGCCCGGTCAGCCGGACGCCCTACCGGATCGGGACCGCGCGCGCCGCGTGCCATGATCAAGGTCGGTTCGGCGGACAGGGGACGGGCATGACTGGCGATCATCGGTTGGACGTGCACGATGACCGTGTTGTCGCCTTCTGCGCAGAACGGCACCTCGCGACCCTGACCACAGTGCGTGCGGACGGCACCCCGCACGTCGTACCGGTCGGCGTGACTCTCGACCCGGCGGCCGGGCTGGCCCGGGTCATCACCTCCGGCGCCTCCCGCAAGGCCCGTCAGGTGGCGTCGGCCGGCGCGGCGGGCGCGGCGGTGGCCGTGTGCCACGTGGATGGCCGCCGCTGGTTGACGATCGAGGGCCGGGCGGTGCTGCGGTCGGATCCGGCCGCCGTGGCGGAGGCGGAGCGACGGTACGCCGAGCGGTATCGGACACCACGCCCGAATCCGGAGCGGGTGGTCATCGAGATCACCGTGACCGGGCTGCTGGGGAGCCTCTGAGCTGACCGCGCGTCCCCGACGTCCGGTTCGGCAGGGCAGGGACACCGCGCAACCCCCGGCGCCCACAGCCGGCGGAATTCTCCGTGGAGCAGAGCGGTTACGCCCTCGGTACGCCCAGGGCCGAGACCACAGATGGTCGGCCCCCGTGTTGCGCCGAGCGCCATTCCCGGTGCTGCCGCCCTCCGCCGGCCGGAGGCGCCAACCCCCGAACGGAGACTCGACAATGAACCCGATCGTCCAGAAGAGCGGTCTGTCAGTCGTCGGCCTGCTGGTCGCCGGCGGTTGCGCCCTCGGCCCGGCGGTGGCCGCGCAGGCCGCCCCGGTGCAGGCCGCGCAGGCCTCGGCGAACCAGAACGACCGACACGCCGAACGGATCCTCGGCGTCGACTACCAGGCCCAGCCGAACTTCTACTACTGCGGTCCGGCCGCGACCCGGATCGCGTTGTCCGCCCAGGGCAAGGCGCTCTCCCAGGACGAGGTGGCCCAACTGCTCGGCACCACCGAGGCGGGTACCCCCTCGGCCCTGGACACCACCCGGGTGCTGAACGAACTGACCGGCGGCAAGTACCGGACCACCGAGATCCGTGATTCGGTGGCCCGCCCCGACCAGGTCGAGCAGCTGCGCCGCGACGTGCTGGCCGCTGTCGACGCCGGCCGGCCGGTGGTCGCCAACATCAAGGGCACGACAGTGGACACCGACGGCAACCCGCACTCGTACGAGGGCGGCCACTACCTGACCCTCGTCGGCTACCGCGACGGTGGTGACACGATCCGGGTCGCCGACCCGGCAGACCCCGCGTTGGGCGAGTACTGGATGAGCCTGCCGAAGATCGCCAACTGGATCGCCGAGCGCGGCTACTCCTCCTGACCCTGACGGTTCACCGGGCCGGTCTCTCCCGTGCGGGGAGGCCGGCCCGACCGTCGTTACGGGTCCGGGCGGCGAGGTGCGCGCGTCGACGGGCGCGGGCAGCCCGCGTTGGTCGGGCCCGGTGCAGGTGTCGCCGGACCGGCGGGTGGATCTCCGCTTCCCCGGCACCGGTTGCCCGGCGCACGATCCGATTCGCGTCGTCGGGTTCAGAACCGGCCGCCCGGAGCAGATCACTGGCCGCGGTGCGCAGTCCGGTGACGAGGGACTCGCCGAACGACCTGACCCCGCTCGCGGAGGCCCGCCCGGCCAACTCGGCGCACTCCTCGACCAACCGGCGGGTCCGCTGAGGGTCCTCACCGACCCTGCACTCGGAACGCATCTCCGCCACCGCCTGACCCAATCGGCTCATCGCGTCCGGCAGCTCCGGCGGAATCGGCTCGTCGTACTGCAAGGCGGTGGTCGACCAGCGGGCCATGGCACGAGTGTCCAACAGCAACCGCTCCAGGTGGTCCGCGCTGCGGGCGTACCTGTGGTACTGCTGCCGGCGGTGCCAGCGAACCGGAGCGATCGTCACCACCTCCTCGGCGCCGCTCAGCGCATCGTGCAGCCGACTCAGATCGCCCTCGGTGCCCCGGAGCCGCTCCAGGACCTTCAGGGTCCGGTCGCCGTCGCGCTCGCGCATCGCCTGGGCCAGCTCGGCGAGTTGCTCGCAGAGGACCGCGAAGATCGGGGCCGCGGCCCGGTCCAGCACTCGCATCGGGTTGATCGGCAGCAACAGCGCGACCACCACCAGGCCGACCGCCCCACCGACGAGCGCGTCGAAGATCCGGGGCAACTCCAGGCCACGTTCCATCGGGGCCAGTGTCGCGATCAGCACTGCGGTACCGCCGGCCTGCCCGACCAGCGGACCACCCTTCCCGGCCACCAGCAACGCGGCGGCGATGGCAAGTGCGACCACTGCGCCGGTCTGCCACGGACCCGAGCCCAGCAGGAAGCGCAGCGTGTCGCCGATGATGATGCCAAGGCCGACGCCGCCCAGCAGCTCGAAGGTGCGCCGGGCCCGCTGCCCGATGGCGGTGGCGATCGTGCCGACGGCGGCGGCGGGAGCGAAGACGTGCGACCCGGGGCCGAGCAGGTTCTTGGCGAGCAGGGCGGCGATCGCCGCGGCCAACCCGGCCTGGACGGAGATCACCAGGGTGACCTCCCACTGCCGGGCCCGGATCCGGCCGGCCTGCCCGCCTCGGTGCCGCGCCTGCCGCACCTGCCGAACCGTCCGCTCGGCGGTCTCATCGAGCCGCGACTGATCACGGTCGGCGGGTGGGTGGTCGTCGGCCATGGGGGCGGATACCCCGGCGACGGCAGGGCAATCGCGGCGGGGTCGGCACCACCGCCACCACAGCCACCACCGCCACCGTCGAACACATCGTCACCCGTAGGTTTGTGCAGCCCCGTGGGGGTACCAGAGCCTCACACCTCCCACCGATCCGCAACCGGTAAGGGGCCGTGACATGACCAACCCAGCAGCCGCCGACGACCACGACGCCGTCGACATCCTGGTCGCCGATCATCGTGAGATCGAGGCAGTCCTCGTCGAGTTGGCGACCCGGCGGGGCACCCCCGAGCACCGCCGGCACCTCGTCGACGTGGTGATCGCCGAACTCGTCCGCCACACGGTGGCCGAGGAGGCGTACGTGTATCCGATCGCCCGCAAGGCGCTGCCCGACGGCGACGAGATCGCCGACCGCGAGATAGCGGAGCACGCCGACGCTGAGCGGACCATGAAGGAGTTGGAGTCCACCGAACCGTCCGACCCCCGCTTCGACGAGCTGCTCGCCCAGCTGACCAGCACCGTCCGACACCACGTGGCGGACGAGGAGAAGGAACTCTTTCCGCGGCTACGCGCGGCGACGGCCCGGGAGGAGTTGGTCGAGGCTGCCGCCAGGGTGACGGCGATCAAGGACATCGGGCCGACCCGGCCACATCCGGGGAGCCCGGACAACCCGCCGGCAAACAGGCTGCTCGCCCCCGGCATCGGTCTGGTCGACCGGCTGCGCGACGCGTTGAGCGGCCGACCCACCTCGATGGACGAGCTACGCGACAGGCAACAGCGCTGACCCGCGTACCGTCCGCTCCTCCCGGGCCGCCGACAGCTCGGCGGCCCGGGCGGAGCATGGCGGGTCAGCGGACCTGGTCGCCCTCACCGGTGCGCGCCTGGGCCTGGTCCACGCCCTTGTCGATCTGATCGCCGTACTTGCCGCCGGTGCGTTTGTCGGCCATGTCGCCAGCCTTCTCCGCACCCTGGTCGACCTGCTTGTCATGCTTGTCCGCGAAGTCCTTGGCCTTGTCCATGAAGTCACCCACGACGTTCCTCCTCGGTCCGGTCCGTCCCCTTCGCGTTCCCTCGGCCCGACACCGCAAACGCCGTCGCTCCGGAGGCAATTGGCGAACACCCGCCCGCGTCACTCCGGCCGACGTACGATCCGCGCGGGCGACGGCCGGCGATTCGGGTGTCGGGGGACGACCGACCGGGTACCGACCTCGTCGAGATCGAGGAGGACCGACATGGCCGCAGAGGACCCCGGACCGACAGGCGGCCCCGGGCCGCGCCAGACCTGGGCGGCGCTGCCCTGGCTGGTCCGAACCGCGGTGTCGTGGAGCGCCTGCCTGGTGGTGGTCGCCGCCGGGCTCTACCTGCTGGGCCGGATCGCCGTCCTGTTGGCGCCGCTGGCCATCGCTCTGGCCGCCACCATCTTCCTCACCGCGCTGCTCGATCCGGTCCTGCTTCTGCTGCGCCGGTTGCGTCTGCCGGCGGCGCTGGCCGCGCTCTGCACCGTACTGCTGCTGCTCGGCATCCTGGTCGGCGTCGGCGCCCTGGTGTGGAATCTGACCGCCAGCCAGTTCGATCAGCTCAGCCAGGAGCTGACGCAGGGGGTCGAACGCAGCCGGGACTTCGTGACGTCCACCCTGCCGGTCAGCGAGGCACAGCTGGACCGGCTGGTCGACCAGGCCCGGGAGGGGCTCAGCGGCAGCTCTCCGGACCCGGTGGCCGGCGCCCGGACCGCCACGGAGGTGTTCGGCTCCGCACTGCTGGCTCTGGTGCTGCTCTTCTTCCTGCTCAAGGACGGCCGGTCGATGTGGCACTGGGTGCTGTCCCGGGTGTCCGGCCCGACCCAGCCGGTGCTGGCCGAGGCCGGCAGGAACGGTTGGCAGACGTTGGGCGCGTACAGCCGGGGCACCATGTTCATCGCCGCGATCGACGCGCTGGGCATCGGGCTGGCCCTCGTGGTGCTGCGGGTGCCACTCGCCCTGCCGCTGGCATTGATCACGTTCCTCGGCGGGTTCGTGCCGATCATCGGGGCGACGGTGGCCGGCGCGGTGGCGGTGCTGGTGGCGCTGGCCGCGAACGGTCCCACCACCGCGCTGCTCACCCTCGCGGCGGTGATCGCCGTGCAGCAGATCGAGGGCAATTTGCTGGAGCCGCTGGTCATGAAGCGGCAGGTCCGACTGCATCCGGCGGTGATCCTGGTGGCGGTCACCGCGGGCACGCTGATCGCGGGCATCGCTGGCGCCTTCGTCAGCGTCCCGATCACCGCCGTCCTCTGGCGCGTCATCGACACCGTCCAACAGCGCCGCTCGGCCTCGGCCCTCCTGCCCGCGGACTGATCATCGGCTGAGGTGCGTGGTGAACCAGGCGCCGGCCTGGTCGGCGACCTGCTCAAGGGTGCCGGGCTCCTCGAAGAGATGGGTGGCGCCGGGGATCACCCGCAGCTCGCCGACCTCCCCCAACTCGGCCAGCGCCCGTTCGTTGAGCGTGATCACCTCTTCGTCCAGCCCGCCCACCAACAGCAACGTCGGGGTACGCACCTGGGCCAGCGCGTTCCCGGCCAGGTCCGGCCGACCACCTCGGCTGACCACGGCAGCCACCCGGTCGGCGCGGGACGTCACCGCGACCAGGGCAGCGGCGGCACCCGTACTGGCTCCGAAAAGGCCAATCGGCACGTCACCGGCAGGACGTTCGACGGCGAGCCAGTCGACGATCCCGGCCAGCCGGCTGGCCAGCAGCCCGATGTCGAAGCGCAGTTCCGCGGTTCGCGCGTCCACCTCGTCCTCGGCCGGGGTGAGCAGATCCGCCAGCACCGTGCCGAGCCCACTGTCGTTCAGCGTCCGAGCCACCGCTACGTTGCGCGGGCTGTGCCGGGAACTGCCGCTGCCGTGCGCGAACAGCACCACGCCCACCGGCTGGGCGGGCAGCGTCAGGTCGGCGGGGAGCTGAACGTCCCCGATCGGAATCGTCACAGTGCCGCGCTGCTCGTCCATGCCCCCACCTCCGCGTGCTCGCCGGTGGTCCGGGTACCCCACCCGCCGCCCGGCACGCACGCGGCGGCGGCCTCACTCCGCAGCGCGTGGGCACGCCGCCGGGCCGCGTTTGCCCGATGGGGCGTCGGGTACGCGACGAGCGACCGCAGACCGTGTCGGCGCAACCGCGCCCCGACGGATCGCGAGGATCGCCATGGCCAAGCAGCAGATTTCCCGGCAGCAGCAGCTGACCGAGCAGGCCCAGCGTGAACAGGACGCCGAGCGCAATCAAGACTTCGGGGACCAGGATTTCGGGGACCAGGCCGCTTCGGCGCGGCTGCCCGACGATCCGAAGGCGGCGACGCCCCGGGACGCGATCGGGCGTCCGTCCACCGGCGAGCCGGTCTGACCTACACGGGACCGGCGAGCCGGTCTGACCCACCGGCGTGGGCGGGCGGGGCGGGAACATTCCCGCCCCGCCCGTCACTGTTCGCGTTCGGGCAACCGCAGCAGCGGAGACCGGCCCGGTGGCTGCTCGGGCGGAGGGCCGGTCGGCTCGGCCGGCGGCACCGGGACCGTCACCGGTTCGTCGCAGGTCACCCGCAGCATCTGGTCGTGGTGGCGCAGCTCCACCGCGTCGTCCGGGCCGCCGTGGCGCAGCGAGTATGTCGTCTGGTGCGGCCGGACATCCACCCGCAGGGAAAGCCCGCGCCACTGGAGCGAGAACTCCAACCGGCTGAGTCGGCTGGAGAGCCGGGGGGCGAAGGACAGCTCGCCGTCGTGGTCCCGCAGACCACCGAACCCGCTCACCAGGGCGAGCCACGCGCCGGCCAACGACGCCATGTGGACGCCGTCGCGGGTGTTCTCGTTGAGGTCGTGCAGGTCCATGAGCGCGGCCTCACGCAGGTAGGTGTGCGCGAGTTCCGGATGGCCCACCTCGGCGGCGAGCACCGACTGGGTGCAGGCCGACAACGACGAGTCGCGTACGGTGCGGCGCTCGTAGTAGAGGAAGTTGCGCACCTTCTCCTCGGGCGTGAAGGCGTCCCCCCGCCAGTGCATGGCAAGGACGAGGTCGGCCTGCTTCACCACCTGCTTGCGGTACAACTCGAAGTACGGGTAGTGCAGCAGCAACGGGTACTTCTCCGCCGGGGTGTGCGTGAAGTCCCACTCCTGGAGTCGGGTGAAGTCCGCCACCTGCTGGTGGACGTCGAGTTCCTCGTCGTAGGGCACGTACATGGAGGTGGCGGCGTCCCGCCAGCTCGCGGCCTCCTCGTCGGTGACCCCGAGGTGGAACGCCTCGTCCCGGTAGCGCATCACCACGTCGGCGGCGGCGAGCAGGTTCCGCTGCGCCATCAGGTTGGTGTAGATGTTGTCGTTCTTCACGGCGGTGTACTCGTCCGGGCCGGTGACGCCGTCGATGTGGAACTGCCCGTGCCGGTCGTGGTGGCCGATCGAGCGCCACAGCCGGGCGGTCTCCACAAGCAGCTCCAGCCCGATCTCCCGTTCCAGCTGGGTGTCCCCGGTGACCATCACGTAGCGGCGCACGGCGTCGGCGATGTCGGCGGCGATGTGGAAGGCGGCAGTGCCGGCCGGCCAGTATCCGGATGATTCCGGGCCCTCGATGGTCCGCCAGGGGAAGGCGGCGCCCCGGAGGTTGAGCGTCTCGGCGCGTTCCCGCGCCGAGTCCAGCGTGCTGTGCCTCCACTGCAACGCGCTGCGCACCGCGCTCGGCTGGGTGTACGTGAGCACCGGCAGGACGAACATCTCGGTGTCCCAGAAGGCGTGGCCGTCGTAGCCGGGGCCGGTCAGCCCCTTCGCCGAGATCGGCCGCTGCTCGGCGCGCGCGCCGGCCTGCAACACATGGAAGAGACCGAAGCGGACGGCCTGCTGCACCTCCGGGTCGCCCTCGACGAGCACGTCGGAGGCGTCCCAGAACGTGTCGAGGTAGTTGCGCTGCTCCCGGTGGAGCCCGTCCCACCCGTCGAGCCGGGCGCCGGCCAGCGCCGCGCCGACCTGGTCGCGCAGCGCCGGCAGGGACCGACGGCTCGACCAGCTGTACGTCAGATACTTGATCACCCGCAGCTTCTCGCCGGGCTTGAGCACGCAGGCGATTGTGGTACGCACCCAGTCCTGGTATCCCTCGGACTCGATGGTGGTGTGGTCCGGGCCGTGCACCTCGTGCTCCATGGCGGCGGCGACCCGCAGACCGGAAACCTTGGTGCGGTGGATCAGCTGACCGCCGTCGGGGGTGGTCAGCTCTTCCTCGGCCTGGAGCGGCGACTCCAGGACCGCCGCGACCCGGGGGTCCTTGCTCTGCGCGGGCAGCGACTCGTTGGCCACCAACTCGGACTGCACGATCAGCCGCAGCGGGCGGTCGACGGCCTCCACCTCGTAGCTGATGGCGGCCACGGACCGCTGGGTGAACGAGACGAGGCGGGTGCTGCGGACCTTTACCTCGCGGCCGGCGGGCGAGCGCCAGTGCAGCTCCCGGTGCAGAGTGCCGGCCCGCAGGTCGAGGATCCGCTCGTGGGCGAGCAGCTCTCCGTAGCGCACGTCGAGCGGTTCGTCGTCGACCAGCAACCGGATCAGTTTGCCGTTTGTGACGTTGACGATGGTCTGCCCGGACTCGGGGAAGCCGTAGCCGGCCTCCGCGTACGGCAGCGGACGCAACTCGTAGAACGAGTTGAGGTAGGTGCCGGGCAGGCCATGCGGCTCACCCTCGTCAAGGTTGCCCCGCAGCCCGATGTGCCCGTTGGAGAGCGCGAACACCGACTCCGACTGGGCCAGCACGTCCATGTCCAGCCGGGTCTCCCGGACGTGCCACGGCTCGACCGGATAGGCGCGTTCACGAATCATGCGGGGCCTCGTTCGGCGGCGAGCGGGTCGGTATCGGTGCGGGTCGGCGCCGGCGGGTCGGCGACGTCGAGCAGGTCGGCGAGGTCCTTCACCACGATGTCGGCGCCGTGGGCGAGCAGTTCGTCAGCCTGCCCGACCCGGTCGACGCCGACCACGTAACCGAAGCCGCCGGCGCGACCGGCGGCCACTCCGGAGAGCGCGTCCTCGAAGACGGCGGCCTGTGTCGGGTCGACGCCGAGCAGCCTGGCCCCGGCGAGGAAGGTGTCGGGGTGTGGTTTGCCGCGCAGCCCCTCAGCGCGGGCGACGAGTCCGTCGACCCGGGCCTCCAGCAGCGGCTCGAACCCGGCGGCGGCGACCACCTCACCCCCGTTCGCGCTCGCGGTGACCACGGCTCGGCGGAGCCCGGCGGCGGTCGCCGCCTTCAGGTACCGCACCGAGCCCGGATAGACCTCGACGCCGGCGGTACGCAGCTGGTGCAGCAGCAGGACGTTCTTGCGGTTGCCGAGGCCGTTGACGGTCTCGGCCTCCGGCGGGTCGTCCGGGCCGCCCTCGGGCAGCACGATCCCGCGGGAGGCGAGGAACGTCCGGACGCCGTCGGCCCGGGGTCGGCCGTCGACATAGCGGTTGTAGTCCGGGCCCGGATCGAACGGTTGGAACGGCTCGCCGGAGACCGTGGCGCGCTGACGAAGAAACTCGTCGAACGTCTGTGTCCAGGCGGCGTTGTGTACGCGGGCGGTCTGCGTCAGCACACCGTCCAGATCGAAGAGACAGGCGGTCACGTGAGCAGGTAGGCCCAGCACGGTACGAATCTATCCACCCTGCTGGGCCCGCAAACCCGTTTCCGCCGCCCTGAGGCGTTTCAGTTCGGTCGCAGCGTCCAGATCACGGTCATCGCCGCTGTCGGCTTCCCGTCCTCGGTGGCGATTTCCACAGCGATGGGGAATTCCGGGCGCTGACCGGCCTCCAGCTCCTCGATCACCTCGACTGCCGGCCGGCCGAGTCGCGCGGTGGCCAGCACCGGACCCATGGCGAGTTTCCGGTAGGCGATCTCGGCCCGGACGGCCAGCGGCACGGCTCGGTCGAGCAGCTGACCGAAGGCGGCAAGCACGACCGCGCCGGAGGCCGTCTCGCCGAGTGTGAACATGGCGCCGGCGTGCGGTCCGCCGATGTGGTTGTGGGTGGCCGGCGAGTCGGGCAGCCGGACGACTGCCCGCACGCCGCCCTCCGCCTCGGGTGCCACCTCGACGAACTCGAGACCGAGCGTACGAGCGAACGGCACCGCTTCCAGCATGCCGGCCGCCACCTGGCGGGAGTCGATAGTCATGGCCCGACGTTACTCATCGGTAACCAGGCCGGCAACCAGCAACTCTCGCCGGCGGCGGCATGCTCAGAGGTTGGCGATGGTGCGCAGGATCTCCGCGTAGAAGTTGCCGTCGATGCTGCGGAAGAACGCGAAGTCCTGGCCCGGGTCGCCGAAGAACGGACGCAGCGTCCAGGCCAGTTGGGTGCCGACGAACCCGAAGAGCAGGATCCAGATGTAGAGCAGCGTCATGCTGGCCGGCCGTTGCGCCGGCTCGCCGCCTCGGGCGGTACGGCCGTCCCACGGGCGCTGCGCCACGTAGCCGGGCGGCAGCATGCCCGGCGGGAACGGGGCGCCGGCCGGCTGCCCGGCCCCCTGAGTCGGAACCTGGGCCGGAGCCGGCGCTGTCGTCACGGCGCCGTTCGGCGTCGACTCGGCCACCGCGGCTCCGGCCGGCACGGCGACCGGTTCGGCGCTCTGGCCGGTGGCCGCTGCCGCTGCCGGCGTCGCCCCGACGGCCACCGCGGCCGGCACGGCCTGGACCGGCGCCTGGGCGGCGGCCTGCTCGCCCACCTTGGCGTTGGCGGCCTCCGGCGCGAGCAGGCCGTGGTCGTTGAGCACCTGCATCCCGCTGGTCAGGAAGCGCAACCCGACAAGCGCCGACAGGGTCAGGATCGCCACGTTGAGCAGCTTGAAGAACCCGTAGTCGTTGGCGGTGATCAGAAAGAAGAGGCTGATCGGCGCGAACGCCACCGCGAGCATCGAGGTGACAGTGATCGCCACCATCACCAGCGCCAACGACTGTCGCACCGAGAGTCGGGCGCCGAAGACCAGGTTAAACAGGTAGAGCGTGGGCAGGCAGATGGCCAGCGTGACCAGGAACAGCAGTGGCAGCTTCAGCGCCGAGGTCAGTGCCATCAGCGGACTGTGGAAGAAGCCCAGCACCGCCCCGTAGCAGGCCAACGCGATTGCGGAACTGGTCAGCATCCGCCCGGTCAGGGCGTTGAGGTCACGCTCGGCCACGATCTGCTGCCAGATGCCCTCGCGATCCCGCAGGATGCGCTCGATGACGAGCGGGCTGGGACGGTCACCCGACACGGGTGCACCCCTCTCGGTGGACTTTCACAGTGGACTGGGTGGGCAGACGGTAGGACACGGGGTGGCGAGCCCGCCACCCCGCTCCGGCGCGTCGTCAGCGCCAACCCACGTCGATCCGGTCGCCGCGCTCGTCGAAGAAATGCAGCGCGTCCATCCGCACCGAGACGGCGAGCGGGTGACCGGCGCTGACCGCCGGGTACGGCGCCAGCCGCACCGCCAGCTCCGCCGGGCGTCGGTGGTGCCGGCCCGGATCGGGGAGCACGCTGGTCTGGACGCCGCTGGCCGGCGGCTCCTGCGCCTCCACCGGCTTGCCGGTGAGCCGCTGCATCACCGAGCCGAACCGGCGCAGGCCGCGCTGGCCGACCGGCGGCGGTTCGAGCGGTGCGCCCATCTCGTCGACCACGATCGCGGTCGCGCCGATGTCGAGGAACGCCAACGACTCGTGCCCGTGGTGCTCCAGGTAGCGGATCCGCCCGCGCAGCACGTCGCCGGGGCTGTCCGGTGCGACCGGGGTGAGCGCCTCGGCCCGCATGCCGACCACGATCCGCTCACCGTGGTAGTGCGCCACCGCCCGACTGCGGATGTCGTTCCAGGGCAGGTAGAGCGACTGGTCACCGAGGTTGAGCGTGACGTACCGGTCGAGGTGGACGTAGACCGACGCCTCCAGCAGGTTCATCCGTGGGCTGCCCAGGAACGCTGCCACGTAGAGCGTCGCCGGTCGGCCGTACACCTGGGTTGGTGTGCCCACGTCCTGGAGCACGCCGCGGCGCATGATGGCCACCCGGTCGGCCATGGTGAGCGCCTCGGCCTGGTCGTGCGTGACGTAGACGGTGGTGACGCCCAGCTCCCGGGTCAGGCCCGAGATCTCCGCCCGCAGCTCGGCCCGGAGACCGCTGTCCAGGTTGGACAACGGCTCGTCCATCAGGAACAGGCCGGGCCGGCGGACGATCGCCCGGCCCATCGCGACCCGCTGCCGTTGCCCGCCGGAGAGCTGACCCGGCTTGCGGGCCAGCACGTCGCCGATGCCCAGCGCGCTCGCCACGTCACTGACCCGCTCACCCCTCGGCTCGGGCTCGATCCCGGCCAGCCGCAGCGGAAAAGCGATGTTGTCGCCGACTGTCATGTGCGGGTAGAGCGCGAAGTCCTGGAAGACCATGGCGATCTTGCGGTCCCGTGGGGGGAGGTCGTTCGCCAACTCCCCGTCGAGCATGACCGCGCCGGTGGTCGGGTCCTCCAACCCGGCGATCATTCGCAGCACCGTCGACTTGCCGCACCCGGACGGCCCAAGCAGCACCATGAACTCGCCGTCGTTGACATCGAGATTGATGCTGTCGACGGCAATCGTGCCATCCCGGAAAACCTTGGTCACATCCTTGAGCGTGACGGTGCTCACCGTCTTCCCCCTCAGCGCGTCGGCCGAACCCCACAAGACTGTGACCAGGATCATGGGTTTGTGACATCGGGTAAACGTCTCATGTTCGGTCGATGACGCTGCTATTAAACGACAGAAGTCCGATCAACAGCGCGTTGACGGCTCGCCCGGCTCTCCGAGGAACACCCGGCGCACCACCCGCTCCGCCGCCCGCCCGTCGTCCATCGTGCAGAACCGGGCCCGGAAATGCTCGCGGGCCTTCTCCGCCGCGTCCGAGCGCACCGCGTCGGTACGGAACAGGTCGAGCAGATCGGCGAAAGTGGACGCCACCGACCCCGGCGGTTCGGCCGTCACGTCGAAGTAGACCCCCCGGGCCAGCTGGTACGCCTCCCAGTCCGGGGTGTAGAGCACGATCGGCCGGTCCAGCACCGCGTAGTCGAACATGGCCGACGAGTAGTCGGTGACCAACACGTCCGCCACCAGGTAGAGGTCCTCCACCCGCTGGTGGCCGCTGACGTCGCGAACCCGCTCCCAGTCCTTCGGCTGGCCGGGACGTCGATCACGGTCGTGGAAGTAGTGGCTGCGCATCAGCAACCGGCCCGAATCGCCCAGCGCCTGGACGAACCGGTCCGGGTCGAACGGCGGCCGGTAACCGGGCAGGTGCTCGCGGTGCGTCGGGGCGTACAGGACGACATGCTCGTCGGGGTCGAGGCCGAACTCCGCGCGGAGTCGGCGCACCTCGTCCGGGCCGGCGGTGACCAGGCGGTCGTTGCGCGGGTACCCCACCTCCAGGGTGGTGTACGTGGCCGGGTACGCCCGGTCCCACATCTGGGTGGAGAAGCTGTTGGCGCTGACGCTGTAGTCCCAGCGGTCCACCCGGCGCAACAGCCCGGCGAAGTCCATCCGGCCCGCGCCGATCGGGTGGCGCTGCTGATCCAGCCCCATCACCTTGACCGGCGTGCCGTGGTGGGTCTGCACGTGCACCTGTTCCGGTCGCTTGCGGACGAAGTCCGGAAAGTTGACGTTGTTGACCAGCCACCGGGCGCGGGCGAGCACCCGGTAGTACGCCGGCGTGCCGGCCACCACGTACTCCACCCCGGTCGGCACGGCGTCCACCCGGTCCCGGCGCACCACCCACACCCCGCGCACCTCCGGCGCCAACCGGCGGGCGACCTCGTAGATGGCCGCCGGGTTGCAGGAGTATCCCCGGTACCAGTACGCGGCGTACACCGCGAGCGTCGGGTCGACCGGCCGCCGCAACTCGGCCCGGTAGTACTCGCGCAGCAGCCCGTCGCGGGTCAGCCGGGCACCGCGCCGGGCGACCGGGCCGACAGTGCGCCGAGCGGTGCGGGCCCGCCGGCGGGCGGCGTCGCGTGCCCGGCTGGCGGCCCGCAACGCGCTGAAGGTGCGCCACCGGCCGGACGCGACGAGCTTGTGCTTGATCCCCTCGACCCCGTCCGGCACCGGATAGCCGCCGGGCGGCAGCCAACGCTCGTAGTCGGCGGTGATCTGCGCGAAGAACGCCTCCCGCAGCTCCGGCGCGATCCGCTGACCGTTGCCGAGCACGGTCAGGTAGTGCCAGATCATCCGTTCGAAGACCGCCGGCCGCAGGGCCTCCGTCGCCGGCCCCCACGAATCCATCAGGTGGAAGACCCGGTGCCACTGCGGAAAGACCTCGAAGTGCCGGTCACCCCGGGTCCGGGTGATCGCGCCGGCACGGCGTTGGCGGTAGTTGACACAGACCCGGTCCAGTACGCCGATCCGGTGCGCGGCCATCAGCACCGGGTAGCTGAACGAGACGTCCTCGTACCAGCCGGGCGCGAAGCGCAACCCCAGGTCGACGAGGAACTCCCGCCGGACCAGTCGGTTCCACGCGGTGTGCAGCAGATGCATCGCCCGCGGCCGGTCCCGCAACCGAAACGTGCCCGGGCCCGGTGCCTCCGGAAACACCTCGGCCATCGCGCTGCGGGTCGCGGTGTCGTTCCAGTGGGCGCGGACGTGGTCGACGAGCAGGACGTCCGGGCGGGTGACCCGCAACCGCTCGGCGACCTCGGTCAGGCACTCCGGAGCCAGCCAGTCGTCACCGTCGAGGAACCACACGTACTCGCCGACGGCCCGGTCCAGCCCGATGTTCCGGGCCGGACCGAGACCGACGTTCTCCGCCAGCCGGACCGAACGGACCCGCTGGTCGCGGGCCGCGTACTCGTCGATGATGTCGCCGCTGGCGTCCGGCGAGCAGTCGTCGACGGCGATCACCTCGATGTCGGTCTCCGGCTGACCGAGGATGGAGTCCAGGCATTCCCGCAGGTATCCCTGCACCCGGAAGGCCGGCACCACGAAGCTGATCAGGGTCATCCGGCCGTCCCTCCGTCAGCGCGGCACGGCACCTCCAGCGCCCGCCGGCGCCACCGACGCCCGCGCGCTACGGGCCGGTCGCACGAACCAGGCCAGGACGGCGCTCACCACGAAAACCACGAGAAGGTACGCACCGAGTGTAGCCAGTCCGATACCCGCAATTCCGGCGATCGCCGCGAGGGCCAACAGCACCGAGCGGCCGTCCCAACCCAGCGTCGCCGCGTGCAGAGGCGGTGCCACCTGCCGCTTCTCCAGCCGGGCGGTCAGGTCGTAGTGGTGCACGGTGAGCACGAAGACATACCCGAAGATCAGCCAGCCGGGTGCCCCGCCGACCACCCCGACCGCGATGGCGAACAGGTACTCGGCGGCCCGCAACGCGGCGGGCACCAGCCAGTCCAGCGGACCGTTGTGTGCCGCTCCCGCGCCCAGCCCGGCGACGAGCAGCACCAGCAGCGCCACCGGCAGCGCCCAGCGCAGCCCCTCGGGCGTGTCACTCAGCAACGCCCCGACCAGTAGCACCGCCGGGCCGAGCGCGGCGATCACTGCCAGGGTCAGCGGCCCCATCGGGCGGACCACCGGCAACCAGCGGGCCAACGGCCCGTCGTCGCGGTGCAGGGTGGCGTCGACAGTGTCCAGCACCGGCACCCACATCCAGCGGGCCCGCAGCGTCCGCAGAGCCCCGGTGTACGCGAACGCCAGCACCCCCCAGACCAGCACGGCGATCAGGCTGACCAGCGGGTTGAACAGCGCCACTGTCACCGCGATCAGCGCCCACCGCTCACCGATCGGGAAGACCACTGTCCGCTTCAGCCAGTACGACACCGACCCGGTGTCCGCCTGCACCCGCGTCGACGCCGCGTTGAGCCGGTCACCGATCCCGCCGCTGGCGCTCGTCGCCGTACGCGGCCGACGGGCCGCCTCGTCGTGCAGCACCCCGTACCAGGTGTCGGTCATGTGCCGGACGGTCTGCAAGGTCATCGCGGCGATCGCGAGCGCCCACCCGTTGCCCAGCCCGGCGTGGCTCACCCCGAAGCCCAGCCCGGCGTAGACCAGGTACTCCTTGGCCCGGTCCGCCATCGTGTCCAGCCAGCCGCCCCAGGCGCTGAAGTGCCGGGTGTAGCGGGCCAGCTGGCCGTCCACGCAGTCCAGCACGAAGCCGAGGTAGAGCAGCACCGCGCCAGCGACCAGCGCCCGTCGCCCACCGGCCCCGAACAGCACCGCCGCGCCCAACGCGAAGAGCACCGAGATCACCGTCACCCCGGTCGGGGTGAGCCGGAGCCGGGCCGAGAGCCGGACCACGAGCGGCGACCAGGTGCTGACGAAGTAGGTGGAGAAGAAGTCGTCCTTCTCCTTCACCGACAGCCGCAGCTCGGCCCGGTCCTCGTCGACAGCTGTCACCGCCGCCTCGGCAGCGGTCAGCCCGGCCTGGTCCTCGACCCGGTGGGCGACGAGCAGGCGTACCCGCTGAGCGAAGATCAGGGTGCCGAGCGCCGCGAGGCCCGCGAAGAGCCGGTCCACGGCGGACCCGGGGCCACCGGCCGCGACCGACCCCCCGGACCCGGCCCCGCCGGTCGCCGGCAGCGGCGCCACGTCGCCGGCCGGGCCGATCGGGGCGGCGACGGGGAGCAGCCCGGACGCGGCGGCCCGGGCGGCGGCCGCGAGGGTCGGCAGGTCGTCCACGCCGACCCGCAGCGCGCCGCCGAACACGCCTGTGGCGTCCCCGTCAAGGGCGTCCAACGCGCCGGCGTCGACCACCTGGCCGCGTTCCTCCCGCACGGCGGTCCGACCGGGCACCGGCGGGTCGCCGAGCACCAACGCCACAGTGGGCCCCACCGGGCTGGTGGCCAGGTGCCGCAGTACGGCGGTGTGCGCGACCAGGTCCGTGCCGGTGATCAGCACGGGCGCGGTCGCGGTGGCGACCAGGTCGGTCAGCTCGTCGAGGTTGGCGGCGAAGCGCACCTCGTTTGCCCCGGCCTGGCGCAACTGGGCGGCCAGGCGGTCGGCCAGTGGCTCGCCGGTGGCCGTGGTCAGGCCCGCCGCGGGCCTCCCGGCGGCGAGCACGATCGCGAGCGTCACCGCGGGACCGCGGCGTGGTACGCGTCGAGCGCCTCGGCGATGGTGCCGTCGAGCGTCAACCGGCCCGCGTCGAGGTACAACCCCCGACGGCAGAACCGGGTCAGGTCCTTTTCGTTGTGTGACACCAGCACCAGCGTGCGCCCCTCCCCGAGCAGACGATCAATCGTCGCGTAACACTTCTTGCGGAACTCCGCGTCCCCGACCGCGGTCACCTCGTCCATCAGCAGGATCGGGTGCGGCAGGTGCGAGATGATCGCGAAGCCCAGCCGCACCTTCATCCCCGACGAGTAGTGCCGCACCGACGTGTCGATGGCCCGTTCCACCTGCTCACCGGCGAACTCGACGATGTCGTCGAAGTGCCGCTTCAGGTAGCTCGTCGACAGTCCGTGCAGCCCACCGACCAGGTGCAGGTTCTCCCGCCCGGTCAGGTCGTTGGAGAAACCGGCGGACAACTCCAGCAACGGCGCCACCGCGCCGTGCACCCGGATGCCGCCCTCATCCGGAATGAGCACCCCGGCGATCAGCCGCAGCAGGGTGCTCTTGCCGGTGCCGTTGCGACCGATCACCCCGACCGTCTCGCCGGCCTGGACGGTGAACGACACGTCCCGCAGCGGCCAGAACTGGCCGGGCAGCGCGCCACGGCCACCCCGGTGGATGAACAACTCGCGCAGCCGCAGCTGACGGCGACGGTTGCGGACGAACCGGATGCCCAGGCCCTCCGCCTCGATGATCGGCGCGGCCACGTCAGAGCTCCTTGAGCACGGCGGGCTCCAACCGGCGGAACGACCACCAACCGGCGGCCAGCACCAGCAGACTGCCGACGATCGTGGTGGCGAGCAGCCGGGCGTCCGGGAACTCGTCCGGATACCAGATCGCGTGGTGCAACTGGAAGATCCCGACCAGCGGGTTCAGCTCGTAGACCACCTTCAGCCAGCCGGGTAGGCCGGACTCCCGGACCAGGCTGAGCGGGTAGATGATCGGCGTGGCGTAGAAGAGCACCCGGATGATCAGCCGCATCAACCGTTCCACGTCGCGCATCAGCACGTTCCACGCGGACAGCAGCAGGGCGAGCCCGGTCAACAGGACGGCCTGGACGGTCACCGCCAGCGGCAGGGAGAGCAGCGACCAGCCGGGGTGGATCCGACCGTGCACCGCGTAGATCACCGCGATGGCGATCAGGATCGGCAGGCCCGCCGCGTACTCGGCGAACCGGCCGGTGACCCGGCCGATCGGGAAGACCTGCCGCGGCACGTTCATCGTGGTGATCAGCCGGGACTGGCCGGTCAGCGCATTCGTCGCCTCGCTCAGCGCCGAACTGGTCCACATCCAGGCGAAGATGCCGGTGATCAGGAACAACGGGTACGACCCGGCCGCCTCACCGAGGTGCCGACCGGTGTCCCGGGAGTAGAGCACCCCGAAGACGAACCAGTAGATGGCGCCCATGCCGAGCGGCTCGATCAACGACCAGAAGTAGCCCAGCACCGACTGCTGGTACTTGACCGCCAGATCCCGCCGGACCAGGATGCGCAGCGAGTTGCGGTGCGACCACAACGCCGCGACGCCAGCGGTCACCGCGAGCCTCCCGCCTCCTGAAACGGACGACAGGTTAGCAGTCGGTGAACGATTGCCCCGAATCGACCGGACTCAGCACTCGATCACGTTGACGGCCAGACCGCCACGCGCCGTCTCCTTGTACTTGACCTTCATGTCGGCGCCCGTCTCCCGCATGGTCTTGATGACCTTGTCCAGCGACACCTTGTGCACCCCGTCGCCGCGCAGCGCCAGCCGGGCGGCCGTGATCGCCTTGATGCTAGCCACCGCGTTGCGCTCGATGCAGGGGATCTGCACCAGGCCACCCACCGGGTCACAGGTCAACCCGAGGTTGTGCTCCATCCCGATCTCGGCGGCGTTCTCCACCTGCTCCGGGGTGCCACCGAGCGCCTCGGCCAACCCCGCCGCCGCCATCGAGCACGCCGAACCGACCTCACCCTGGCAGCCCACCTCGGCGCCCGAGATCGACGCGTTCTCCTTGAACAGCACACCGATCGCGCCCGCCGTCAGCAGGAACCGCACCACGCCCTCGTCATCGGCGCCCGGCACGAACCGGGTGTAGTAGTGCAGCACCGCCGGAATGATCCCGGCCGCGCCGTTTGTCGGCGCGGTGACCACCCGGCCGCCCGCCGCGTTCTCCTCGTTGACAGCGAGCGCGAACAACGTCACCCAGTCCATCACGTGCAGCGGGTCGGCCGACCCGGCCTCCGCCTCCAGGCCACGCCGCAGCTCCGCCGCGCGCCGCCGAACCTTCAACCCCCCAGGGAGTACGCCGTCCCGCTCGCAGCCACGCTGCACGCACTCCTGCATCACCCGCCAGATCTCCAGCAGACCGGCCCGGATGTCCGCCTCACTGCGCCAGGACCGCTCGTTGGCCAGCATCACCTCGCTGATCGACAGCCCGGTGCGGGTCGTGACGTCGAGCAGTTGCGCCCCGGTCAGGAACGGGTACCGCACGACTGTGCTGTCCGGCTTGATCCGGTCCGCGCCGGCCGCCGCCTCGTCCACCACGAAACCGCCACCGACTGAGTAGTAGGTGCGGCTGCGCAACTCGGCACCGGCCCCGTCGTACGCCACGAAGGTCATCCCGTTCGGGTGGTACGGCAACGACCTGCGGCGGTGCAGCGTCAGGTCCCGATCCGGATCGAAGTCGATCTCGTGCGCGTCCAGGATGTTGAGCCGCCGCTCGACCCGGATCCGCTCGACCCGAGGACCGACGGTGTCCGTGTCGACAGTCTCCGGCGACTCACCGGCCAACCCCAGCAGCACCGCCGGACCGCTGCCGTGGCCATGCCCGGTGGCACCCAGCGAACCGAACAACTCGGCCTGCACCCGCGCCGTGTCCGTGAGCAACCCGTCGGCCTTGAGCCCGCCAACGAACGTACGCGCGGCCTGCATCGGCCCCACCGTGTGCGAGCTGGACGGCCCGATACCGACGCTGAAGAGGTCGAAAACACTGATCATGGCTGCGCTTCCTCGCCGTCGTCCCGGCGTACGGGACCCGGCCGGGTCGTGACCACCGGTCTGGCGGCCCCGCTCGTGACCGTCCGGGGTATGGGGTGCCGGCCCTCCGGGGTGTGGAAGGCCGATCAGCCAGCCTACCCGCCCAGCTCACCGCCCATCCGGTCCGGGACGTGAACACCCGACCACCGTCCCCCACCCGCGCGGCCGGGCGGTTCGGGGAGGCGTCAGCGGGGTGCTGCCCGGGTAAAGCACCTACGGGTCCACGGGTCGCCGCTCATCCTCGGGACCGAGGGCGAGGTGGTCATCCCTTTCTACCGTGGATTGCAGACGCGGCGCACCGCCGCAGAGTGGGAGTACGACGATGAGTCGCAAACTGGTCCGGCCCCGCGAGGGGCGCATGATCGCCGGTGTCTGCGCCGGCCTCGGACGGCGGTTCGGCATGTCGGCCGGAATGGTCCGGCTGCTGTTCCTGCTGTCGCTGCTGCTGCCCGGCACGCAGGTGATCGTCTACCTGATCCTGTGGGTGCTGATGCCGAACGAGGACCGCTACCTGGCCTCCACCGGCCACTGACCCGCCCTCCCCCCGGGTCACGCCTCACCCCGGGGCGGCAACTTCGGGGAAGTTGCTGCCTCAGGGGCGCTGGAGGGACCAACATCCCGGAAGTTGCGCGGATCTTGGGCAACGGCGCGCCGGGCAGAGACGGAAGCGCCCGCTCCGACGGAAGTCGGGGCGGGCGCTTCGGCGTACCAGGGGGTGGGGTAGGTCAGGGGGCTATGTAGGTGACGGTGATCTGCTGGTACCCGAGGGAGCGGAGCAGCCCCTCCAGCATCTTGCGGGTGTTCTCCTCGGCTCGGGCGGAGAGCCCGCTGTCCCGGGCGGCGGCGGTGATCCGGTCCTCGGCGAGCTGGTAGACCTGCTGCTGCCGGTTGGGGTCGTTGCCCACCAGGTCACCGAGTCGGTTGAGCAGACCGCGCTCCTCGGCGAAGACGTAGCTCTTCTCCATGTCGAGGTTGGTCTCGCCGAGCTGCGGCGCGGGCAGCTTGATCTCGACGGACTTGCCGTCGGCGGACTGGACGACGGCACCCTCAGCGATCTTGGTGAAATCGACGTACGCCTCGACGCTGCCGGCGCCGACGAACAGGGTGCGCTCGTTGAGCAGGAAGTCCGGAACGTTGCGCCTGTCGTTCTGCGTGTCGACAACGACCTGGAAGTTGCCTTCGGCGGCCACGTAGCGGCTGAGGTCCTGGATCGACTTCAGCAGCGGTGGCTGACTGCGGTCGGTCTGCTCCTTGGCGAACGGGTTGCGGAACTCCGGCAGGATGCCCGTCGCCTGAATGCCGAGTAGCACGACCACGGCCAGCGCCGCGGCGCCGAGCAGCAGGAGCAGACCTCGCGCTGCCCCACCGCCACCACCACCGGGGCCACCACCACCGGCGGGGCCATCGCCACCGCCCGTCGGACCACCGGGCCCACCGGGGCCGCCAGGGCCACCGGGACCGGTAGGGCCACCGGGACCGGTAGGCCCACCGGGACCCGCAGGCCCGACGGGGTCGCCGGGCGTATCCGCGGCCCACTCGGGTGTCGCGGTCGACCGCGCCTTGAGATCGTCACCGGTCGGGTAACCGGGGAACTCCCTCGTGGGCTCGTTGCTGCCAGCGTCGCGGGCCATCACGCTCACCGTCCTCGTCAGACACGTCGTCTGTCAATGACGGTACGGCCCCGATACGACAGCCGCGCGGCGAGCGCCAGGAAGCGACAAACGAGCAGGTCAGGCGAATGCGGAGAGCCCGGTGAGCCGCTGCCCGATGACCAGTTGGTGGATTTCGGAGGTGCCCTCGTAGGTCAGCACGCTCTCCAGGTTGTTGGCGTGCCGCATCACCGGGTACTCGCCTGAGACACCGTTGGCGCCGAGAATGGTGCGGCACTGCCGGGCGATGGCCAGCGCCTCCCGCACGTTGTTCAGTTTGCCCACGCTTACCTGCTCGGGCCGCAGCCGCTGGGCGTCGGCGAGCCGGCCCAGGTGCAGCGCGAGCAGCTGCCCCTTCACCAACTCGACGGCCATGTCGGCGAGCTTCGCCTGGGTGAGCTGGAAGCCGGCCAGCGGGCGACCGAACTGGGTGCGGGTGGTCGCGTACGTCAGTGTGGTTTCCAGGCAGTCGCGGGCCGCGCCGACCGCGCCCCAGACGATGCCGTAGCGGGCTTCGGTGAGGCAGCTCAGCGGCGCCTTGAGCCCGACCGCCTCGGGCAGTTGGGCGTCGGCCGGGAGCCGGACGTCGTCGAGCACGATCTCGCCGGTCACCGACGCGCGCAGCGACATCTTGCGACGGATCTCCCGGGCCGTGACGCCGGGCGTGTCCATCGGTACGGCGAAGCCCCGTACGCCGTCGTCGGTGCGCGCCCAGATCACCGCGACGTCCGCGATCGGGGCGTTGGTGATCCACATTTTCCCGCCGGTGAGCACCCAGTCGTCGCCGTCGCGGCGGGCCCGGGTGGCCATCGAGGCGGGGTCTGAGCCGTGGTCCGGCTCGGTCAGGCCGAAGCAACCGATCGCCTCACCGGTGGCCATCGACGGTAGCCAGCGTTGCTTCTGCTCCTCGCTGCCGTAGCGCCAGATGGCGTACATGGCGAGCGATCCCTGCACGGAGACCAGGGACCGGAGGCCGGAGTCGCCGGCTTCCAGCTCCTGGCAGGCCAGCCCGTAGGCGACAGCGGAGGCGCCTGCGCAGCCGTAGCCGGTGAGGTGCATGCCGAGCAGACCGAGCTTGCCGAACTCGCGGGCCAGCTCCCGGGCGGGCACCCGGCCGTCCTCGTACCAGTCGGCGACGTGGGGTCGCACCCGGTCGTCGACGAGCTGGCGGACGACGTCGCGGATCTGCCGCTCCTCCTCGGTGAGCGACGGGTCCAGGTCGAGCAGGTCCAGCGCAGCGGTCATGGACGTCACCCTAACGAAGGTTCAGCGGGCGAAAGAAGGGCTCGTCACTCGATCGGCTCGGAGAGCACCAGCACCCGCGCGTGGATCTGGTTTCGCTGCTGGAGGGCTGCCCGCAGCGCCCGGTGCAGCCCGTCCTCCAGGTAGAGCCCGCCGTTCCACTGCACGACGTGCGGGAAGAGGTCACCGTAGAAGGTGGAATCCTCGGCGAGGAGTTTGTCCAGCGCCAACTCGCGCTTGGTGGTGATCATCTGATCCAGGCGCAGTGGTCGCGGCGGGATCTCCGCCCACTGCTTGAGCGTCAGATTGTGCTCCGGATAGGGACGCCCGTCCCGGACCGCTCTGAAGATCACGACGGCACGCTCCCCTCCCCGTGGCCGGGCCGACCGACGGCGCCGAGCCGGGCCGCGGCGGGCACCGCGCGGCGCGGCACCGATGACCGTGCCAGCCTAGCCGCCCAGCGCACGCTGCGTTCTGCTCCCTGATGTCAGTTTCGCTATCGCTCGTCCGATCCCCAACCGGACGAACGGGGCGTCGGTGTCAGTTCCACCGGCCGCGGCGCACGACCTCGTCCATCGGACGACGCCCACGGCGCAACGACGGTGACCGATGGTCGGCCGCCCGGTAACCGATTGTGACGGCACCGATGGGTTGATACTCCGTCGGCACGCCGAACGCGTCCCGGTAGGCAGCGATCCGCTGCGGCGGAAGGCCGAAGAAGCACGCCCCGAGCCCCTCGTCCACGGCGGTGAGGAGCATCAGCAAGGCGGCGAAGCCGGCGTCCACGTGCCAGTACGGCACCGGCCACCGATCCGTGGACTGGTCCGTCCAGCCCTTGTCCGGCTCCGCGTACCGCCGCAGGTAGGCCGACTCGTTGGCGTGCAGCACCACGATCAGTGGCGCTCGGCGCATACCCGCGAGCCAGCGTTCCCGCCCACCGCCATCGGGGGTGGTGGCGGCCCAGAACCGTTCCCGGTCGGCCGGCTCCTCCAACACCAGGAAGCCCCAGCCCTGGGCGAAGCCGGCCGACGGCGCGCGGACCGCGTGGTCGAGTAGCCGGTCCACCACGTCGGGCGGGACCGGACGGTCCGGGTCGTAGTTGCGCACCATCCGCCGACGGCGGACGACCTCGGCGAACTCCATCAGACGCCGGGGCGGATGCCCCAGGCACCTCGCCAGGTAGTGCCGGGCTTGAGCGTGAGCAGATCCTTGCCCGACCGGAACGCGTCAGGTGGGCAGGTCATCGGCTCGACCGCCACCGAGCGGCGGTGCCGCTCGCCGGTGAGGGCGTCCCCGGTGAACACCTGCCACCAGCCGAACTCGGCGTCCGCCCAGATGCTCACCCCGGCCGAACCGTCGGGGGCGGAGAGGCTCACCGACGAACCGCCGTCGGCATCCCGGATCACCTCGCCGAAGCAGGAGTCCAGAACGGCGGCGCCGATCCGGCGGGGGCTGGTCCAGTCGTACTCGGTGCCGGCCACCGGCGTCACCCCCACCGGCAGCAGCCGACCGTCCACCAGCACCCGGCTCCGGGTGGGCAGCCGCAGCACCAGGTCGTCCACCGCGACGCCCGGAAGTTGCAGGTACGGGTGCACTGAGAAACCGAACGGCGCCAGCTCCCCGCCGATGTTCGTCACCTCGTGCTCGGCGCGCAACCCGTCCGCGTCGACGCTCCACCGGCTGCGCAGCCGCAGCGGCCACGGGTAGCCGAGCTGCGGCGGCAGGTCGTAGCCGACCGTCACGGCGTCCGCCGACTGCTCCAGCAACTGCCACGGCACCCAGTTGACCAGCCCGTGGATGGCCACGTGCCGCTCCGGCTCGGTCAGTGCGAGCTGGTGCGTCCGGCCGCCGAACGGGTAGCGACCATCGCGGATCCGGTTCGGCCAGGGTGCCAGCACCTGCCCGGTGCTGCCGGGGCAGACCTCGTCGGTCTGGTACCCGTCGACCAGGTCGACACCGTCGTGCCGGTACGCCCGGAGCCCACCGCCGACCTCCACGATGACGGCCTCGTGGCCGGCGGCGGAGATGGTCCACTGGGCGCCGGAGAACGGGCGCGGATCAGGGCTTTCCATGCCGGCGACCCTAACCGGTCAGGTCCGGTCCTCGCTCGACGCCGTCGCCGCCCGGTAGCGCAGCAGCGCCGGGAACGCGACAGCGAGCACCACCACGAGCACCGCGGAGGCGAGCCCACCGGCCACCCAGGCCACCCCGCCGCCGAACCCGGCGGCCATGGTGCCGGCGCGCAGGTCGCCCAGGCGTGGGCCACCCGCCACCACTACCGTGTTGACGCCCTGCAGTCGGCCGCGCATCCGGTCCGGTGCGTATACCAGCAGCATCGACTGACGCAACACGGCGCTGATCAGGTCGGCGGCGCCGGCCACGGCGAGCAGCACGACCATCAGCCAGAGCTGGTGCGCCAACCCCGCCGCGGCGATCGCCAGACCCCAGCCGACCACCGCGAGCACCAGGCCGAGCCCCTGCCGGCGGAGCCGGCCGATCCAGCCGGAGGTCAGCCCACCGATCATCGAGCCGATCGCGATGGCGCTGTAGAGCAGGCCGACCGAGCCACCGCCGCCGAAGCGTTCGTGCGCGATCTCCGGAAAGAGAGCCCGTGGCATGGCGAGGATCATCGCGATCAGGTCCACCCCGAAGGACAGCAGCAGGACCGGGGTGGTGGCCAGGTAGCGGAACCCGTCGACGACGCTGGCCAGACCGGCACGCCGGGCCTGACCGTCGGCGGTGGGCTCGGGCGGGAGCGAGGGCAGCCGCAGCGCGGCCCAGAGCATCGCTGTGAACAGCACCGCGTCCAGCCCGTACGCGATCGGGAGGACCACGGTGGTGTCCGGCGAGGCGGAGAGGATCAGGCCGGCGGCGAGCGGACCGGCGACCGAGGCGGCGGTGAAGGTCGTGTAGTTCAGGGTGGTGGCGGACGCCACCAGGTCTTCCGGCACCAGCCGGGGCAGCATGGCGCTGCGGGCCGGCGAGCTGATCGCGAAGGCCACCGACTGCAGCGCCATCAACGCCAACAGCAGCACCGGGCTGCCCACGTCCAGCAGTGCCTGGACCAACAGACCGAGGGTCGATGCCCAGAGCAACAATGAGCCACCGAGCAGCACCGCGCGCCGATCGCGGGCGTCGGCGACCGCGCCGCCCCAGAGCCCGAAGACCAGCAACGGTACGAAGGCAGCCACTCCCAGCAGGCCCACCCAGAACGAGTCCCGGGTCAGGGCGTACATCTCCACAGGTACCGCGACGGCGGTGAACTGGAAGCCGAACATCGCCACGGTGTTGCCGAGCCAGAGCCGGCGGTAAGCCGGAACCCGCAGCGGGCGCACGTCGATCGCCCAGCGGCGCGCTGCGCGCGGCCGGGTCTCCCGCACACCCGTCACGGCGCCAACCGCTCGACGGTCCAGCCACAGTCGTCGAGGCGACGGAAGCGGAGCCGGTCGTGCAGCCGGCCGGCCCGACCCTGCCAGAACTCCACCGACTCGGGTTGGACCCGCAGCCCGCCCCAGTGCGTCGGGGTCGGGATCTCGACCTGGTCGGCGAACCGCTCGGCCGCCTCCTGGTACCGCTCCTCCAGCACCGCCCGGCCCGACACGACCTGGGACTGCGGGCTGGCCCAGGCGCCCAGTTGGGAGCCGCGCGGCCGGCTGGCGAAGTACGCCTCGCTCGTGGCGCGGTCGACGTGCGCGACAGGCCCGGCGACCACCACCTGGCGTTGCATGGGAAACCACGGAAAGACCAGGCTGGCGTACGGGTTGGCGGCCGCCTCGACGCCCTTGCGCGACAGGTGGTTGGTGAAGAAGACGAAGCCCTCCGGGTCGTACCCCTTCAGCAGCACCGTCCGTCCGCTCGGCCGGCCCGCCGAGTCGGCGGTGCCCACCACCATGGCGTTCGGTTCGGACAGCCCGAAGGCCACCGCGTCGGCGAACCAGTTGTCGAACTGGGTGTGCCAGTCGACGGCCAGGTCAGCCTCGGTCAGGCCCAGGTCCGCGGCGTACTCGTTACGCATCGCAGCCGGGGCGGGTGTGTCACCCGTCACGTCCCCACTCCTTCTCGGGGGCCCAACCAACGCCCTCCCGCGCTGGCCAGCCCACCCTGCCCAGTCTCACTGAGCGGGGCGGAGAATGCGCGCCCGGGGATGTCGCGTGCAGCACAGTCGCAGCGGGTCGCGTATCCCTTACTCAGCAGGCAGTATGTTCCGAACACATCCCTGAGGGTCGCCTAAGGCGCTCGGCCGATCGGGCCGGATGAGCGATCGGGCGCACCGACCAGATCCAGGAGAGCGACATGGCCGATTTCAAACCCGGGCTGGAGGGCGTCGTCGCCTTCGAGACCGAGATCGCCGAACCTGACCGTGAGGGCGGCGCGCTGCGCTATCGCGGAGTCGACATCGAGGATCTGATCGGTCAGGTGTCGTTCGGCAACGTGTGGGCACTGCTGGTCGACGGCCGTTTCGGGCCGGGCCTGCCGCCGGCGGAGCCGTTCCCGGTGCCGGTGCACTCCGGTGACATCCGCGTCGACGTGCAGTCCGCGGTGGCCATGCTGGCCCCGTACTGGGGTCTCAACCAACTGCTGGACATCTCCGACGAGCGGGCCCGTGAGGATCTCGCCCGGGTCTCGGTGACCGCGCTCTCCTTCGTCGCCCAGTCCGCCCGCGGCCTCGGCCTGCCGGCGGTGCCGCAGAAGGAGATCGACAAGGCGCAGACCATCGTCGAGCGGTTCATGAAGCGCTGGCGCGGCGAGCCCGACCCACGGCACGTCAAGGCCGTCGACGCGTACTTCATCTCGGCCGCCGAGCACGGCCTGAACGCGTCCACCTTCACCGCTCGCATCGTCGCCTCCACCGGGGCGGACGCGGCGGCCTGCATCTCGTCGGGCATCGGCGCCCTCTCCGGCCCGCTGCACGGCGGCGCCCCGTCCCGGGTGCTCACCATGCTGGAGGCGGTGGAGCGCAGCGGTGACGCGGAGGGCTACGTCAAGGGCGTCCTCGACCGCGGCGAGCGGTTGATGGGCTTCGGCCACCGCGTCTACCGTGCCGAGGACCCGCGCGCCCGAGTGCTCCGGCGCACGGCCAAGGAGCTGGGCGCGCCGCGCTTCGAGATCGCCGAGGCGCTGGAGAAGGCCGCCCTCGCCGAGCTTCAGGCCCGCCGCCCGGACCGGGTGCTGGCCACCAACGTCGAGTTCTGGTCGGCCGTCGTGCTGGACTTCGCCGAGGTGCCGGCGCACATGTTCACCTCGATGTTCACCTGCGCACGGATGGGCGGCTGGAGCGCGCACATCCTGGAGCAGAAGCGCCTCCAGCGGCTGGTCCGCCCGTCCGCCCGCTACATCGGCCCGGAGGCCCGCAAGCCGTCCGACGTCGAGGGCTGGGCGGCCATCCCGCACGGCGTCTGAGCGGTAGGAAAGGGCCCCTCCTCGACGCCGGGCGTCGGGGAGGGGCCCTTTCGACGCCCGGTCGACGGCTGCCGGAGCCGACTGTGGCGAAGGACTCAGACCGACCGCCGGGACCCCGCCCATCGCGGTCCGGCCCGGGTGCGAGGATGGGGGCCGGCAGTGTCGCCGGGCCCGCCCTCGCCCTTGCGGAAGGATCTTCAAGACCGTGGCTGACGCACCGATCATCCGGATTCCCGATGAGATCAAGCCCGCCGACGGACGCTTCGGCTGCGGCCCGTCCAAGGTTCGCCCGGCGGCGGTGTCCGCTCTCGCCGAGGTCGCGACCACCTACCTCGGCACCTCCCACCGGCAGAAGACGGTCCGGGACCAGGTGGCCCGGCTGCGCTCCGGCATCGCCGAGTTCTTCTCGCTGCCCGAGGGCTACGAGGTGGTGATCGGCAACGGCGGCACCACAGCGTTCTGGGAGGTCGCCACCTTCGGCCTGATTCGCGACCGGGCGCAGTTCGCCAGCTTCGGCGAGTTCGGCGCCAAGTTCGCCAAGTCGGTCAAGGACGCCCCGTTCCTGGGTGAGCCGACCGTCCGCAAGGCCGACGCGGGCAGCGCACCGACCCTGGTCGCCGAGTCCGGCGTGGACGCGTACGCGACGCCGCAGAACGAGACCTCGACCGGTGTGGCCGTCCCGATCAGCCGGGTGGCCGGGGCCGACGAGGGCGCGCTGCTGCTGGTCGACGCGACCTCCGGCGCGGGTGGCCTGGAGGTCAACGTCGGCGAGACCGACGTCTACTACTTCGCTCCGCAGAAGTGCTTCGGCTCGGACGGCGGTCTCTGGCTGGCCCTGATGTCCCCGGCCGCACTGGACCGGGCCGCCGAGATCAAGGCGTCCGGGCGCTACATCCCCGCCTTCCTCGACCTGGTCACCGCGATCGACAACTCGCGGCTGGAGCAGACCTACAACACCCCGGCGCTGGCCACCATCTTCCTGGCCGCCGAGCAGACCGACTGGATGAACGCGCAGGGCGGTCTGGCCTGGGCGTCGAAGCGCACCGCCGAGAGCGCCGCCACGGTCTACGGCTGGGCCGAGCGGTCCAGTGTGGCCACTCCGTTCGTCACCGACCCGGCGCTGCGCTCCAACGTGGTCGCCACCATCGACTTCGCCGACGGGGTCGACGCCACGGCGATCGCCAAGGCGCTGCGCGCCAACGGCATCGTGGACACTGAGCCCTACCGCAAGCTCGGTCGTAACCAGCTGCGGGTGGCGCTGTTCCCGGCCGTCGAGCCGGCCGATGTCGAGGCGCTGACCGCGTCCATCGACTACGTGGTCGAGCGACTCTGACGTTCGTCACGGTCGGTGTCCGTCGGAGCCTCCACGGACACCGACCGTAGTCATCGCCGCAGCTCAGTCACGACATGCGGGGTGTCGCTTCCCCCACCCTGAGGCAGATGCGCGTACGGTGGTCCGAGACGCCTGGGTGGCCGACTCGTGGCGTGCGGCCAGCGAAGCGGGACGGAGGCAACGCTATGCGCCCAGTACGCTTCGTCGCCCTCTCCGAGGACGGCCAGGCCCTGGTGCTCGCCGACGAGGTGGGGCGACTTCTCGCCCTGCCGATCGACGAACGCATCGCCGGCGTGATGCACCCCGAGCCGGGTGCCCCACCGCTCGCGGTGGCACCGACCACCGCCGATCCGATTCCCTCACTGTCTCCTCGGGACATCCAGGCCCGCATTCGCTCCGGTGAGTCCGCCGAGGATGTCGCCCGCATCGCCGGGGTGCCTGTCGACCGGGTGCTGCGCTACGCCGGCCCGGTGCTCCAGGAGCGGGCGATGCTCGCCCAGCACGCCCGTCGCACCCGCCTCAAGGGTGCGGAGAAGCCCACCCCGCTCGCCGAGGTGGTCAACGGTCGGCTGAGCCAGCACGGCATCGACACCGAGAAGATCTCCTGGGACGCCTACCGGCGCGACGACGGCACCTGGCGGATCATCGCCACCTGGCCGTCCGGCAAGGCCACCGCGCAGGCCATCTGGGACATGGACAAGGCCCGGCAGGTGGTCACGCCGCACGACGACATGGCGCAGTACCTGTGCGCCGAGCGGCCCACGCCGATCCTCGGTCAGGAGCCGGCACCGGAGCGGACGGGGCACGGCCTGCCTGGTCCGTCGCGTGGCGAGCCGAGCCGTGGTGGGCACGGGTTGCCTGCCGCGTCCGAGCACCCGCGCCCCGGCCGCGATCCGATCCGGGCTGGCCGGGACGCGCTGCTCGCCTCCCTGGACCGCCCGCTCGGCGGCTCGTCGGGTCGTGGCCTTGAGCCGCGTACCCCGGCTGCTCTTGCCGGGTCCGACGCGCCTCGGCAGCGGCCCGTCGCTGGGGGTGCCGCCGCGCTGCTCGGCGGCGGCCAGGGGTCGGCCTTCGACGACGACTCGGACGCGCCCAAGGAGGTGCCGGCCGTGCCGTCGCTGGCGGTGCTGCGACCCCGACGGACGGCCGCCGCGGCGGCCTCCGGCGAGTCCACCGACGCCAACGGCAAGCCCCGCAAGCGGCTGCCGAGCTGGGACGACGTGCTCTTCGGCAGCGGCCCGGCCGCCCGCGAATCCTCCTGACGCTTCGCGTTGACGGGTGACAGTGCGCCACCCGTCAACGCGAGTGTCCGGACCTCACCGAGTGTCTCCGGCGCCTTCGCGACGAGGGGCGGCGACCCCGCGTACGGCGTCGGCGACGGCCCGGAAGTCCTTCTTGAGGATCGCGCCGTGGTTGCTGGCGACCTTCGCGCCGATCGTGATGTTCGGGTTGCGGGCGGTCACCGCGTCGAGGCTGGCCCGGATCTGTTCCTGCTCGTCACCCCGGCTGCCGAGGGACGTCCCGGAGGCGACCACGTACCGCACCGGGACGGTGATGGCGTCCAGCACCGGCCCCAGGTCGCGCTCGCGGGAGAGTTCGCCGAGTTCGATGTTGCTGTCCGCCATCTGGTCGGCGTTCATTCGTGGGGTCAGGCCGGTCGGGCGCAGCAGCGGCATGAACAGGTTCATCCGTCGGAACATCTTGCGGATCCGCTGCGCCATGGCCTCGTCGAGCCAGTCGTGCGGGAACGCGCCGTCGACCAGGACCGCGCCCAGGGCGCGCTCCGGGTTCCGGTTGGCCCAGTGTGCCCCGACCACCGCTCCGTAGGACCAACCCACGAGCACCGCCTGGTGTACGCCCCGGGCGGCGAGAACGGCGTCGACGTCCCGGACGGCCGCCTCGAACGAGTAGTCGGCTGAGCGCTTCGACTTCCTGCCGCGAGCCCTCTCGTCGTAGGTGATGTGCCGGAACCCGGTGCCCAGGTCGGTGATGACCCGCCGCCAGTAGCCCTGGGTGGCGAACTGGCCGTTGAGGTAGACCACGGGGGTGCCGGGACCGCCGGTGTCGGTGACGGCCAAGGCCGTGTCGTCGACCGACACCATGCCGGTCCACGCCGTACTGGTCGAGGACATGCTGTTGTTCGTCATCTCGATCCGTCCTTTTCAGAGGCTGCGGGCGTGGATGTCGCCCTGCATGGTGCTGGCGTGGATGTCGAGCTCGGTGGTGCCGTCGTTCCTGAGGGCGTTGCTGACGCGGCCGTGGCCGGTGCCAGCGTCCAGGGCGGCCGAGATGCCGGCCGCCGCCGCGACCGAGATGTCGCCGGACTGGGTACGGAGGACGACTTTGCCGCGCATGGCCTCGCCGACAGTGATGTCACCCCGGGCGGTGCTGATCTCGGCGGGGCCGTGGAGCCGGCCGACCTCGACGTCGCCGTCGATCGCGGTGAGGCGAACGCTCGCCGCCTCGTCAATCTTGATTTTCCGGTACGCCCCGTCGAAGGCGACGTCGCCGAGGCGGCCGACGCCCCGAAGCTCGGCGCTGGCGGTCCTGGCCTCGACATGGGAGTCGGCGGGCACCCGGACGGTGACCTCCACAGAGCCGGAGGGTCCGAAGAGCTTGTTGATGGGACGTGCGGTCGTGATTCGCAGGACGCCGTCGGCATAGGCGACGCTGGTCTGCTCGGCGGCCCTGGTGTCGCTGCTCTTGGTGGGGTCGGCCGGGAGGATCTCGACGGTGGTGTCGGCGCGGTCCGCGGCGATGAGCTGGATGCGTCCGGCGGGGATGTCCAGGACGGCGGAGATGGGGGCGGGGGTGTCGAACGTCTGCATCGTGCTCTCCCAGGTTGGCGCTTGTTTCTGATGTGGGAAACGCTACGTTGCTTTCCAATTTTCGCAACAACCTTGTTGCAGCAGTTCGGTGTTTTCGCTGTTCAACCTCGTAAAGTTGTTGCAACGACCCTGAATCTAATGCAACGCGACCCCGGTCTTCGTTGCATTGGCATGTGGGTTAACGCTATGGTGACGGGGTCGGGGCGGCCGCCCTACGGGACCACGAGGGGGATCGCGATGCCGGGAGGCAGGCTCAGTCAGCAGGAACGCCAGCAGATCGCGCTGGGGCTGGCCGACAGCCTCCCCTACGCCGAGATCGCCCGACGCCTCGACCGTCCCACCTCAACAGTCACGCGTGAGGTGATGCGCAACGGCGGCCCCACCGGCTACCGCGCCGACCTGGCCCACCACGCGACCGAGCGCCGCGCCCACCGGCGCAAGCCAGTCCCCTCCCGTACGGCCGAGGCGGCCCGCCGACCAGACGGACGCGACGCCCAGGCCATGGCCGACTACGAGGAGACGTTCACCACCGTCCTCATGGCCTCCGGTCTGAACAAGATGGGGGCCCGAGTGTTGACCAATCTGTTCCTCACCGACTCGGGCAGCCGCACCGCGTCTGAGCTCGCCCAGCGCCTCCAGGTCAGCCCGGCGTCGATCTCCAAGGCGATCACCTTCCTGGAGAGCCAGAGCCTCGTCCGCCGCGAACGCGACGAACGCCGCCGCGAGCGTTACGTCGTCGACGACGAGCTCTTCTACCAGGCGACGATCGCCAGCGCTCGGGCCAACGACCATCTCGTCGCGACCGCACGCCAGGGCGTCGCCCTCCTCGGCGCGCACACCCCCGCCGCCGCCCGTCTGGAGAACATCGCCCGCTTCCTCGACTTCATCAGCGAGAGCATCACCCGCTCCGCCGAACAGGCCCGCGAGGTTCTCCGCAGCAGGCCTGCCACCGCGACCAGCCCCGTGCCACCGGGTCACAGCGACCAGGCGGCGATCCGTTCCTAGCGCGGTCGGCCGCCGGGGTGGCTACCCGTCCAGGCTTGCCCGGTCGGCCTGGACGGGCGGACCGCGACGAAGAGTCGCACAGCGTGTGGCCGGTCAGCGGTGCCGCTGCCGAAGCCCCGCTCGGGCCGCCGGAAGGGCCAGCCCGGCGGCGTGCAGCACGCCCTCCACCCGGACCCGCTCGATCTCCTGATCGACGCCCTCCAGCTCGGCGAGGTGCTCGGTGATGCCGAGGGCGCGGCAGGCGAGGCGAAGCCGGTCGTCGTACGCCTGGAGCAGCGCGCTGTGCCAGACCATCGATCGGCCGGTGCCGCCGACCCGCTGACCGCCGAGACGGCGCAGGTCCGCGGCGAGCTGCTCCAGCGGCCGACGGTCAGTGCTGTCGAACTCGCTGAGGTCGATGTCCCGGGTCAGCGCGTCGGCCTCGACGGCCCGGTCGAGACGGGCGATCGTGCGCTTCTCCCGTCGGCGGTCACGCCACTCGGACCAGCCGCAGACCACCCGGTCGAGGATCTCGTCGTAGCAGAAGAGCAGCGCGAATGCCGCCGGCAGACTGGCCACGGCGAGGAACGCCAGGGCCAGCATCAGCGCACGTCCGACTCCCACGTATCGACGCTAAGCCCCACCGTGCCACCCCGCCAGCGATTTGGCCGCATCCGCGCAACGGGACGCGGCCAGCGCCGGTGGTAAACCTCAGCAGTCGGTGGAGGTGACGTAGAAACGGGGCATCGGCAGCACCCGGAAACGCAGCCGGGCGCCGGAGTGGCGCAGCTGCCAGGTGAGGGCGATCAGCGCGGCGGCCAGCGAGATGAGCCCGCCCATCCAGATGCTGGCACCGGCACCGTAGTGCTCCGCGACCCAGCCGATCAACGGCGCGCCGACCGGGTTGGTGCCCAGGAACACCAGCACCCACAGGGCCATCACCCGCCCCCGGAAGGCCGCGTCGACGCCCATCTGGATCCGCTGGTTGGCAGCCTGCGCGAAGAACACCATGCTGAAGCCGGTCGGCACCAGCAGGGCCACGACCAGCCAGTACGCCGAGGAGAGGCCGACCATGGTGCCGAAGCTGGCGCAGGCGATCGCCGCACCGAGCACCACCCACACCGACGGGCGGCTACGCCGACCGGTGCCGCTGAGCGCGCCGCCGAGCGCGCCGACGGCCAGCGCCGTGCTGAACAGGCCGAAGGAGGCAGCGCCGGTGTGGAAGACCGTCTTCGCCAACGCGGCGAGGGTGAGCTGGAAGTTGAAGAGCGACATGCCGATCACCGACATGATCGCCATCGGCAGCAGCAGGTCGGGGCGACGCCACACGTACCGCAGGCCGTCGACGACCCGGGCGGACGCCCGCTCGTCGCGCGGCAGCAGTGCGTCGCGGTGCAGGTCGGCCGTACGCATCCGGACCACGTTGACCAGGGGCGCGATGGAACTGACAGCCGTGAAGAGGAAGACCGGGCCCACGTCGAACGCGGCGATGGCCAGGCCGGCGACGGCCGGGCCGACGATCCGGGCGGAGTTGAACACGGCGGCGTTCAGCGACAGCGCGTTGGGCAGCAGCGGCGTGCCGACCAGTTCGGAGACGAACGCCTGCCGGACCGGAGTCTCCACGGCGTTAGCCGTGCCGAGCAGCGCGGCGAAGGCGAAGACGTGCCAGAGCTGCACCAGGTCGGTGAGGACCAGCAGGGACATGCCGAGCGCCAGCAGGCTCCAGAAGGCGTTGGCGGCGAAGAGCAACACCCGCTTGTCGTACCGGTCGGCGAGCCGGCCGGAGAGCAGGGTGAGCAGGAGCACCGGGGTGAACTGGCAGGCGGTGACCACGCCGAGCGCGGTCGCCGAGTTGTTGGAGAGCTCGAGGACGAGCCAGTCCTGGGCGATGAACATCATCCAGACGCCGATCAACTTGATCAGCTGCCCGGATGCGAAAAGGCGGTAGTTGCGGACCTGTAGGGACTGGAACATCGTGCTCAGCTTCGCCTGCACTCTTGGTGCGCCTCCTCCGGACGTACGCGTCATCGACAGGTGACGGCACGGACCCGGTGGCGCGGGTGCGGCTCAGGCGCGAGCGAGCTGCTGGAGAATCTCGGCGGCCCTCTGCAGGGTCTCCCGTTCGTCCTCGTCGAGTGCGGCCAGCCGGTGGGCCAGCCACTCGTCGCGGGCCCGCTCGAACTGGTCGAGCACGGCCTGCCCTCCTTCGGTCGCCGCGAGGATGACCTGCCGGCCGTCGGTCGGGTGGGGTGTCCGCCGCACGAGGCCGCGGTCTTCCAACTTCCCGACGATCTTGGTCATCGTCGGCGGCTGCACCCGCTCCACGTCGGCCAGCTCCCGGGGTGTCATCGTGCCCGCCAGCCGCAGGCTGGTGAGCGCGGAGACCTGGGTGACCGTGAGGTCGCCGACCGGTCGGGCCTGTCGGACCCGCCGGTTGAGTCGGGTGATCGCATCACGCAGCTGGGGAGCCAGCTGCGCCGGTGGCACGCGTTCCGCCGTCACCGTCCGCTCCGTCACAGTAGTTAGCTTAACTAATGAGCATGGCTAACGAGATCCGTTATGACCAGGCTCACGAGGGGCTTCAGATCGTACGGGCGGGGAATCCTGATCGACTCCCCGCCCGGACGTGTCTCAGAGCACCAGGGACTCGATCGGCCCACGCAGGAAGTACAGCACGAACAGCGCGGCCACCCCGTACAGCAACGGGTGGACCTCCCGGGCCTTGCCCCGGGCCAGCTTGACCACCACGAAGGTGATCAGACCTGCGCCGATCCCGTTGGAGATCGAGTAGGTGAACGGCATCAGCACGATGGTGAGGAACGCCGGAATGGCGATCTCGTAGTCCGACCAGTCGATCGTCCGCACCGCTGTCATCATCAGGAAACCGACCACCACCAGGGCCGTCGACGCCGCCTCGAACGGCACGATTACGACCAGTGGCGCCAGGAACATCGCGAGCAGGAAGAGTGCGCCGGTGACCAGGTTGGCCACGCCGGTCCGCGCACCCTCCGCGACACCGGCGGCACTCTCGATGTACGACGTGTTGCTGGAGGTGCTGGCCGCACCGCCGGCCGCCGCCGCGATCGAGTCGACGAGCAGGATCTCCTTGGCCTTCGGCGGGGTGCCCTGCTCGTCGAGCAGGTCACCCTCCTGGCCGACCGCGACCATCGTGCCCATGGTGTCGAAGAAGTCCGTGATCAACAGCGTGAAGATGAACATCAGCACGACCAGCCAACCGGCCCGGCCCCACGAGTCGAGCACGTTGAACTTGCCGAGCAGCGACAGGTCCGGCAGGTCGACCACCGTCTTGGGCAACTCCGGCACGTTCAGCGACCAGCCCTTCGGGTTGGGCTGTCCGTTGACGAACGACGGGCCGATGTTGCCGATCGCCTCGACGATCACCGCCAGCACCGTCGAGGCGAGGATGCCGATCAGGATCGCGCCCTTGACCCGACGGACCACCAGCACCAGCGTGATCAGCAGGCCCACCACGAAGACCAGCATCGGCCAGCTCACCAGCTTGCCGCCGATGCCCAGGCCGACCGGAACCGTGGTGTTGGCGGCGTCCGGGATGCGCCGGACGAAGCCGGCGTCCACCAGGCCGATGATGGTCAGGAACAGGCCGATGCCGACCCCGATCGCGGTCTTCAGCTGGGTCGGCACCGAGCGGAACACAGCGGTCCGCAGACCGGTCAGCACCAGCACCGCGATGATCAGACCCTCGATCACCACCAGGCCCATCGCGTCGGCCCAGGTCATCTCGGGGGCGATCTCGTACGCCACCAGGGCGTTGACGCCCAGACCGGCGGCGAGGGCCAGCGGGAACCGGCCGACCACACCCATCAGGATGGTCATCAGACCGGCGACCAGCGCGGTCGCGGCAGCCAGTGCGGGAATCGGGAGGCTCTTGCCGTCACCGTCGACGGCGCCGCCCAGGATCAGCGGGTTGAGCACCACGATGTACGCCATCGTGAAGAAGGTCGCCAGGCCACCGCGTACCTCACGGCTCAACGTCGAGCCACGGGCGGAGATCTCGAAGAACCGGTCGAAACCGTTACGCGGATGAGCGGGATTGGGAGGTGTGCCGTTCTCGGGCGGCGCTACTGCCATCAGGTCCTCGCAGGTGATCTTCCAGTTGTCGCGCGCATCGTCCCAGATCGTCGGTGGGCAGGGGAAGCAGATCCCGTACGCTTGCCGAATGCCGAACGAGCAGCCACCGCGGCCCGCACCACTGGATCCGCCGATGGTGCCGTTCGCCCTCGCCGGGTTGATCGCGTGGGCGGTGGCCGGGCTGGTCCTGCTGATCTTCTTCCGGGGTTGGCTGACCGACCACGGTCACCAGAACTGGCTCTGGACCTGCCTCGCCGGTTTCCTCTGGGGCTTTCCGGGCCTCGCCGTGATGATGCGGCACGACGCCAACCGACGCCGCCGCCGCGCGAGGTGACCTGGCCACCGCGCCGGAGCACTCCGGCGCGGACGATCAGGAGTGCCCGTACGGCTCCGCCGGCTCAGCGGCCTCGACCGAGCCCGGGGCCCGGCTGACCGACATGGCCTCCACGGCGCTGTCGTCGTACACCGTGGGCAGTTCCTCGACAGCGGTCTCGGCCGCCTCGATCAACGTCTCGGAGTGAGCGCCGCAACCGTGATCGGCGCTCACCACCCGGCCGTCATCGGGGGCGTAGAAGTTGCCACACGCCCCGAATGCCTGCCGCATCGCACCGGCCAGCGGCAGGTAGAAGCCGCAGGTGCCGCAGCGGGCGGCGGTCGGAGCGGCGGTCGAGATGGCCGCGGCGGGGCCGTGGTCACCCTCGTACCAGCGCTGCGCCGTGTCGATGCGCCCCTCCCGGGAGAGCACACGGGCGCGCCCAAGACCCAACTCCCACGCCGTCTCCTCGACCGCCGGGTCGTCGGAGAGCAGGTAACCCGGGACCAGTCGATCGTCGTCGGGGGAGGTCGGGAGCAGGTCGCCCGGGCCCAGATCGCCCGGCTTGAGACGCTCCTGCCAGGGCAACCAGCCGGGCGCGAGCAGCGCGTCCGGGCCGGGCAGCAACACCGTCTCGCAGATGGTCACCGTCTTGCTGCGTGGCACCCGGGTGACGGTGACGGCCCAGCGCCAGCCGTTGTAGCCGGCGAGGCGGCATTCGAAGTAGTGGGTGACCAGCCGATCACCCTCGGCCACGACCTGCAGGTGGTCGCCGACATCGTCGGCGTCCACCTCGGTGATGCCTGCGCGGGCCACCTCGACGGCGGCGGCGCAGACCTGGTCGAGACGGGCGGCGCGGGTGGAGGCGGGCCTGGTCACCTCACCATTGTTCCCCATGCGCCTCGCAGGGGTGACAGGGACTCCCGGGGAACCTTTCCCAGCGGTGGTGCGGCGTACCCGGATCGGATGGGCGAGGATGGTGCACATGCCGTCGTACTCCCGCTCCGGGCGATCCGTCCTCGGTCGGACCGTCGGCACCGGCATTCGCGCCATCCGCCTGCTGTTGCGCGGTTCGGTGGGCAGCGGCCGCTGGGTGACCCGCCGGGCCGGTCGGGCCCGCGCCCGGGGCGCCGGCGGCGAGGTCGGCATGGTTCGCCTGTTCGACCTGCACGCGCTCTCCTGTGCCGGTGACACTCTGATCGCCATTGGTCTGGCCGGCACGATCTTCTTCAACGTGCCGCTCGGCGAGGCCCGCAGCAAGGTCGCCCTCTACCTGCTGGTGACCATGGTGCCGTTCGCGATGCTCGCCCCGGTGGTGGGCCCGCTGCTGGATCACTTCCGGCACGGCCGGCGGTACGCCCTGGCCGCGACGATGCTCGGCCGCGCCTTCCTGGCCTGGTTGATCTCCGACTACATCCACGGCTTCGGGCTCTATCCGGCCGCGTTCGGGGTGCTCGCGCTCTCCCGGGCGTACGGCGTGGCCCGCTCCGCGGCGGTGCCCCGGTTGTTGCCGGAGGGCCTCGGCCTGTCCCAGGTGGGTGCCCGGGCCAGCGTCTACGGCACGGTCGCGGGCGCGCTGGTGGCGCCGATCGGGTTGGCCGCGTTCTGGTTCGGGCCGCAGTGGCCGCTACGGGTCGCGTCGGTGATCTTCCTGGTCGGCATGGTGATCTCGCTGCGGCTGCCACCGAAGGCCGACTCGGAGCCACCGGAGCGGGTCCCCCGGCCACTGCGCGCGCTGGGCCGTCGCCGTGGCGACCGGCCGCTGGGCCGGGGCCGACCGTCCGGCCGGCTGGTGATCGCCACCCTGATCGGCGCGGCGACGCTACGCGCGCTCTACGGCTTCCTGCTGCTCTTCCTCGCCTTCGCGATCAAGAAGGGCGACCTGACCACTGTCGTGTTCGGTCGGGATCTGGGCGCCGAGTGGGCGTTGGGTGTGGTCGGCGGCGCGCTCGCGGTCGGCACCTTCCTGGCCACCGCCATCGGCACCCGACTGCGCATCCATCGGCCGACCGCCATCCAGTCCAGCAGCATGATCATCGTGGCCGGGGTGGCGGTGCTCGCCGTCATCCAGTTCTCGCTGCTGATGGTCGCCCTGCTCTGCCTGGTCGCCGCGATGGCCAGCGGGATAGCCAAGCTGGCCGTGGACGCCTCGATCCAGGAGCGCATCCCGGAACGGTTGCGGGCCAGTTCCTTCGCCCATTCCGAAACAGTGCTGATGCTCGCCTTCGTCGCCGGCGGCGGGCTGGGGCTGGTGCCGTTCGATGGTCGGATGGGCATCGCCGTGGCCGCCGGGGTCGGCGTACTGGCCGCGATCCGAGGTGTACTGGCCGCCGCCCGGCTGCGCGGCGAAAAGCTGGCCGGCCGGCCGCTCGGCGACGACGAGCTGACCGAGGCCGAGCTGGCGGACGAGCCCGGAGACCCCGCGCCCACATCACCGGCACCGGCACCGGCCCAGAGCAGCTCCCCGCAGCACGACGACCCGAGCCTCGCCCCGCCGGGCTACCACATCTACCGCCCGTCGTCGGCGGTTGGCGGCCCGGGAGGCGGGGCCGACGACGAAACCCGGCGCGAGTCCCCCGGCTCACTCTCGTGACCGGTCTGCTGGTGGTGACGGCGGTTCCCGCCGAGGCGGACGCGGTCCGCGCCGGGCTGACCGACCGCACCGTGACCGTCACCCCGATCGGTGTGGGCCCGGCCGTCGCCGGTGCCGCCACCGCCCGGCTGCTGGCGCTGGCCGAGGCCGCCGGCCGCCCGTACCGTGCGGTGGTCAGCGCCGGTGTGGCCGGCGGCTTCACCGGCCGGGCCGAAGTCGGCGACACGGTGCTCGGCACCGCCAGCATCGCCGCCGACCTGGGCGCCGAGTCGCCCGACGGTTTCATCCCCGTCGACGAGCTGGGCATGCCGCTCGCGATGCTCGGCGCCGGCAGCAGAATGCCGGCGGACCCGGGCCTGCTGGCGGCACTGCGGGCCGCCCTCCCGACGGCCACGGCCGGCCCGGTGCTCACGGTTAGCACCGTCACCGGCACCACCACCAGCACCGACGAGCTGCGCCGGAGGCATCCGGAAGCGGTCGCCGAAGCCATGGAGGGGTACGGCGTGGCGATCGCCGCGGCGCAGGCCGGGGTGCCCTTCGCCGAACTACGCACCATCTCCAACCCGATCGGCCCCCGCGACCGGGACGCCTGGCGGCTGCACGAAGCCCTCGCCGCCCTGACCGCGGCAGCCCCGGCGCTGCGCTGACCGGGCGGCGCGCTCAGGAGAAGCAGCGTTTGCCACGGTGGCCCAGGCGCAGTGCGGCTGGACGGCGTGCCTCGATCTCGAAGCCGCACGCCCGCAGCAGGTCGGTGCCGGATCCCTCGGCGATTGCGGCCGCGTCGTCGATGCCCGCCTCGCGCATCCCGGTCACCAGTGCGGTCACCAGCCGACGCCCAAGCCCCAACCGCCGGTACCGGGCATCAACGAGTACGCCGTCGAGCACCATCTCCCGCTCCGGCTGGTCCGGATGCCACTCCCCGTACTCCAGAAACGGGCTGCGCTCATGGGCCCGCAGCTCACCAACCAGTTGCCCGTCGGGAAGCTCGGCGACGTACCGCCAGCAGGTGGCCGGCAGGTCGCTACCGGTCACCCGACGCACCTGCGTAGTCCGCCGGACCTCGGCACCCCACCGCCGGTTGTCGCGATAGCGCCGGTTCAGCTCGTAGGCGGCCGGTGGCAGCGGAAGTGGATACCGCTCAGGCGGCAACCGGTACCACTCCGCCCACCAGGCGCCGGGCCAGTCCCGAGGCTCGTGGACCGGCCAGACGTCCAGGTGAGCCGGGTACCGGCGGCCTGCCTCGTCCCGCATGTCGTCATGCGGGACCGGCGTGGGTTCGCTGACGCCGGAGATCAATGGTGGGACGCCAATCGCCACCTCCCCACCTGCCGCCCGCACGAGGCGCTCCACTGTCCGGAATCGGGGATCGACCGCCCGCCCCGACTCGATCCGGGCCAGCGTCGGCTGCGGCACCCCGGATTTCTCGGCCAACTGCCGCTGACTCAGATCGGCCCGCCGACGCAGTGCACGGAGCGCCGGGCCGAGATCGGCTCCGTCGGCTCCGTCGGCCTCGTCGATGTGGTCACTCGCCTCGGTCACAGTCCGATGTTCCCGACTCGTCAGCGAGCTATCAACACCCTTCGTCTGGCTGTGGATAACCCTGTGGACAACCCCTCCGACCGGTGGATGACCTACTTCTGCGGATCCCTTTGGAGCTGAATCGTTTGCGGCATCACCACTTTCTCGGGCCCCGCCGCGGTCCAGCCGCTCCCAGCTCCCAGCCCTCAACCTTCGGCTCGCAGCCCTCAACCGTCGGCTCCCAGCCCTCAGACCTCGGCCGTCAGCCCTCAGCTCCAGCACTCAACCCTCGGCCGTCGGCCCCCAGCCCCCGACCGTCGGCCCCCAGCCCCCAGCCCCCGACCCTCGACCGGCGGCCCTCAGCCCCCAGCCCCCGACCCTCGACCGGCGGCCCTCAGCCCCCGACCCTCAACGCCAGCGCCCGGCCTCCGGCCCCGGCTCTGAACTGCTGGCTTGCGGGCTTGCGGGCCAGGACCCAGCTCCGGACCACGGTCACCGACTCTGGGCGATTCGTTTACGGCATCAGCTCCAAAGGGAGAGTGGGGAGGGTGCCCGCCCCTGCTGGGCCAGCCGCTTCGGCGCGTCGTTCACCCGGCGGGCATTCGTCGGAGTTCGGGCCGCCGCCCGATCCGACGCGGATCACGCTTACGGGTGTCGGGCGCCAGTCGCGGATCAGGGTCGTGGTCGCGGATCACAGTTGCGGGGTGGGCACGGGCCCCGGGCAGAGGGCGGGGCTAACGTGAGGGGGTGGCGCTCTCCCTGGCGATCTCGCCCTGCCCCAACGACACGTTCGTCTTCCACGCGCTGGTGCACGGGCGGGTGCCCGGCGCGCCGCCGGTCGAGGTGACGTACGCCGACGTCGACGTCACCAACACGGCGGCCGAGCGGGGCGCGTTCGACCTGGTGAAGGTGAGCTTCGCGGCGCTGCCCTGGCTGCTCGACGACTACCACCTGCTGCCCTGCGGCGGCGCGCTCGGCCGCGGCTGTGGCCCACTGGTGCTCACCCGGGGCGACCGCGACGGCGGGCCGGACCGCACCGACCTGACCGGCGCCACGGTGGCGGTGCCGGGTGACCGGACCACCGCGTACCTGCTGTTCCGGCTCTGGTCGGCCGGGCGGCCGCCGGCCCGGATCGAGGTGGTGCCGTTCCACGAGATCATGCCGGGCGTGGCGGCTGGGCGTTACGACGCCGGGCTGGTCATCCACGAGGCCCGATTCACCTACCACCGACACGGCCTGAGCGCCCTTGTCGACCTCGGCGAGTGGTGGGAGGCCGACACCGGCCTGCCCATCCCCCTCGGCGCGATCCTGGCCCGTCGTGGGGCGGTGGACCCGGAGGCCGCGGCCGGCTGGGTCCGCGAGTCGGTCCGGCAGGCGTGGGCGGACCCGGCCGCCAGCCGGGAGTACGTGCTGGCGCACGCCCAGGAGATGGAACTCGACGTGGTGGACCGGCACATCGGCCTCTACGTCAACGAGTTCACCGCAGACCTGGGCGAGGCCGGTTTCGCCGCGGTGGCGGCACTGCTCGACCGGGCCGCCACCGCCGGCCTGGTGCCTCAGACCTCCAGCTCGCGGGCCACCGCGTGGACCAACTGAGCGATCTTCTGCGCGGACTTCTTGTCCGGGTACCGACCCCGGCGCAGGTCCGGCTGGACCTTCGCCTCCAGCACCTTGATCATGTCTTCGACCAGGCCGTGCAGCTCCTCGGCCGGCCGACGGCGCAGCTCCGCCATCGACGGCGGCGCGTCCAGCAGCTTGACTCCCATGGCCTGCGCGCCCCGACGGCTGTCCACCACGCTGAAGTCGACCCGCTGGCCACCCTTGAGGTCGGTGACACCCGCCGGCAGTGCCCCCTTGGGCAGGAACACGTCGCCGCCCTCGTCACTCGTGACGAAGCCGTATCCCTTGGCCGTGTCGTACCACTTCACTCGACCCGTAGGCACCTGAAAACCCCTGCTTCACTTGAGCCGCTACTGCTCCAAGGCTAGCTGGATCATCCCGTCGAGCGCCGCTGGGAATTCGGTGAGCTCGTTCAGCACCACTTCCGCCCCGGCCTCGCGCAGCTCAGCGGAGGAGCACGGGCCGGTCGCGACACCGATGCCGGGCACCCCGGCCGCTGCCGCCGCCACCATGTCCGCGACGTGGTCACCGACGTAGTGGGTGGCGCCGTGCTCCCGCAGCGCTGTCGCCTTCTGCTCGGCGAACAGGTCGCCGGCCAACTCGTCGACAGCGAGGCCGAGGTGGTCCAGGTGCAGCCGGGCCAGCCGGCCGATCTTGGACGTGACGACCAGCACCCGGCCACCCCGCGCACGGATCGCGTCGATGGCCTCCCGCGCGCCGGGCAGCAGGAGCGTCGGGGTGATCGCGTACGCCGGATACAGCTCGCGGTACACCCGCACGGCCGACTCGACCTGATCCGGGGGAAACCAGTGCGCGATCTCGGTACGCAGCGGCGGCCCGAGCCGGGACACCGCCAGTTCGGCGTCGACCGGCACCCCGGTCCTCGCGGTCAGTGCCCGGTACGCAGCGGCGATGCCGGGGCGGGAATCCACCAGGGTCATGTCGAGGTCGAATCCGACGGTCAGTGCGGGCATGTCGAGAAACGTACCGGCTACTCCCAGTCGGCCGGACGTCCGAGGGGCGCGGAAGCCCAGTGCCGGGCTAGCGTGGAAAGACGATGACCACCTCACTCGCCGACCACCTGCGGTCGCTGCCCGACGAGTCACTGGCCGCGCTCCTCCAGCTGCGGCCCGACCTCGTCGTGCCCGTGCCGGCCGACGTCTCCGCCCTGGCCATCCGGGCCCAGTCCCGGGTCTCCGTGGCCCGCGCTCTGGACGGTCTGGACCAGTTCACCCTCCAGATCCTCGACGCCGCCCGCCTCACCCGAAATCCGGACGACGCCACCACGGCCACCGACACCGTGCTCGCGATGGCGACCGCCGGGCCGCAACCGCCGGCTCCGACGGCCGTCCGGGCCGCCGTGGGCCGACTGCGTGCGCTCTTCCTGCTGTACGGCCCGGAGCACGCGCTCCGGGTGGTACCCGCCGTCGACGAAGTCTCCCCGCACCCCGCTGGGCTCGGCCGGCCCGCCGCGGAGCTGGACCCGCGCACGGCTGCGCTCTGCGCGGACCCGGCGAAGCTGCGACGGACGGTGCTCGCCGCCCCGCCCTCGGCCCGGGCGATCCTGGACCGGTTGGCGGCCGGCCCGCCGGTGGGCAGCGTGCCGCCGGGGGCGTTGCAGGCGCCGCCACTCGGCGCGGAGGACCCGGTCCTCACCGACCCGACCAACGGTGGCGCGCCGACCGGCTCCCCGGTGCGGTGGCTCGTCGACAACCGGCTGCTGGTCCCGGTGACGACCGGCTCGTCCACGGCCAGCGGAACTGTGGAGTTGCCCCGCGAGGTCGGCCTGCTGCTGCGCCGCGACAGCGGTCCGCTCGGGCCCCTGCGCACCAGCCCACCGCAGGTGGCCGCCGCGCCGCGTGAGCCGAAGGCTGTCGACTCGGCCGGGGCCGGGCAGACCATGGAGGTGGTCCGGCACACCGAAGGGCTGCTGGAGCAGCTCGCCGACGAACCCGCGCCGGTGCTGCGTTCGGGCGGCATCGGTGTGCGGGATCTGCGCCGGTTGGCGCGTACCGCCGGGTTGGACGAACCGACCACGGCGCTGCTGCTGGAGGTCGCGTACGCGGCAGGGCTCGTCGGTGAGCTGGAGATGCCCGGTTCGGTCACCGGCCGGTACGGGGCGGATCAGCAGGTTCTGCCGACCGGCGGGTACGAGGTGTGGCGGGCCGCCTCGCTGGCCCAACGGTGGGAGCAGCTCGCCCGAGCCTGGCTGACAATGACCCGGCAGGTGGGGCTGGTCGGCCGCCGTGACGACCGGGACCGGCCGATCACCGCGCTCTCCGCCGAGGCCGAACGGGCCAGCGTGCCGGCCACCCGGCGGGCGGTGCTCGGCGTACTCGTCGATCTGGAGCCGGCGACGGCGCCCACCCCGGAGGAGGTGCAGGACCTGCTGGACTGGCGGGCCCCACGCCGCAGCCGGGGCCGGGAGGCCGCCCACCGGGAGGTGTTGGCCGAGGCCGCACAGCTGGGCGTGACGGGTTTGGGGGCGCTCACCTCGTACGGTCGGCTGCTGCTCGGTGACCTGACGTCGGCCGACGAGCGGGGCGGCGACGACCCGCTGGGCGTGCACGCGGACGTCGAGAGCGGCGACCCGTCCAGTGCCGTCCGGGCATTGGACGCGTTGCTGCCCGCACCGGTCGACCACTTCCTGGTGCAGGCCGATCTGACCGTGGTGGTGCCCGGCCCACCCGAGCCGGCGCTCGCCGTCGAGCTGGAGGCGATGACCGAGCTCGAGTCGGCCGGCGGGGCCAGCGTGCACCGGGTGACCACGGCGAGCGTGCGACGGGCACTGGATTCCGGCTACACGGCCAACGACCTGCACGACGTGTTCCGGCGCCGGTCGCGTACCCCGGTGCCGCAGGGGCTCACCTACCTGATCGACGACGTGGCCCGTAAGCACGGTGGGCTACGGGTCGGCCTGGCCGGGGCGTACCTGCGCAGCGACGACGAGACGCTGATCAGCGAGGTGCTGGCCGACCGGCGGCTGGAGTCGTTGGCGCTGCGCCGGCTCGCCCCGACGGTGCTGTGCACGCAGTATCAGGTTGGTCGGCTGCTGGGCGCGCTTCGCGACGTGGGGTACGCCCCGGTGCAGGAGGACGGCACCGGCAGCACAGTGCTGGCCCGGCCGCGAATCCGGCGTGCCCCGCCCCGGGTGTCGGTGACCACTCGGACGATCGACCCGCTGGCCGCCCCGAAGCTGCCGATGCCCCGGCTGCTCGGCGTGGTGGAGCACATCCGACGCGGTGACGCGGCGGCGCGGGCGGCCCGACGGGCACCGGCGGTGGTGCGCGGCGGCGCGCCGGGGCTGGGTGGCGGCCCGGTGCCGGCGCACACCCACAGCGAGGCCCTGGCGGTGCTCCAGCAGGCGGTCCGGGACAAGGCGCTGGTCTGGGTCGGGTACGTCGACGCGCACGGGGCGACCGCGTCGCGCCTGCTCAAGCCGGTCTCGATCGGTGCCGGCTACCTGCGGGCCGAGGACGAACGGACCGAGATGCTGCACACGTTCGCGCTGCACCGGATCACCGCGGCGGTGGTGGCGGACTGACCGGCGGCGCCCCGCGCGGGCGCTGTCGGTCAGCGGCGGCTACGGCGTACGGTGCCGACCACCGAGATGATCAGCAGCAGCGCGAAGCCGGCGCCGGCGGACTCCCCGACCGAGTCGACGAAGCCCTGCTGGAGCACCAGCCAGCCGAAGAGGAACCACCCGAGGAGGAGCGTCGCGGCGACGGCGTACGCGATCACTGTCGCTCGGGACACCTCGTCGGGTGATGCTTGCTCGTGCTCCGCGATCACGTCACGGTCGACCGTCATGCCCAGCCTCCCCGCCCGGTCCGGCCCTGGACTCCCAGGGTGACACTCGAAAGTCCGGTCGGACAGGGGGTTACCGCCGTGATTCGCTCCGTGTCGCTCAGGTGCCGGGGCGCCGACCGATCAGCACGACCCGGGTGCCGACCTTTCCGAGCTCCCACATCCGGACGGCGTCCGCGTGCAGGAGGTTGACGCACCCGTGCGAGCCGATCGACTTCTCGTGCAGGTAGGTGGTGGTCTCGTGGAAGCCCATCCCCTGGGTGAAGTGCTGCCAGTACGGCAGCCACACCTCGTACGGGTTGGACCACTCCTTGGGGTTGCGGTAGTTGACGGCGTACGTGCCGGCCGGGGTGCGGTAGCCGGACATGCCGGTGCGGGTCACCGTCGGCGCCATGATCACCTTGCCGCCGCGGAGCGCCCAGACGGTCTGCCGGGTCAGGTCCACGCAGAACGTGGTGCCGGTGCCGGCCTTGCAGCGGGTCGTGTCGGTGGTGGCGAGGCGCTGGGCCACGTCGAGGGTGGTCGGTCCGGCGCGACCCTCGACGGGGCGGATGCCGTACCTCTTCTGGAACTTCTTGATCGCGGCGCAGTCGGCGGCGGACTGCCGACCATCCACTGTCACCGCCCCGAACCCGCCCAACCGGGCCAGGTGGGTCTCCACGGCACGCTGGTGCTGGCCCTGGGGGCAGCCGGCGACTGTCGGCGTACCGGTGCCGGGGGTCGTCGTGGGTGCTGCCGTGCGGGTCGGCTTCGGCGTGGGTTTCCGGGAGGGTTTCGGGGTGGGCACGGCCGGCGTGGGCCGGCCGTGCTGGTCCGGCCGGGACGTGTCGCTCGCCCCCGTTGCCTGTTCCGCCGCACCGGCTGGGGCGGCTCCCCCGCCACCACTCCCGCCGGACTGCGGATCGAACGCGCACGCACCCGCGCCGACCAGCACGACCACCACAAGGGTGACCAGCCGGGAAGTAATCCGGACATGCTCCATGGCACCTCCCCAGACAGTCGTCCCTTTACTAGACGTTCGTGAGTGCCGTCACGGTTGCGGCCGGTGAGCATCTTTCTTTCGTCGTCCCGCATCGTGCAACACTGGATGGTCGGCCAGCGGCGGGTATGCGACCCGTCCCGGCCGGACGGCCAACCGAGGAGAGGACGCTGGCGTGAGCGGTGGACCACTGATCGTGCAGTCGGACAAGACCCTGCTGCTGGAGATCGACCACCCCGACGCGCAAGCCTGCCGGATGGCGATCGCGCCGTTCGCGGAGCTGGAACGCTCGCCGGAGCACGTGCACACCTACCGCCTGACCCCGCTGGGTCTGTGGAACGCCCGCGCCGCGGGGCACGACGCCGAGGGTGTCGTGGACTCGCTGCTCAAGTACTCCCGCTACCCGGTGCCGCACGCGCTGCTGGTGGACGTGGCCGACACGATGGACCGGTACGGCCGGCTTCAGCTCGCCAACGACCCGGCGTACGGGCTGGTGCTGCGCGCACTGGACCGGCTGGTGCTGATCGAGGTGGCCAAGAGCAAGAAGCTCGCCGGGATGCTCGGCGACAAGATCGACGACGACACCATCCGGGTGCACCCGTCCGAGCGCGGCCGGCTCAAGCAGGCGCTGCTCAAGCTGGGCTGGCCGGCGGAGGACCTGGCCGGTTACGTCGACGGTGAGGCGCACCCGATCGAGCTGGCCGAGGCCGGCAAGGACGGGCGCAAGCCGTGGACGCTGCGCTCGTACCAGCGGGAGGCCGTCGAGGCGTTCTGGGCCGGCGGGTCGGGGGTGGTGGTGCTGCCCTGTGGCGCCGGCAAGACCCTGGTCGGCGCGGCGGCGATGGCCGAGGCGAAGGCGACCACCCTGATCCTGGTCACCAACACGGTCGCCGGCCGGCAGTGGAAGCGGGAGCTGATCGCCCGCACGTCGCTGACCGAGGAGGAGATCGGCGAGTACTCCGGTGAGCGCAAGGAGATCCGCCCGGTCACCATCGCCACGTACCAGGTGCTCACCTCGCGGCGCGGCGGCGCGTTCACCCACCTGGACCTCTTCGGGGCCCGCGACTGGGGCCTGGTCGTCTACGACGAGGTGCACCTGCTGCCCGCGCCGATCTTCCGGTTCACCGCGGACCTCCAGGCCCGCCGCCGGCTGGGCCTCACCGCGACTCTGGTACGCGAGGACGGCCGCGAGGGTGACGTGTTCAGCCTCATCGGCCCGAAGCGGTACGACGCGCCGTGGAAGGACATCGAGTCGCAGGGCTGGATCGCCCCGGCCGAGTGCACCGAGGTCCGGGTGACCCTGACCGACGCGGAGCGGATGTCGTACGCGACTGCGGAGGCCGAGGAGCGCTACCGGATGGCGGCCACCGCCCGCACCAAGCTGCCGGTGGTCAAGGCGCTTGTCGACCGGCACCCGGACGACCAGGTGCTGGTGATCGGCGCGTACATCGATCAGCTGCACCAGCTCGGCGAGTACCTGGACGCGCCGATCATCCAGGGCTCGACCACCAACAAGGAGCGGGAGCGGCTCTTCGACGCGTTCCGCACCGGGGAGATCCGCACCCTGGTGATCTCGAAGGTCGGCAACTTCTCCATCGACCTGCCCGAGGCGGCGGTGGCGATCCAGGTGTCGGGGACGTTCGGGTCGCGGCAGGAGGAGGCGCAGCGGTTGGGCCGGGTGCTCCGGCCGAAGGCCGACGGCCGGCAGGCGCACTTCTACACTGTGGTGTCCCGGGACACGATCGACACCGAATACGCGGCACACCGGCAGCGCTTCCTCGCCGAGCAGGGGTACGCGTACACGATCGTCGACGCCGACGACGTCCTCGGCCCGTCGCTGCCGTCCCTCGACTAACGACGCGCGCGCGGCCTTGATCGACTCGGTTTTCAGGAAGTCGCGGTGTCCGGGGCGCTTCGATGCCCCGGTTTCCTGAAACCCGAGTCGATCAGCGCGGTGGGTGCGGCCGCGGGGCGGGGACGTGGTGTCTCGCGCGCCCCCTATGGAGCTGATGTCGTAAACGAATCAGCCGTACGGCGTGGACGGCGGCCACTGGCAGCGCCGGGCAGCCGCGCACCGCGCTCCGGGCAGTCACGCCTCGGGCAACGCTTCAGGCAGTCACGCCTCATGCACCCTTCAGGCAGTCACGCCTCGTGCACCGTGCTCCGGGCAGCCAGCGAGCGTCAGCGCATGCGGGACTCCGCGACGAAGACCCCGCGCCCCGGACGTCCGACGAGCACGTCCTGCTTCCGCAGCTTCGCCACCGCACGGTGGATGGTCGACACCGACACGTCGTAGTGGTCGGACAGCTGCTGGGTGGACGGTATCTGCGACCCGGGCGGGAACTCACCCACCTTGATCCGCCTCAGCAGATCATCGATCAACTCGCTCATGGTCGGGGGAATCGGCACGCGGAGGCCCCTTGCAGTCGGTTGGCCCGCCCAGTATCGAGCACCGGGTGAAAGAGCGGCAACAACTGGAAGGGAAGCAGCAGCAACCACAGCAGCGAGATTTGCAAGATAGGAGAGCGTTGACAGAGGTGACAGGTATCGGTAGCGTCGCTCTCGGTGATGCGGTGCCGCTGCGGTCGGTTGGCGCCTCTCGTACTGGTCTCGCATCGCTGTTCAGGCCCCACCCGCCGCGCTCCCCCGCGCGGACCTGCTGCCGTACCCCCGAACGGCCGCAGGTGGGCGGTCTCCGCCGAGCGCAACCGGCGGAGACCGCCCCTCCACGTCGATCCCATCCGACGAAGGGCAACCACCGTGCGCAACCAGACCCGTCGGCCGGCGAGCCGACGCGACGAGCCACCTCCGACGAGAAGGTGGGAAGAGTCGCCGCAGCCCTGGCAGATCTTCGAACAGCGCCGCTACCGATGAGCGACCGCTGGGTGATCCACCTGCCGATCACCGCGCCTGACCTGCTGCGCGCCCGGATCTTCGCGCGTACCGCCGCTCGGGTATTGGTCCGGCTCAGCGCGCGGGTCGAGCCGGGCGGGGTGACCGTCTCGGCGGAGGACCAGCAGGGCGTACGACATTGGGTCTTCTGTGATCGGCCACTGCCCGGCGGCGCGCGGTGCGCCCTGCCGGTTGACCACCTCGCGCACTGCGCCCGGCGCACGCCCAGGCCCAGCGGTCGGTGAATTCGGTGCGCGCGGCAGCGCTCACCGGGAGAAGCGGGCCACCAGCACCGCCAGCCGGTGGTCGTGGCCGGCGCGGCGGAGTCGGCCGCTGCGCATCAGCGTGACCAGCCCGTGCAGGCCGGCCCAGAAGGTTTCGGTGACCGTCTCCAGGTCGTCGTCCCCAGCGACCGGGCGCACTGTCTCGGACAGTTCGGCGAAGCCTCGGGCCAGGTCCGTCGGGACGTCCTGAGTGGCGAACGGCAGGTCCACGGCGAGGGTGAACATCGCGTCGTAGATCGCGGGCCGCTGCTGGGCGAACGCGACGTACGCGGCTGCCACGTCGGCGACCGCCTGCCGGGGGCTGGCGGCCGAGGCTCGGGCCGTGGCCACGGCGTTGGCCAGCTCGGCGAAGCCCTCGACGGCTACCGCCGCCATGATGGCGTCCTTGCCCTTGAAGTGGCTGTAGAGGACGGGCTGGCTGTACTCGATTTCGGCGGCGAGCCGCCGGGTGGTCACCGCGTCCCAGCCTTCTGCCAACGCCAGGTCCCGTGCCGCGCTGATGATTGCCTGCTCCCGCTCAGCCCGCTCACGCTGCCGGCGCGCCTGTGTCGACATGACAGGATCCTAGCACCGCTAGCGATCCTGCCGGCGCTCTGCTAGCGTCGCTCTCACATCTAGCACCGCTAGGAATTGGAGCAGACTCATGCTGGCACCCCTTGCCTACGGGCTCGCCGTCGTACTCAGCCTTTTCGTTGCCTTTATCGGTCTGCGGTTCCTGCTGGTGCCCCAGGCCGCAGCCGCGGGGTACGGCGTTCCGGCCCGGCCGGACGGTGATCCCGCCTACCTGACGGTCAAGGGCCTGAAGGACCTCACCTTCGGGCTGCTCGGCCTCACCCTGATCGCCTTCACCACCGCCGACGCGGTCGCGTGGTTCATGCTGGTCGTCGCGCTCGTCCCGCTTGGCGACACCGTCATCGTGCTGCGGAACGGCGGGACGAAGGCCGTCGCCTTCGGCATCCACTTCGCCACCGCCGTAGTGGTCCTCCTGGACGCCGCCCTGCTGTTCGCCCTGTGACCAGCGCGCCTTACGAGGTGGGGGGTGGGCAGCGGTCGGGGAGTGTGACCTCGCCGGGGCGGTGGTCGAACGTCTGCATCGTGAACCACTCGTCCAGCTCCGGGTCAAAGAGGTTCTGCAGGCCGAACTGCAACACCTGCCACCAGCGGCTCGGGTCCCGCTGGTCGACGTAGATGTCGCCGAGCGCGAGCGGGAACCGGAAGAACTCCCCCGGCACTGTCGAACCGCCGACGACGCCGACCCGCCAGTGGTCGACGTGCCGGTCCTGGTCACCCTGCAGGATCTCCGGACCCACGTAGCGGGAGGTCTTCAGCTTGTCGTTGAAGATCTGCCGGTTGAAGAACCCCGGGATCTTGCTGCACGCGCGGGGCGGGAACAGCGGAATGTTCGGCCACCTGTAGGTGAGCGTGTAGAGCGTGTTCTCGTAGATCAGGTTCGTGAACCAGATCGGGTGGTCCGGGCCGCCGGCGGTCATCTGACTGTTGCCGTTCCGGCCCTGCCAGCTGAACGGAACGTCGATGCCGAGGTCACGCACGATGTACCGGCCGGTGCCCTGGAAGTCGGCGGGGAGCAGCGGTGGGCGCGGCTCGCGCCGGTCGGGGGCGGTGGGGCCGTCGGCCTGGGCAGCGCGGGGCGGCGGCGCCGCCGGACCGGGCGCGACCACCCCGAGGGCGAGCAGGCCGCCGGCCACCGCCGAAACCAGAGTCCGACGGGTACGCCTCAACGCCATGTCCCCTCCGCCAACGTGCACAGTGGCCGGCGCACTGACCGCGCGTGCCTTCGGCGAAGCGTAGGAGCGGGAAAAACATGAGAGCGGGCGGAACGGATGGCCTCCACCGGACGGGTGACGAGACGGCCTCAGAGGACCCGGGTCACCCGTTCGGCGGCGACGACCGCGTCCCGTCGCGACGGGTCGAGGTTGGCGCTGATGACCACGGAAGCGCCGGCCGAGAGCGGCGCGAGCAACCACTTCAGCGGCTGCTCGGTCTCCGCGGCGTCGACCAACAGGCGGTCACCGGCACGCAGCTCCAGCATCCCGGCGAACTCCTGGGCGAGCGCACCCCACTGGCCGTAGGTGGTGCCGTCCGCGGTGGCCGGGTCCGACGGGTGGATGGCGGTGTGGTCGGGCGCGGCGTCGCCGTGTCGAAGCACCTCGGCGGACCAGTCCAACCAGCCCAACGGCACGTCGTCCACCTGCCCCGGCCCGGTGCCGACGAGATAGCGGTGCGGCGCGTCCGGCACGTCCTCCAGCCAGTCGTCCTGCCGCTCCGGCGTTACGAAGACGGCGTCGAACGGCCGGTCGCCGCCGGGTTCGAGCACCGCCAGGCCCGCTGTGGCGCGCGGTCGGAACGACACCGCCAGGCCGGAGGCCCAGGCGCCCAACAACACCGCGGCGGTACGCCAGTGCGGCGGCAGCAGGACCGCTACGCGGCTGCCGGGGCCGAGCCCGCAGCCGTCCCGCAGCAGGCTCGCGCTGCGGGCCGCCCACGAGCCGACCTGCTGTGCGGTCAGGTCGACGCGCTCGCCGGTCGCCTCGTCGCGGTAGCTGAGCAGCGGAAGCTCGACCTCGACGGGTCGGGCCGCCAGGTCGGCCGTGACGGTTGGCTGCATCTCCACGCTCCCCGGGGTCGACGTCGGCACCACAGTACTCAACGACTTTGGTCACCCCGGTCGCCGACCGATGGCCGTATCGGGTGACCGGGTGGCCCGCGCACGGTGTAGATGACCCCCGCGACGCCGTCGAGGAGCGCCCGTGCCGATTGGACCCGACCCCGTCGCCGCCGACCATCCCACCGCCGACCGCCCTGCCGCCTCCGACCGCCCTGCCGCCGCTGCGCGTCTGCCACTGCGCCGGCGGCTCCTGCCGGTGATCGCGTTGCTGCTGCTCGCACCCTGGGCGGCGGAGTGCTCATGGGGTGGCTTCGCCATTGACGACTTCCTCCCGGTGCTCATCTTCCTGGGGCCGATGTACGGCGGCGCGGCGATCCTGATCCGGGAGACCGCCCGGCACCTCGGCGCGGGTTGGCCGACGATCGTGCTGCTCGCCGCCGCGTTCGGCGTACTCCAGGCCGGGCTGGTCGACCAGTCGCTGTTCAACAGCGACTTCCTCGACGACACCCAGTACGCCGACACCCGCGCCGCCGCCGAGGCGACGCTGGTGCCGGGGCTCGAATTCAGCCTCCGGCAGGCCTTCGACTACGTGGGCAACCACATCGTGCTGACCATCTGCGCGCCGATCGTGCTCATCGAGTCGTTCCTCGGGCCGGAGCGACGGCTGAAGCCGTGGCTGGGCCGGCCCGGTCTCGCCGTGGTCGGCGTGCTCTACCTGCTCGGCAGCCTGCTGATCTTCTCGGACAGCAGCGGCCGGAAGAACTTCCTGGCCAGCCCGCTCCAGCTGGCCTTCGCCGCGGTGCTGGTCCTCGTACTGGTCGCGGTCGCCCTGCTGCCCCGCTGGCGCCGCACCCGCCCGCGCCGGGCCCGTCGGGCGCCGCATCCGCTCTGGGTGGGCCTGCCGGTCGTCCTGGTCCGCCTCGGCTCCGACCTGACGCCCGGTTGGGCGGGGATGGCGATCGCGCTGGCGCTAGCGGCCGCCGCCGGTGGGCTGATCGCGTACTGGTCGTCCCGCAACGGTTGGGGGCAGCGGCACGTGCTCGTGGCTGGCACGGCGGGCCTGGTCATGGCCTCCGCGTTCGCGTACCTGGTGCCGCCGTACTCCCCGGCGAGCCCGGCGGCGGCCCTGGCCGGCGACGTCGCGGTCACCGTCGTCACGGTCACCCTGGTCGTGGGTGCCTGGTGGCGGCTGCGCGGTGCTTCGCCGACTGTTCATGTCGGCGCAAGCTGACGCTCCCCAACAACTGTCAGCCTCCGTGCGGGTACGACCTAACGGAGGAAGTCCTTGACACTCAGAAGAGCATTCACCGCGCTCACCGCAGCCGGTGTCGCCGCCGCCAGCCTGACCGGGGCCACCCCCGCGTCGGCCGGCGCGCACCACCACCCTTCGCTCGCCTTCGACCGGGTCGCCACGTACCCGGTGTTCCAGAACCGTCCGGCCGGCGAGGATCCGACGACCGCGACGGTCGCCGAGATCTCCGCGGTCAGCGAGGACGGTCGCACCCTGATCCACACCGACGCGCTGGCCCGGCGCATCGGCTTCCTGGACATCTCCCGTGCCGACCGGCCGCGCGGTCTCGGCACGCTCTCCCTGGCCCAGCTCGGCAACGCCGAGGACGAGCCGACCTCGGTCGCCGTGGTCGGCAGGTACGTGCTGGTGGTGGTGAACACCAGCGCCAGCTACACCGCGCCGTCCGGCCGACTCGACGTGATCGAGCTGGCCAGTCGGAAGCGGGTGGCCAGCTTCGATCTCGGCGGTCAGCCCGACTCCATCGCGATCAGCACTGACAAGCGGTACGCGGCGATCGCCATCGAGAACGAGCGCGACGAGGAGGCCACCCCGCCCGGCGGCGAGGAGGGCGACCTGCCCCAGGCGCCCGCAGGTTTCGTGCAGATCGTCGACCTGGCCGGGAAGGCACCGGCCGGTTGGCGGCTGCGGCCGGTCGCGCTGACCGGGGCCGACGGCAGTGCGCTGCCCGCGCTGGCGCAGGCCGGCCTCGCCGCGCCGACCGACCCCGAGCCGGAGTACGTCTCGATCAACAGCCGCAACCAGTTGGCCGTGACGCTTCAGGAGAACAACGGCGTCGTCCTGATCGATCTGCCCACCGGTCGGATCACCAAGGTGTTCAGCGCCGGCACCGCCACGATCAGCGGCATCGACACCAAGAAGGACGGTGTCATCGACCTGACCGGCAGCATCACCGACGTACCGCGCGAGCCGGACGCGGTGGCCTGGGTCGACGACAGCTATCTCGCCACCGCCAATGAGGGCGACTGGCACGGCGGCACCCGTGGCTGGTCGGTCTTCGACAGTCGCAGCGGACGCGTCGCCTGGGACGCCGGCAACACCTTCGAGCGGCTCGCCGTCACGTACGGGCTGCACAACGAGGACCGGGCCGCCAAGAAGGGCACCGAGCCGGAGGGCGTGGCCGTCGCCGAGTACGACGGCGTCCGTTACGCCTTCGTCGGCTCGGAGCGGAGCAACTTCGTCGCCGTCTACGACCTGGGCGACCCCACCCGGCCGGTCTTCCGGCAGGTCCTGCCGACCACCAACGGGCCGGAGGGGCTGCTTCCCATCCCGTCGCGCGGGCTGCTCGCGGTCTCCAGTGAGGAGGACGACGCTTCGGTGAACGTGCGGGCCTCGGTGTCGCTCTTCCAGCTCGGCAAGGGCACCCCGGCGTTCCCGAGCATCGTCTCCGGCACCGACCGGGCCGGCACCCCGACCGGTTGGGGCGCACTCGGCGCGCTGAGCGCCGTCCCGGGCAAGCGGGACCAGCTCTACAGCGTCACCGACGCGGCGTACGGCCAGACCCGCATCCTCACCGTCGACGCGAAGCGGACCCCAGCCGTGATCACCGGCGCGCTGCCGGTGCGGGACGCGGCCGGCGCTCCGATCGGGTACGACGCGGAGGGCATCTTCGCCCGTCCGCAGGGCGGCTTCTGGCTCGCTGTGGAGGGCGCCAAGGGCGCGGAGAACACGCTGGTCCGGCTCGACGCCGCCGGGGTGACCCGGCAGACCGTCGCGCTGCCCGCCGAGGTCGCCGCCGGCCTCGGTAAGCAGGGCCTGGAGGGGGTCACCGCGACCACCGACCGGCAGGGCCGGGAGATCGTCTGGGTGGCCGTGCAGCGGGAGTTGAGCACCGACCCGGCCGGCATCGTCCGGCTCGGCCGCTACGACGTCGCGGCGGGCACCTGGAGTTGGTTCGGGTACCGGTTGGGGGCCACCACAGTGCCCGGCGACTGGATGGGCCTCTCCGAGATCACAGTGGTCGGTGACCGGCTCGCGGTCATCGAGCGGGACAAGCTGAACGGCCCGGCCGCCACTGTCAAGCGGATCTACACGGTGCCACTGCCCGGTGCGGCGGCGACCGGTCCGCTGACCGTGCTGCCGAAGACGCTCGCCGTCGACGTGCTGCCCGCGCTGCGCGCCACCAACGGGTGGACGCAGGAAAAGCTGGAGGGTCTGACGGTGGCCGGCAACGGCGAGGTGTACGCGATCACCGACAACGACGGGGTCCAGGACGCCACCGGCGAGACGGTGCTCCTGCGCCTCGGTTCCAGCCGCAAGGTCTTCGGCCGCCGCTGAGCCGGTAGCCGACTCGGCCCGGCGTCCACCGACGTGGACGCCGGGCCGCGCACCCGTCAGCGGGTGGGCAGTTCCGGGCCGCCGTCGAGCAGGGGGGCGAGCAGGTCGTCGTACTCCTCGACCCGGGCCAGGACCTCGGCGGCGGTGAACTGGCGGACGGCCGGTTTCCGGCCGCGCGCGCCGGCCTCGACCTCGTCCCAGGTCAGCGGCGTCGACACCGACGGCACCGACTGGGCTCGCAGCGAGTACGGCGCCACTGTGGTCTTCGCCGCGTTGTTCTGACTCCAGTCGATGAAGACCTTGCCCGGCCGGAGGTTCTTCGCCATCTTCGACACGATCAGCTTCGGGTGGGCCTGCTCCAACTCCTGGGCGATCCGCCGGGCGTAGTCGGAGACGAGATCCGACGACTGGGTGCCGGCGATCGGGCAGCAGAGCTGCATGCCCTTCTTGCCGGAGGTCTTCGGGTACGACTCGATGCCGTCGTCGGCGAGGCGGTCGCGCATCAGGACCGCCACGGGGCAACACTCGGCGAGCCCGGCCGGCGGCCCCGGGTCCAGGTCGACGACCATCATGTCCGGGTCCTGGCCGACCTTCCACTGCGGTGTGTGCAGCTCCAGCGCGGCCAGGTTCGCCAGCCAGACCAGGGTGGGCAGGTCGTCGGCGACCACGTAGTCGATGGTCTCCCGGCCCTTCGTCGACCCGGGCGCGGGCAGATTCTCCACCCGCACCCAGTCCGGGGTCGCGGCCGGCTTGTTCTTCTCGAAGAACGACTTGTCGTCCACCCCGTTGGGGAAGCGGATCCGGGTGACCGGTCGGTCCCGCAGGTGCGGCAGCAGCACCGGGGAGATCCGGGTGTAGTAGTCGATCACCTCACCCTTGGTGAACCCGGCCGCCGGGTAGAGCACCTTGTCCAGGTTGGACAGCTCCAGCGCACGGCCCTCGACGTCCACCCGTAGCCGCTCAGTCGGCATCGTCGACCTCCTCCGGAGGCTTGTCCGGGCGCAGCCGCAGCACCCGGGGGAAGCGCAGCCGGCCGTCGGGGGTGCGCTGGCCGTACTTCACCTCCACCACCACCAGGGGTTCTACCCAGATGGCACCCCGCGCATCCTCGCGTGGCACACCCGGCGCGAACGGTGACACGCCGGAGCGCAGCGGCTCCAGCTCGGCGAGGAGCTGCCGCTCGATGGCCGCGCCGATCCCGCCACCGACCCGACCCCGGTAGATCAACCGACCGTCCGGGCCGGGGACCCCGACCAGCAGCCCGCCGATCCGGCGCGCGCCCGGTCGCCAACCGCCGATGACGAAGTCGCCGGTCACCTCCAGCTTGACCTTCACCCAGTCCGGCGAGCGCACCCCCGGGCGGTAGACGGCCCCGACCCGCTTGGCCATCACACCCTCCAGGCCGTGCTCCCCGGCCGCCTCGTAGGTCGCCGGCCCGTCGTTGAACGTCGGCGGCACCGCCCACCGGAGGCCACCGAGCGCGAGCGCGTCCAGCGCCTCCCGGCGGCGCTCGTACGGCCAGCCGGTCAGGTCGTCGCCGTTCAACCGGAGCAGGTCGAAGATCATGTACGTCACCGGCATGACCGCGGCCAACCGGGCCGCCTTGTTCCGGTCCCGTACGTGCATCCGCTCGGCCAGCGCGGTGAACGACGGCTGCCCGCCCTGGCCGAGCAGCACCACCTCGCCGTCGAGCAGCGCGTCGTCGACCTGCTCGGGCAGTGTGGCCAGCTCCGGGTACGCGGCGGTGATCTCCACGCCGGAACGGGCATACAGGTGCTGGCCGCCGCCGGAGATGTCGGCCAGGGCGCGGACGCCGTCCCACTTGAACTCGTAGGCCCAGCCGTCACCCGCCGGGAGCGGCCCGGTCATCGCGAGCATCGGCTTGAGCGGCGCGCCGGGCACGACCCGACTGTAGTAGCAGCCCGAACACCTCGCGTCAGGTTCTTTCGGATGCGAGCATGGTCGAGACCGGGGAAGGGAGCGCAGGATGCGTGCCATCTGGAAGGGAGCCGTGTCGTTCGGGCTCGTCTCGATCGGGGTGAAGCTCTACTCCGCCACCGAGGAGAAGGACATTCGGTTCCACCAGGTGCACCGCGAGGACGGCGGTCGGATCCGCTACAAGCGCACCTGCTCGGTCTGCGGCGAAGAGGTCACCTACGACGACATCGCCAAGGGCTACGACATCGGCGGTGGCGAGATGGTGATCCTCACCGACGAGGACTTCGCCGACCTGCCGTTGACCAGCTCCCGTGCCATCGACGTGCTGGAGTTCGTGCCGGCCGAGCAGGTCGACCCGATCCTCTACAACAAGGCGTACTTTCTCGAGCCGGAGGGCGCGGCGACCAAGCCGTACGTGCTGCTGCGCGACGCGCTGATCGACTCGGAGCGGGTCGCCATCGTCAAGGTGGCGCTGCGCCAGCGGGAGCAGCTGGCCACGCTGCGGGTCCGCGAGGGTGTGCTGCTGCTCAACACCATGCTCTGGCCGGACGAGATCCGTACCCCGGACTTCGGCTTCCTCGACGAGGACCTCAAGGTGCGCCCGCCGGAGCTGGCCATGGCCAGCTCACTTATCGACTCGATGACCGGCGAGTTCGAGCCGGACGTCTTCACCGACGACTACCGGGCCGCGTTGCAGGAGGTCATCGACGCCAAGGTGGAGGGTCGGGAGGTCGTCCAGCCGGAGGAGGTCGAGGAGGCCCCGGCCGCGGCGGTGGACCTGATGGCCGCGTTGAAGGCCTCGGTGGAGCGCGCCAAGGCGGCTCGCGGCGAGCAGCCCGCCCGCAGTGGTGGTGGCGGCGGCGAGCCGACGCCCATCTCGTCGGCCCGGTCGGCGCAGAAGGCAGCCGAGAAGAAGGCGGCCAAGGCACCCGCGAAGAAGACAGCTGCGAAGAAGACGGCCGAGAAGAAGACGGCCGAGCCGGCGAAGAAGACCGCCGCCAAGAAGGCAGCCGCGAAGAAGGCGGAGCCGGCGAAGAAGACCGCCGCGCGCAAGACCGCACCCCGCAAGAGCGCCTGACGTACGGCAGCGGCGGCGGTGTCCGCCGGGCCGGGTACGCTCCGCCGGCCGCTGGCGACCGGAGGAGCCCCCATGCCGTACACCCCTGATCTGGACCGGTTACTGACGCCCGGCGCCCGTTTCACCGACGAGCACGGCGGATACGTGATCGAGGTTCACCCGGTGGGCGACATCGTGTTGCCGACCGGCCGCGTGGTCGGGTGTGACCCGCTGGTGTGCCCGGAGGCGGAGCCGTTCACGGTGACCGTGCCGCCGGGGCGGCATCCCGCCCGCGCCTGGGTGGCGGTGGTGCTCCGGGAGGACGCCGAGGTGGACCGACGGGTCGCCGCGTTGGAGCTGGTCGTCTCCGCCGAGCCGACGATCCGTTGGGAGCCGGCCGTCGCGGGTGACCAGGACGTCGCCACGCTCGGCGCGGACGACTACTTCGGGTACGGGGTGGACGCCGGTGTCGGCACCTTCGCCGACCCGACCGCGCTCGCCGTCCTGGAGGGCTGGGACTCCGACCGGGTCGAGGAGGTGTTCATCCCGACCGAGCTGCCCTCGTCCCCGGTTCCGGGGCTGATCAGCGCCGTGTTGGACGAGGCCAGCGGCGCCAACGTCGTCACCGTGGCCACGGGTTGGGGCGACGGCTGCTACGGCACCTGGATCGGTCGTGCCGCCGATGGCCGGGTCACCTCGTTCGTGACCGACTTCATGGTCGTCCCGGAATAGGCGCCCGGGAAGACCCCGGAACTGTCGCGCTGGGCGATCCGAGGCGTCCGCGGCCGGCACGGTAGGCCGCGGTGCGGGTACCGTGTGCGTCGGCTTTCCCCCCGGCACCGGGTGCCGGCCACACTTCGCAGCAGGGAGTCGACGACGTGAGCGAGCGGACGCAGCAGAAGGGCCCGGACCAGAGCCCGGCAACCAAGTCGGGGCGCCGCCTGGCCGCCCAGTTGGCGGAGAAGAAGGCCGCCGACGCGAGGCGCAAGCGCAACGCGTGGGCCAGCGGCCTCGCCGCCGTCGCCGTGGTCGGGGTGCTGATCGGCGTCTTCGTGACGATCGGCGGGGGCGACGACAAGCCCAAGACGCAGGCCGACGCGACCCCGTCCGCCTCTGCCCCGGCCCCCGACGAGGCCGGCGCGCCGCCCGCTCCGCAGCTGCCCGAGGGCGCCGACCCGGCGCTGGGTAGCAAGCCGACGGTGGCGCCCGGCACGGGTGACCTCAAGAAGCTCACGGTCACCCCGCTGATCAAGGGCACCGGCCCGGCCGTGCAGAAGGGCCAGAACATCACCACCAACTACGTGGGGGTGTTCTACAAGGACGGCAAGGAGTTCGACTCCTCCTGGAAGGCCGGGCAGCCGGCGACCTTCCCGATCGGCGTCGGCCAGGTCATCCCCGGCTGGGACCAGGGCCTGGTCGGTGTGACGGTGGGCAGCCGGGTGCAGCTCGACATTCCGGGCGAGCTGGCGTACGGCAACGAAGCGGCCGCCGGCGATGGACGTCCGACCGGCCCGCTGCGCTTCGTGGTGGACGTGCTCGCCGCCCAGTGACCTGTCCGGGTCGTCCCGGTTGCCGCCGGGTCGCGATGGAGTTGTTCACATGGGGCTTCCGGCCCGTCACCCAGCGGCAGTAGGTTCGGCGTCACCCCGGGCGGTTCGCCGCCCGGGGTGAGCATCCGGAACCCGGGACGCGGAGGTGCATGTGACGGCGCTGGACGAGCCTGGGCGGACCGCCCGGTCGATGTGGGCGTACTTCGAGCCGGTGCACGCGGTCACCTACCTCCACCCCCGGGCCCGTGCCGCGTACGAGGCGGTCGGGCTGCGCGGCTACTGGCGTGGTTACTTCGCCGGCCGGGCCGCGCCGCTGGGAGCCACCGAGGCGGCCCCGGTGATCGCCGCCTTCTTCAACTTCGCGCCGCCGATGGTGGCCCGCGCGTTGCCGGCGGTGTGGCGGTTGGCCACCCCGCAGGAGGCGTTGCGCGCCCGCCTGACCGGTGCCGTGCAGGCGCTCGCCGAGCTGACCTACGAGCTGCCCGAGTCGCACCTGGTGGAGGCCGCCGACCTGCTGGAGCGGGCCGCCTCGGCGGCGCAGACCGCCGGCCGGGTGCTCGCCGCGGTCAACGCGGCGCTCCCGGTCGGGGAGTACCCTCTCGCGCGGCTCTGGCAGGCCGCCACCACGCTGCGCGAACACCGGGGCGACGGGCACGTGGCGGCGCTGGTGGCCGCCGGCCTGGACCCGGTGGAGACGCTTACCGGGCGGGTCGCGCTCGACGGTTCGCCGCCGCAGTACCTGCTGGGTCGGGGCTGGTCCGAGGAGCAGTGGCACGCCGCCCGCGAGCGGCTCACCCAGCGGGGCTGGTTGACCGGGGACGGCGCGGCCACCGACCACGCCCGGGCCGCGTTCCAGGCCGTCGAGGACGCCACCGACCGGGCCGCCGCACATCCGTGGCAGGCGCTCGGCTCCCAGGACACGGACCGGCTCCAAGAGCTGCTGGAGCCGATCGCCCGGGCCGGCCACACCCTGCTCCCCGAGGACAGCCCGCTCGGCCTGCCCGCGCTGCCCGGCTGACCGGGCGCCCATCCGTCGGGCAGGATGGGCCCGTGACGGATGCGGTGGTATTCGACCTGGACGGCGTGATCGTGGATTCCGAGCCGGTGTGGGAGGAGGTCCGTCGGGCGTACGTGGCGGCGCACGGCGGGACGTGGCAGCCGGACACGCAACGCCGACTGATGGGGATGAGCACCGGCGAGTGGGCCCACTACCTCAGCGGAGAGCTGGGCGTCGGCCGCACCGCCGAGCAGGTCGCCGTCGAGGTGGTCGAGGAGATGACCCGACGCTACCGGGACCACGTACCCCTCATCGACGGTGCCGACCAGGTCGTACGCCGGCTGGCCGCGCGGTGGCCGCTCGGGTTGGCCAGTTCGTCGCCGACCCGGCTGATCGAGGCGGCGCTGGCGGCGACCGGTCTGACCGACGCGTTCGGCGCGACCCTCTCCACCGAGCAGACCGAGCGGGGCAAGCCCGCGCCGGACGTGTACCTGAGCGTGGCGCGGCGCCTCGGCGTCGACCCGACCCGCTGTGTGGCGGTGGAGGACTCGTCCAACGGGGTGCGCTCCGCCGCGGCGGCGGGGATGCGGGTGGTGGCGGTGCCGCACGGCTCGTACCCGCTCGATCCGGACGCCGCCGGGCTGGCCGTGGTGACGCTGAAGGCGATCGGTGAGCTGACCCCCGAGCTGGTGGACGAGCTGGGTTGACTGGAGTCGAGCCGGGTAGAGACCACGGATGAAGGCCATCGTGTACGAGCGCAACGGCGACCCTTCGGTGCTCGATCTGGTCGACCGGCCGGTGCCGGAGCCGGGTGCGGGCGAGGTCCTGGTGCGGATGGCGGTCTCCGGGGTCAACCCGACCGACTGGAAGTCCCGCCGCAACTCCCCGCCGGACGGGTGGCAGATCCCCGGGCAGGACGGCGCGGGGGTGGTCGAGGCGGTCGGCGAGGGGGTCGACCCCGACCTGATCGGTGAGCGGGTGTGGGTCTGGGAGGCCGCCTGGCAGCGACAGTGGGGCACGACGGCGGAGTACACGCTGGTGCCGGTCCGGCAGGCGGTACGCCTCGGCCCCGCTCCGTTCGAGCTGGGCGCAGCCCTGGGCATCCCGTTCCTCACCGCGCACCGTTGTCTGACCGCCGGCGAGTTCATGCCGGACACGCTGCGGGCCGGCGCGTTGGCGGATCACACGGTGCTGGTGCAGGGCGGCGCGGGCGCGGTCGGCAACGCAGCGATCCAGCTCGCCCGTTGGGCCGACGCCACGGTGATCGCCACTGTGAGCAGTGCGGAGAAGGCGCAGCTCGCGGCGTCGGCCGGCGCCTCCTTTGTGATCAACTATCGGGAGCAGGACGTGGTCGAGGAGGTCCACAAGATCGCCCCCGACGGGGTCCACACGATCGTGGAGGTCTCTCCCGCCCGCAACGCCTCGACCGACGTGCAGGTGCTGCGGCACGGTGGCGCGGTCTGCATGTACGCCGACAACGGCGGGGCCGAGGTGAGCATCCCGATTCGGGCGATGATGGCGCCGAACGCCCGCTGGCAGTTCGTGCTGGTCTACACGGAGCCGAAGGCGGCCAAGGCGCAGGGCGTGAAGGACGTGGCGGCGGCGGCCAGTCAGGGCGGCATCCGGGTGGGCGCGGACGCCGGCCTGCCGCTGCACTACTACCCCCTGGCCGAGGCAGCCGCGGCGCACCAGGCGGTGGAGGACTCGACGGTGGGCAAGGTGCTCATCATGACCAGCGACGCCTGATCGGGTCGCTGACCACCTGATTTCCCCATCAGCAGGACAGAAGCGAATAACCTTCGCAACAATGACTGTGTGCGGGTCACCCCGCGTGGAGCGGGCGGCCCCGGCGCGGTGCGAACGCCGGGGCCGCCCCTGGGGAGGGTTGTTCTTTCGCCCAATAGGCGACGGGGCTCAGGAGAACGTTACGGGGCGGTCAGCTCCCGGACAGTCAGCTCGCCCTCGGCGTACCGCGAACGAACGACCTTCTTGTCGAACTTGCCCACGCTCGTCTTCGGCACCGTGTCGATGAACGCCCAGCGCTCGGGCAGCTGCCAGCGCGCCACCGACCCGGCCAGGAAGTCCCGTAACTCCTCGGCGGTCACCGACGCGCCCTCCCGGAGCACCACTGTGGCCAGCGGGCGTTCGTCCCACCGCTCGTCCGGGACACCCACCACGCACGCCTCCAGCACCGCCGGGTGGGCCATCAGCGCGTTCTCCAGCTCCACCGACGAAATCCACTCACCACCGGACTTGATCACGTCCTTGGCGCGGTCGGTCAGCGTGATGTACCCGTCCGGCGAGAGGGTGCCCACGTCGCCGGTGCGCAGCCAGCCGTCGCGGAACTTCTCCTCGTCCGGGGCGTCGTCACCGACGTACCTGGCGGTCACCCACGGCCCCCGGACCTCCAGCTCGCCCACGGCCTTGCCATCGGCGGGCATCGGGTCGCCCGACGGGCCGACAATCCGTGCCTGCACGCCCGCCGGCACCCGCCCCTGGGTGTAGCGGTAGCGCCACGCCTGCTCACCTGTCGCACCGGCGGGCGGCCGCGAGACCGACCCCAGCGGGGACATCTCGGTCATCCCCCAGGCATGGATGACATCGATTCCGTGCCGCTCGTCGAACGCGTGCATCAGCGCTGGCGGGCACGCGGAGCCGCCGACGATCACCTCACCGAGCGAGGAGGTGTCCACGTCGTGGGTGTCCAGGTAGGCCAGCAGATCGGTCCAGATGGTCGGCACCGCGCCGGCCAGGGTGGGCCGCTCGGCGGCGATCATCTCGGCGATCGGCGCGGCCTGGAGGAACCGGTCCGGCATGATCAGCGACGCGCCGGAGAGGAAGGCCGCGTACGGCAGGCCCCACGACATCGCGTGGAACATCGGCACGATGGCCAACTCGCGGTCGGTCGGCCCGAGACCGAAACCCTCAGGCATGCAGACCTGCAACGAGTGCAGATAGATCGACCGGTGCGAGTAGGCCACACCCTTCGGGTTGCCTGTGGTGCCCGACGTGTAGCAGAGCGCCGCGGCGTCACGCTCGTCGACCTCGGGCCAGTCGTACGTGTCGGGCCGGTCGGCGAGCAACGCGTCCCAGTGGTGCACAGTGATCCGGTCGCCGGCAGCCGCCACCAGCGGCGCCGGGTCGCCGCCGCCGACCACCACGACGTGCCGCACCGTGGTCAGCTCACCGATCACGCGGGCCAGCAGCGGGAGCAGCGTGCTGTCGACGAGCACCACACGGTCCTCGGCGTGATTGGCGATGTAGACGACCTGGTCGGGGAAGAGCCGGATGTTGAGCGTGTGCAGCACCGCACCCATGCTCGGCACCGCGAAGTAGGCGACCAGGTGCTCGTTGTTGTTCCACATGAAGGTGGCGACCCGCTCGTCGCCGCTCACCCCACACTCGTCGCGTAGCGCGTGTGCCAGCCGGGCGGCGGCACGACCGACCTCGGCGTACGTCATCCGGCGGGGTTCGGCGCCCGTCCAGGTGACCACCTCGGCCGTGCCGTGCACCAGTGCGCCGTGGTCGAGGATCCGGGAGATCTGCAGGGGGGCGCCCATCATCGTGCTACGCATGGGTAACAAGCTAGTGTCGCCGGTCACACGTTGGGAACCCCCGTAAGTTGGCGCAGGTGAGCATCTCCTGGGCCGACTCGTACGTGGGGCAGTTACGCGCGCTCGCCGGGGACCGGACGCTGATGTTCGTCGGCGCCCGAGCCGTGGTCAACGACGACGCTGGACGCATTCTGCTGATCAAACGCTCGGACAACGGCCAGTGGGCCATGCCGGCCGGCGCGATGGAGCTGGGCGAGTCGATCGCCGACTGCGCGGTGCGCGAGGTCCGTGAGGAGACCGGGCTGCGCGCGCTGCGGGTCTGCGCGTTCGCCCTCTACACCGGCCCGGACCGGACGAGCACCAACATGTACGGCCACACGTACCAGGTGTTCACGACGGCGTTCAAGGTGGAGGAGTGGGACGGGCAGTTGGCCCGGGTCACCGACGAGACCACCGACGCCGGCTTCTTCGCCCGCGACCGGTTCCCCGTCCCACTCTCCACCTCGGTCATCGAGACCCTTGCCGACCTGGACGTCTTCGACCAGACCAACAGGCTCATCCTCAAGTAGGTCGGCCGGGCCGCGTTACTGCGGGTAGCGCATCCCGGCGAAGAACCCTTCCTGGATCCAGTTCGGGTACGCGACGGGCAGCTTGGTGGCCTCGTCCAGCGCGGTGAGATCCTCCGCGGTCAGCGTGAGGTCCGAGGCGGCGATGTTGTCGACCAACTGCTCGTGCTTGCGGGCACCGACGATCACGCTGGTCACGGCCGGCCGGGACAGCAGCCAGGCGACCGCCGCCCGGGCCGGGCTGACCTCGTGCCGCTCGGCCACGCCCTTGAGCACGTCGACCACCCCGAAGGCGTGCTCCGGGTCGAACGGCGTGAAGCTGGCGTAGCCGGGCTGGGCGCTACGCGCGCCGCTGTCGGCGACGGCGCCGTCCCGGCTGACCTTGCCGGAGAGGAAACCACCGGCGAGCGGGCTCCAGACGGTCAGCCCGACACCCTCGTTGAGCGCCATCGGCACCACGTCGCGTTCCACGTCCCGGCCCAGCAGCGAGTAGTACTCCTGCACCGAGACGAACCCGGCCAGGTTCTCCCGGGCAGAGATGCCCAGTGCCTTGGAGATCTGCCAGGCGGCGAAGTTGGCGGCGCCGATGTAGCGGACCTTGCCCTGCCGGACCGCGTCGTCGAGCGCGCGCAGCATCTCCTCCATCGGGGTGACCTGGTCGAAGTTGTGGATCTGGTACAGGTCGATGTGATCGGTGCCCAACCGGCGCAGGCTGTCCTCCAGGTTCTGCATGATGTGCAGCCGGGAGGTGCCGACGTCGTTCGGGCCGGGGCCCGTCCGGGAGTGCACCTTCGTCGCCAGCACGACGTCGCGACGCCGCTTGCCGAGCGCCTGGCCGAGCAGTTCCTCGCTCTCGCCGTCGCTGTAGCCGTCGGCGGTGTCGACGAAGTTGACGCCCGCGTCCAGCGCGGTGTCCACCAGTCGCTGCACCTCGGGCAGCGCCAGCCCACCGAGGGTGCCCCAGAGCGGGTGCCCCTTGCCACCGAAGGTCATCGCGCCGAGCGAGATCTCCGAGACGTACACCCCGGTGTTGCCCAGCAGTCGGTACTTCACGTGTGTTGCTCCTCGTGGTGGGTCGGAGGCCGAGGTCAGGCGCTCCGTGGTCACTATGTCGGACACTGTGTCCGGCAACGAGCGTACGTCGCCCACCCGACCCCCTGCCACCTAGGATTCCGGCTATGCCCTCGATCACCCGCCGCCGCCCGCGCAACCCCGACGGACGTGCGGCAGTCGAAGCGCGGGTGCTGGCGGCCACCGAACGGCTCCTGAAGGAGGGGATCCGCTTCACGGACCTCGGCGTCCAGCGGATCGCCGCCGAGGCCGGCGTGGCGCGGTCGACCTTCTACACCCACTTCCGGGACAAGACCGAACTGCTCATGCGCCTCGCCGGCACCATGCGGGAGAGCTCGTTCGACCGCACCGGCGGCTGGGACCCGGGCGGGCCCGGCGATCCACTCGCACGGCTGACCGAGGTCTTCGCCGACGTGATCCGGATATACCGGACGTACGCCCCGGTACTGGCCGCGGTCAGCGAGGTCGCCGCCTACGACGAGGCGGTCCGGGAGTACTGGGCGTCCGGGCTGGAGCAGTTCGTGGCCCGCACCGTGGACGCGCTCCGGATCGAGCAGCAGGCCGGGCGTACCCCCGCCGACCTGGACGTGACGGCGGCCAGCCGGCTGATCGTGGTCGGCGGCGACCGCTTCCTGGCCGACCACGTCAGCACGACCTCGGCCGACCCCGAGACCGACGCGGCGGCCGCCCGGGAGTTGGCCGCTACCTGGTGGTACGGCGTCTACCGCCGTCCCGCCTAAGGACCGACGGCCCGGCCGACCGACACCGACCGCCCCGGAGCCGTCCGGGGCGGTCGGGTCGAGACGCTCAGATCATCGTCTGGGACTTGGCCTCCATGTCGGCGGCCGCCTCCTCCTTGGATTCCCGGGTCAACGGCTTACCGCCCGGCGCCGGAGCCTCGCCGCCGAGCGGGTCGGCACCACCGGTGGCGCCCTTCGGGCCGGCACCCCGCAGCTGCGTGTTGGGCAGCGCCAGGGTGACCACCACCGCCACGATCGCGATCAGACCGGCGGTCAGGAAGACCATGTCCAGCGCGTCGACGAAGGCGCCCTGGATGGCCGCGCGCACCGGCCCCGGCAGGGCCAGGATGGTCGCCGGATCGTTGATCGAGATGTTGGCGCCGCCACTCGCCGCCACCGCGGCCTGCTCCTGCGGCGGAAGCTGCGCGATCGCGCCGGGCAACCGATCGGCGAGCCCGCCGGTCAGCCGGGACGAGAGCACCGTGCCGAGAATCGCCACCCCGAACGAACCGCCCAGCGACCGGAAGAAGGTCGCCGAGGAGGTGCCGGCACCCAGGTCGCGTACGGAGACCGCGTTCTGCACCGCCAGGATCAGCGACTGCATGCACAGACCCAGCCCGACGCCGATCACCACCATGAACCCGAACGCGACCCAGAGCGAGGTGGCCACCTCCAACTGGGTGAAGAGGAACATGCCGACCAGGAGGGTCACCGAACCGGCCACCGGGAACCACTTGTAGCGGCCGATCCGGGTCATGGCGCGGCCGGTCAGGATCGAGGTGATGATGATGCCGGCCATCATCGGCAGCATCAGCAGACCACTGCGGGTCGGCGAGGCGCCCTTCACGATCTGCAGGTACAGCGGAATGAAGATGATCGAACCGAACATCACCAGACCGATGATGAGCAGCGCCGAGTTGGCCAGCGCGAAGGTGGCGCTGCGGAACAGGCGCAGCGGCAGGATCGGCTCGGCCACCCGGGCCTCCTGGAGGACGAAGAGGACCCCCAGCACCGCGCCGACCACGAAGAGCGTGATGATCACGCCGGAGCCCCAGGCGTACTCGTTGCCACCCCAGCTCAACGCGAGCAGCAGCGAACTCACCCCGGCCACCAGCAGGCCGGCGCCGAGCCAGTCGATCGAGTGGTCCCGACGTTCGAACGGGATCAGCCGCATCACGTGGTAGCAGACGACGATCGCCAGGATCGCCAGCGGCACGTTGATGTAGAAGATCCACCGCCAGTCGGTCTCCGCGAAGTAACCGCCCACCAGCGGCCCGGCGACCGACGAGATCCCGAAGACCGCGCCGAACAGGCCCTGGTAGCGACCGCGCTCCCGGGGCGACACCACGTCCGAGATGATGGTGAACGCGAGCGTCAGCAGACCACCGGCGCCGAGACCCTGGATACCCCGGGTGACGATCAACTGGGTCATGTTCTGCGACAGCCCGGCCAACAACGACCCGACCAGGAACGTGCCGATCGAGAAGAGGAAGACCGGTCGGCGGCCGTACAGGTCGGCCATCTTGCCGTAGAGCGGCGTCGACGCGGTCGAGGCGAGCAGGTACGCGGTGACCACCCACGAGTAGTGGTTGATTCCGCCCAGCTCGCCCACGATGGTCGGCAGCGCCGTGCCGACGATGGTCTGGTCGAGTGCGGCCAGCAGCATGCCGGTCATCAGGCCGAACATGAGCAGTCGGATCTGCTGACGGTTCAGCACCGGCGCGTCTGAGGCTTCGGTGGTCATGTGCCCTTCTATCCGTCGAGCAGCAGAACATGCGCCGAACCCCCAAAAAACAACCCCCACCGAACCCCCCTAGAGCGCGTTGATCATGAAGTTATTGCCACCGCGCGCGGCGTGTCGTGGCAATAACTTCATGATCAACCGGGGTTTGTGGGGTTAGGGGGTGGTGAAGGTTTTGGTGATTTCTGCGCAGAAGGCGGGGAGGTCGTCGGGCTTGCGGCTGCTGGTCAGGTTGCCGTCCGTCACGCACTCCTCGTCCACCCAGGTGGCGCCGGCGTTGGTCAGGTCGGTACGGAGGGTGGGCCAGGAGGTGATCCGCCGGCCACGCACCACGTCCGCCTCGATGAGCGTCCACGGGCCGTGACAGATCACCCCGACCGGCTTGCCCGCGTCGAAGAACGCCTTCACGAACCGCACCGCGTCCTGGTCGCCCCGCAGGAAGTCCGGGTTCGCCACCCCTCCGGGCAGCACCAGTGCGTCGTAGCCGGCCGCGTCGGCCTTGTCGACTGTCACGTCCACGTCGTACGTCTTGGAGTGGTCCAGGTGGTTGAAGGACTGGATCGAACCGGGCTTCAGCGAGACCAACTCGGCCGTCGCGCCGGCGTTCTCGACCGCCTCGCGCGGCTGGACGTACTCGACCTCCTCGACACCGTCGGCGGCCAGGAAGGCGATCCGCTTGCCCTGCAATGTCGCTGCCATCTCGGTACATCTCCTTTCCGGGGTACCTCAATTCCCTTCCCGACTCCGAACGTCCGAAACGGCCCAGCCGAGCACGAAGGGCACGCCGGTGACGTAGCCGCAGGTCAGACACCGCGCAGGTTTGTCCGCCAGGCCGCTGGGGACCCGGGGAGGCATGGCAGGAGCAGCAGCGGAACAGCGCCGGCTCGCCACCGTCGTGGAGAGCTGGCTCGGACGCCCAGTCCTGATCGTCGGTGACGCCATGTTGGACGAATGGCGGTTCGCCGACTCCGACCGGCTCTGCCGGGAGGCGCCCGCACCGGTCCTCACCCTGCGTCGGCGCATCTCCGCCGCCGGTGGGGCCGCGAACACCGCGGTGAACGTCGCCGCCCTCGGCGGCCGGGCGGTGCTGGTGGCACCGGTCGGCGCCGACGTCGCCGGGGACGAACTGCACGACTGCCTGGACCGCGCGAGCGTCTGGGACCGCACCGTCAACGTGCCTGGGCGGCCCACCCCGGTGAAGCGGCGAATGTTGGCCGGCAACCAGATCCTGCTGCGTGAGGACTCCGGAGACCCGGAGGACGCCCTGGACCACGACGGGGTGTCCCGGCTGCTCACCGCCCTGAGCTGCGCGACCGAGGAGTTGCGCGCCGCAGCCGGCGGGGAGGCGCCGACCCTGGTGGTCTGCGACTACGGCCTGGGCGCGCTGCCCGCGCCGGTCCGCGCGTGGCTGGTCGAGAACCGCCACCGGTACGCCACCGTCGCGCTGGACGCCCATGACCTGGCCGACTGGCGGGGCCTCGCGCCGACAGTGGTCACCCCCAGCTTCGCCGAGGCGACCCGACTGTTGGCCCGGGCGGGCGGTACGACCCGACCGACTGGCGGAACCGAACTGCACCTGGAACACCCGGACGGCGACCCGGCCGACGGGCCCTCGGAGATGACCGCGGGCGCGGCCCCGGGCGCGGTACGCGCCGACGACGTCACCGCCCCGGAGCCGGCACAGGACCGCAGTCCCGGGCCGGTCGGTGAGCCCACCCCTGGCGAGGGACGGGTGGCTCTCACCGGCGACGGGCTCAGCGTCACCGGCACCGGCGTCACAGTGAACACCCGGGCCGGAGAGGGCGTCGACCGGGCCGTCCTGGCCGAGTCGCGGCTGGCCGAACTGCGTGCGCACACCGGCGCAGACGTGGTCGCGGTGACCCTGGACACCGAGGGCGCGGTGGTCGGCGGCGCCGACGGGGAGCCACGACGCAGCCACAGCACCCCGGTGCCGGCGAGCCACGCCGTGGGTGCCGGCGACGCGTACCTGGCGGCGATGACGTTGGCCCTGGCCGCCGACGCGCCCCTGCCCACCGCAGCCCAACTGGCCCAGCTGGCGGCCACCATCACCGTCTCGGACACCGGCACCTGCGTGTGCCGGCGGGACGACCTGCTCGCCGCGCTCGACCAGCCGACCGACACGACGAGTCACCCCGCGCTTGTCGGCGGCGACGAGTTGGACGCGATCGTCGCCGAGTACCGCGAGGCGGGACGGTCAGTGGTCTTCACCAACGGCTGCTTCGACGTGCTGCACCGCGGGCACGTGCGCTACCTGGAGCAGGCCAGCGCGTTGGGCGACCTGCTCATCGTGGCGGTCAACTCCGACGACAGCGTACGACGGCTGAAGGGCCCGGACCGGCCGGTCAACCCGGTCGAGGACCGCGGCGCCCTGCTGGCCGCGCTCGCCTGCGTGGACCACGTGGTGGTCTTCGAGGAGGACTCACCCGCCGCGCTGATCGAGGCGGTCCGACCCGACGTGTACGTCAAGGGCGGCGACTATCCGCCGGAGCTGGTGCCGGAGGCGCCGCTGGTGCGCCGGCTGGGCGGTCAGGTGCGCACCCTGGGGTACGTGCCGGACCGGTCCACCTCCGCGATCATCGAGCGGATCCGGTCACACAGCCAGGACCCGTCGCCACACATCAACGACCCGTCGCTCAGCTCCCGCACCCAGGCGTCGTGAACCGCCCCCTCGACCCCGGCGCCCCGGAGGGGTTCCGCGCCGACCGGCTGGTCGACGTGCTGATTCCGACCCGGAACCGGCCCGCCGAGCTGGCCGTCACCCTGGGCGGGCTCGCCGCCCAGGACGGCGTACCCGGCTTCGGCGTGGTCGTCAGCGATCAGTCCGACGGGGATCCGGCGTACGCGCATCCCGCCGCGGCCACAATGGTCCGGGCGCTGCGCCACCGGGGTCACCCGGTGCTGCTCACCCGCCGGCTGCCCCGGCGAGGGTTGGCCGAACACCGCGCGTACCTGCTCGCCGCCTCGGCCGCCCGGTACGTCCTCAGCCTCGACGACGACATCTGGCTGGAACCGGGTGCGCTGCACCGACTGGTCACCGCGATCGGTGAGCTGGGCTGCGGGTTCGTCGGCAACGGCGTGCACGGGCTCTCGTACACCGATGACGTGCGGCCGGAATCGCACGGCCACTACGAGGAGTGGGTGGGCACGCCCACACCTGAGCGGATCCGCCCCGACACCCCGGAGTGGAACCGGGCCCAGATCCACTCGGCCGCCAACCTGCTGCACATCACCGAGCAGTTGGCGCTGCCGCCGGGTGCGTGGCGGGCGTACAAGGTTTCCTGGATCGGCGGGTGCGTGCTCTACGACCGGGCCAAACTCGTCGACGCCGGTGGCTTCGACTTCTGGCGTCGGGTGCAGGAGAAGCACCAGGGCGAGGACGTGGCCGCGCAGCTCGCCGTGTTGTCCCGCTACGGCGGCGCGGGCATCCTGCCCAGCGGCGCGTACCACCTGGAGTCCCCCACCACCGTCACCGACCGGGACGTGGAGGCGTGGGAGGTCGTCCTCGCCGACGAGGACACCCCGCAGCCGGCCTGAACTACGGGGTGAGCAACTCCCGGGCGGCTTCCAGCACCTCGATCACCGGAACGTCGGTGACGAACGAGTCCCGGTGCGGGCACTCACCGTCGCCGGGCCGGTGCGGATAGATGCCCGGTGTGCAGTCGACAGCGCAGACCGGGCAGTGCACGGTCCAGGAGCTGATCGGCCGGTGCCGGCCCCGCAGCGGGCTGGCCCCGTTGATCAGGTTGCCGACCCAGAAGATGCCCACCGTTGGCGTACCCACCGCCGCCGCCACGTGCAGCGGGCCGGTGTCGTTCGAGACGACCAACGCGCAGTCGGCGTAGCAACCCAGCAGCCCGCCGAGGCTGAGCGTGCCCACCTGCGGTCGCACCGGCACCCCGGCCGCCGCGACGACCCGGTCCACCACCTCCTGCTCGGAGGGCGTGCCGGTGACCAGCACCTCGTAGCCGTCCTCGTGCAGCGCGCGGGCCACCTCGGCGAAGCGCTCGGCGGGCCACCGACGGCGGGTGTCGGTGGCGCCCGGATGCAACGCCACCCGGGGGCGGCCCGCCGGGCCGAGCACCTGGGCGGCCTCGGCCCGGTCGGCGTCGGTCACCGCCAGCATCGGCGTGATGGTGGTGGCCGGTGCTCCCACCAGCGCCACCACCTCCAGGTAGCGGATCACCTCGTGCTGGTAGTAGACGTAGCGGAGCCACCGGTCCAGCGGCGGCGCGTCGTCGGCGCGCAGGCCGACGGTCAACCGGGCGCCAAGCCGACTGATCAGCGGGTTGGAATTGGCGCCCCCACCGTGGATCTGCACCGCCACGTCGAATTCCGCACCGGTGGCAGCGGCCAGGAAGTCGTCCATCGACGACTCCGGCTCGCCCGCATCCGCGGTACGGATGCCGGGCGTCGGTGGCACCACCAGCACCCGGTCCACCGGGCCGGGCCGGTCGCGCCAGAGCTTCGCGTGCCACGGCGCACCGAGCAACACGATCTCCGCCGAGGGGTACGCGCCGCGCAGCGCGTCCAGCGCGGGCAAGGCGAAGATGAAGTCACCGAGCGCGTTGGCGCGCAGCACGGCGATCCGCCGCACGTCGGGAAGGCGCTCGGCGGTCGGGCCGAGCACGGACGGGGTGACCATGCGGCCCGCTACGGCCGGTCGATCTCGCCGGCGGTGTCCGGGCGGTGCAGCTCCCGGTCCGCGGCGGGATCGGCAGGCATCGGCGTACCCGTGGAGACGTCGCCGGAGCGCGGCCCGGTGCGGCCCACAGTGATGGTGCGCGGCGTGGGCCGCGTCGCCCGAGGTAGACGGACCCGGAGCAGACCGTGGTCCATCACCGCGTCGATGGCGTCCGGCTCGACCCGCGACGGCAGATTGACCCGGTACTCGAAACCGCGCGTCTCGAAGCCGCCGGGTATGCCCTGGTCCGCGTTGACCTCCGCCTCCGAGCGGGCCCGCACGCACAACTCGAGGTCGTCCAACTCGACGGCCACCTCCTCCGGCGCCACCCCGGGCAGCCGGACGACCACCTCCCAGCCGTCCGAGGTCTCGGTCAACTCGACGTCGGACGCCCCGCCGCGACCACCGACCAGGCGACTCAACTCGGAGCGCAGCGACTGCAACTCCCCCATCGGGTCCCAGCCCTGCTGCCGGTTGCCGCGCCACCCCCGGCCGAAACCGCCAAACTGCTGTTCGCTCATCACACCTCTCCGATCCGCTGGGTGGCCGCCGGCGGCCGTAGCGAGCTGGGCGCGTCCAGGCCGGCGTCGCTGTCGACGCCCACACCGAGCCGATCGACCAGCTCACCGCCGAGCCAGGCGCTGATGCCGAGAATCGCCACCGCGACCACCTCGATGGCGACCAGTGCCCCACCGGCGGCCCGGGAATCCGCGTTGAGCCGGACGGCCCACACGGCGGCGAAGAGCAGGATCACCGCGACGTTGGCGCCCGCGTGCAGCAGACCCACCCGCTTGGCTCGGGTGCCGGTCGGAATCGCCAACAGGTCGAACGAGCCGGCCGCCGCGGCGAGCAGGCCACCGATCAGGCCGACTGTGATGTTCCAGTACGCGACCTCGCCGAGGAAGTCCGGACCACCCACGGTGTCCACCACGTCGAACAGCACCGCCGTGGCCAGCAGCGCGACCGGGAACATCACCAGCATCGGATGGACTGGGTGACCCAGCACCTTGAGTCGGCTCTCCATCTCCCGGCCTCCACTGGTCGGCGTCCTGCGAAACGGTCTCGTTTGCGGCGGCGCGTCGCGTGAGGCCGTACCCCCGGCAACCATGCACAAACCTCGCGCTGGTCACGGCGGCCTAGGCTGACGACGGTGGTGCCCGCCACCGGGTCAACGGCTGAGGGAGGACAACGTGACGGTGGAGATCACCTCGCACGAGGAGTTGCGCGAGCTGCTCGGCGTACCGCACGCTCGTGCCGCCAACAAGGAACGCACCCGCCTGCACGAGCGCGACCGCGAGTGGCTCGGCGCCTCGCCGTTCTGTCTGCTCGCCACGGCCGGCGCAGACGGCAGCTGCGACGTCTCCCCCAAGGGCGACCCCGCCGGATTCGCCCTGGTGCTGGACGACACGACCATCGCCCTGCCCGAGCGGCCCGGCAACAAGCGGGCCGACGGCTACCGCAACATCCTCGACAACCCGCACGTCGGGATGCTCTTCCTGATCCCCGGGCGGACCGACACGCTACGGATCAACGGACGGGCCCGCCTGGTCAGCGACGCGCCCTGGTTCGACGACATGGTGGTCAAGGGGCACCGGCCGGTGCTCGCCGTGGTGGTGGAGATCGAGCAGATCTTCTACCACTGCGCGAAGGCGTTCCTGCGGTCCGCGCTGTGGCGGCCAGAGACCTGGCAGCCCGAGGCGCTGCCGACCCGGGCACGCCTGATCAAGGAGGTCGAGGCACCGACGGAGAGCCTCGAAGACCTGGAACGGCACTACGGCCCGGAGTACGCCAAGAAGATCTACGTCTGATCCTGGTCCTCGTCGCGCGAGCCGCGTGATGCCGGTCAGGCCGACCAGCCGGCCGGGTTGCCGAACGACTCCCGGGAGATCCCGGAACCGGTATCCGGCCACGAACCGAACCGGTCGTTGTGCAGGTGCGCGAAGAAGTAGCACATGGCTTCGCAGTCGGCGTCCAGCAGAGCCATCGCGGGGTCGGCGAGGACCGCCTCGTAGTACGCCCGGCCCAGGGCCACGATGAAACCTCGGCAGTAGAGGAAGCCGTCGTCCGACCCGTCGGTCACCTCGTGGATGTCCTCCCGATCGAGGTCGTGCAGCTTGCGCTCCACCACCCGGTCGAGATCGGTCAGCTCCTGCCCCGTCAACTCGACGGTCAGCTGCCCGAGGCGGTCCAGGAAAGGATCAAGCCAGGCGTCGATCGCGGAGGACGGGCCGTCATCGTCATCGCCGTGGTCATTGGTGGGGTCGCGCTCGACGAGGGCCTGCCGCAGCGCCAAGGGTTCAGCGCCCAACTCGGCCCAGGCCGCCTCGATGAGTGCCCACAGCCGGGCCTCGTCGGCGGGGGTGGGCAGCGTCCCGGGGGCATCGGTGGTCACGGTCACCGGCGGACCATATCGACCACCGCCGACACTTTCGCCACCTCCGCAGACCACCAGATTCGCCGAACCTCCACATCGGCCGGTCGCCGTGTCGCTGCTCTAGCGTTGGCGTCGTGGACGATGACGGCTGGTTGGCAGAAACCCGTACCTCCTACGACACGGTCGCGGTCAGCTACGCGCGCCTGGTACATGACCTCTTGGCGGGGGCACCGCACGAACGAGCCGCTCTGGCGTCGTTCGCGGAGCTGGTGCAGGGTGCCGGCGGCGGGCCGGTCGCGGACGTCGGCTGCGGACCGGGGCGAATCACCGCCCACCTGCACACGCTCGGCGTCGACGCCTTCGGGATCGATCTCTCGCCCGGGATGATCGACGTGGCCCGCCGTGATCACCCAGAACTGAGGTTCGAGGTCGGTTCGATGACCGACCTCGATCTGGCCGATGGCTCGGTCGCCGGCCTGATCGCCTGGTACTCCCTCATCCACATCCCCGACGACCAGATCGGCGCGGTGTTCGCGCACTTCCGGCGAGTGGTGCGTCCCGGTGGGCCCCTGCTGCTCGGCTTCCACGTGGGCGACGAGACGACAGTGAAGACGGAGGGCTACGGCGGCCACCCGATGAACGTGCACGTCCATCGTCGGCAGCCAGCCCAGGTGGCGGCCTGGCTGCGCCGGTACGGGTTCACAGTCGACTCGCAGACCACTGTCACCTCGGCGGAGAGCCGGCTCGGCGGGATCATCGTCGGACGACGGGAGCCCTGAGCGGCGCCGCACTTGCGGAGACATCGCCGGGGCGGCGACCCACTGTCAAACGTGACGAGCCCTTTGCGATGGGTGGCCCCGGGTGGGCGGGTCCTTCAACACGGTGGCCAGGGCTTATGCGCTTTTTCGTAAGTAAATTCCACTTTCTCCTAAATATACCTATATGACGTCGAAACCCCTCTCGACCGGCCAATCAGTCGAATACGCTACGACTCGCCCAGCCGATAACGGCAGGTGACTAGTAGGTAGCTCTGGGTATATCCGGGGTGGCTCTGGAGGGGTCATGAGCAACAACCGACGGCTGCGGCGGCGACTGAACCATGGCCGGGCCGCTTCCGGGCTGAGTTCCGCCCTACTGGTAGTCGGGATGACGGGTGGGCCCGCAGCCGCAGCGCAACCCGTGGAAGCGAAGCCGTCCGCACAGGACGTGCACGTCGGTACGCCCGGTCCGCTCGGCCAGTACGGCGGGTGGCCCTCAAGCCTCCTAGCTGTCCGCCAAGACGGCGACGGACCTGACGATTCGTGGGACCAGTACCCCGACGGGCAAACGGACTACGGCCCACAGGGCTGGCAGAGCCCATGGGGCGGCCACGACAAGGGCAAGGACAAGGGGGGCTACCCGCACGGCAAGCGTGGCCCTCAAGGCCCCCAGGGTGCTCAAGGCGACGCGGGCGCTCACGGTGCTCAAGGCGCCCAGGGCGACGCAGGTGCGAGAGGCGCGCAGGGCTTCCAAGGCGAGGCGGGCGCGCAAGGCAACACGGGCGCTCAAGGCGCGACCGGCGCTCAAGGCGCGACCGGCGCTCAAGGCGACGCAGGCGCGCAGGGCGCTCAAGGCTTCCAAGGCGCGACCGGCGCTCAGGGCTCGCAAGGCGACACGGGCGCTCAAGGCGCGACCGGCGCCCAAGGCCCGCAAGGCGACGCGGGCGCCCAAGGCGCTCAGGGCGACACGGGCGCCCAAGGCGCTCAGGGCGACACGGGCGCACAAGGCGCGACCGGCGCTCAGGGCCCGCAAGGCGACACGGGCGCTCAAGGCGTGACCGGCGCTCAGGGCCCGCAGGGCGACGCAGGCGTCCAGGGTGCTCAAGGCTTCCAAGGCGCGACCGGCGCCCAAGGCCCGCAGGGCGACGCAGGCGTCCAGGGTGCTCAAGGCTTCCAAGGCGCGACCGGCGCTCAGGGCTCGCAAGGCGACACGGGCGCTCAGGGCGCGACCGGCGCCCAAGGCCCGCAGGGCGACGCAGGCGTCCAGGGTGCTCAAGGCTTCCAAGGCGCGACCGGCGCTCAGGGCTCGCAAGGCGACACCGGCGCACAAGGCGCGACCGGCGCCCAAGGCCCGCAAGGCGACACCGGCGCACAAGGCGCGACCGGCGCCCAAGGCCCGCAAGGCGACACGGGCGCACAAGGCGCGACCGGCGCCCAAGGCCCGCAAGGCGACGCAGGTGTCCAGGGCGCTCAAGGCTTCCAAGGCGTGACCGGCGCGCAAGGCGACACGGGCGCTCAAGGCCCGCAAGGCGACGCAGGCGCGCAAGGCGCGCAAGGCGCCGCAGGCGTCCAGGGTGCTCAAGGCTTCCAAGGCGCGACCGGCGCCCAAGGCTCGCAAGGCGACACGGGCGCGCAAGGCGCGACCGGCGCCCAAGGCCCGCAAGGCGACGCAGGCGCGCAAGGCGCTCAGGGCGACACGGGCGCGCAAGGCGCGACCGGCGCCCAAGGCCCGCAAGGCGACGCAGGCGCGCAAGGCGCTCAGGGCGACACGGGCGCTCAGGGCGCGACCGGCGCTCAAGGCGACACGGGCGCGCAAGGCGCGACCGGCGCCCAAGGCCCGCAAGGCGACACCGGCGCACAAGGCGCGACCGGCGCCCAAGGCCCGCAAGGCGACGCAGGCGCACAAGGCGCTCAAGGCTTCCAAGGCGCGACCGGCGCTCAAGGCGACACGGGCGCACAAGGCGCGACCGGCGCACAAGGCCCGCAAGGCGACACCGGCGCTCAAGGCGCGACCGGCGCCCAAGGCGCTCAGGGCGACGCAGGCATCCAGGGCGCCCAAGGCTTTCAAGGCGCCACCGGCGCACAAGGCCCGCAAGGTGACGCAGGCGCACAAGGCGCTCAAGGGTTCCAAGGTGCACAGGGAGCCCAGGGCGACGCGGGCGCGCAAGGCGCTCAAGGCTTCCAAGGTGCACAGGGAGCCCCGGGCGACACGGGGGCACAGGGCCCCCAGGGCCTGCAGGGTGCCACGGGCGCCCAAGGGCCCCAGGGCGTGGCGGGCAACGGAATCGAGGCCGCCTACATTCAAGGCCCACTGACGGTTATCGCAGACACCCCTGTCGATTTCGGCTGCGAGCCCGGAGACATTGCTGTCGGAACTGGCTATCAACTCTCGGGTGCAGGCGTCAATCCGGTGCTCATCCAGCCACTCTCGACCAGTGGCTACCAGTTCACCTTTACCGGCGGAGGCGCCGACATCTGGGTGTCCTGCATCTCACTCGGCACGCCGGTGGCGTTGACAGCTCCGTCCAACACGTCGGGCCGGGCGACGTCCAACAGTAGCGGGGCCGGCCGGCCGGACAGCAGGTCGAAGCGCCCCGTCGTCGTCGAGGAGGAGAAATGAGCATGCGCCAGATATTCGGGTCACTGGCCTGCGGTGCGGTCCTGCTGACCGGAGTCACGGCATGCAGTGACAAGCCTGCCGAGAAGCCACAGACGAACAACGCCGGCAACAAGACGAACGGCGGCGCCGAGACGCCGGAAGACCTGCTCAAGCTCGGTGTCGAGCAGGGCCAAGCCGGCAATTTCGACGCGGCGAAGGCAACCTTCGAGAAGCTGCTGGACGCTGAGGCCGACAACAAGTTCGCCTGGTTCAACCTGGGCTACATCGCCCAGTCGCGCAACCAAGCCGACGAGGCGGTCAGCGCCTACGACAAGGCATTGGCGGCCGACGCCAACTACAAGCCTGCCCTCTACAACAAGGCCATCGCTCTGGAAGGTAAGGCACCGACCACGTCGATAGACATCTACCGCAAGGTCGTGTCGATCGATGACAAGTCGTCAACTGCCTACCTCCGACTGGGCATGTTGCTGTCCCAGTCCGGTGAGGAGACGGCGGCGCGGGACGCCTTCAAGGCCGCGATCCGTCTGGACAAGGGGCTCACCTCAGCGGTTCCAGCGAAGTACCGACCGACCCCTACCTCTAAGTCCTCGACTCCGGCGGGTAGGTGATCGGCTTCATGCGCGCACCTCGCGTAACGGTCTTCACGGGGAGCAACCGCACCCGTTTCATCGACGAATGTTTCGAATCCCTCGTCGCGCAGACCTTCACTGACTGGGAATGGGTGGTCATCCTCAATCAAGGGTCGCGTTGGCGGCCCGAGAGGCACGACGATCGGATCCGGCTCATTGTCCAGGACGACCTGAACGGCGTCGGTGCCGTGAAGGGGTACGCCTGCGCCGAGGCTGCCGGGGAAATCCTGGTCGAACTTGACGACGACGATCTGCTCAGCAGCGACTGTCTGCAAGAAATAGTCGACGCCTTCGACTCCAACCCGGAGGTGGGGTTCGTCTACAGCGACACCGCGCAGATCCAGGAGGACGGCACCCGCTGTGAGGACCGTTTCGCGAGTTCGTTCGGCTGGCGGCACTACGACGACAAGGTAGACGGCCGCGAAGTGCTGGTCTGCCGGGCATTGCCGCCGACGCCGCACAACGTGAGCTACATCTGGTACGCACCGAACCACGTGCGGGCGTTCCGCCGGGACATCTACGAGAAGGTCGGCGGGTACGACGAGTCGCTCGACGTCGCGGACGACGCCGATCTCATGGCTCGGATGTACCAGGTGAGCGAGTTCCATCACATCCAGAAATGCCTGTACCTCCAACGCATGCATGCCAAGAACACGCAGCGCATTCCAGATGTCAACGCTCGCATCCAGCAGCGCACGGTGGAGATCTACGACCGGAACATCCAACATAATGTGCTGGCCTGGTCGCGACGGCAGGGACTTATGGCGCTCGACCTGGGCGCCGCTCACAACAAGCCGGAGGGGTACCTCGGCCTGGATTACCACGACGGGCAGGGCGTCGACATTGTTTGCGACATAACGAAAGGTGTCGACCTGCCGGACAACAGCGTCGGGGTCATTCGGGCGGTGGATTTCCTGGAACACATCCCGGACAAGATCGCGCTGTTCAACGAACTGTACCGACTGCTCGCACCGAACGGAATGTTGTTGTCGCTGACCCCCAGCACCGACGGCCGAGGCGCCTACCAGGACCCAACACACGTGGCGTTCTACAACGAGAACTCCTTCTGGTACTTCACGGACGCCAAATATTCTCGGTTCGTACCTGAAATCACATGCCGGTTCCAGGCGTCGCGGCTGGTCACGTACTTCCCGAGTGAATGGCACCAGGCGCACAACATCCCGTACGTCTCGGCGAACCTGATAGCAATCAAGGACGACGCCGTGCGCAACGGTGGCCTGCTGAACATCTGACCATCGCGCGGCGGGCACTACCAGGCGGCGCCCGCCGACCCCTGGGTGGGTGGCCGGGCTGGCCTCCACTACGTACTGTCGTCTCGTGGTTGACACCGATGAGGCCATCCAGATCGCGATGCGATTCCTGGCCTGTCGCCTCGCTGAGCGTCAGGATCTGCGCGAGCCACCGAGCGTGCAGGGGGTGACCGTCGAGCAGGTGATGACCGTGACCGGCGAGAGGCCCTGTCACATCGTGAGTTTCGGATGGCCGCTGCGGGTGGCTGTCGATCAGGAAACGGGCGACGCGGACATGCTGCGGTAAGCGATGCCCGTCGGCGGTGGCCGTCCTGGGGATCGGCTACTGGCACGTGGATGGCACGGACCACGCGTTAGGGGATCGAGGCCCTAAGCTGTCGCGGTGCCTGAGCATGACGTGATCGATCTCGACGAGCACAAGCATGTGCCGGCCGAATCGGGTGCCACCTCTACCCGTCGTGCGGTCAAGAAGGCCCAACTGCGCCTCATCGCCGCCTTCCTGGTCGGCTTGCTGCTGGGCGGCGTCAGTGTCAACGAGTTGCGAGACCGTCGTGAGCAGCGGGAACGGGCCGCGTCGGTCGCACTCGTCGTCATACCGGGGGCGGCCCGTACCGACGGCGTCGTTACCGAGGGCGTCGCCGAATTGGACGGGTCGGTGGAAGTGTCCAACTTTGGCCCTCTGCCGGTCACGATCCGTGCGGTGCAAGCGCAGACATCTGGCGTCCTGATTCAGGACACCGGCCAGTCCCAGTCGCTGCGCCCCGGGAGCACCCGCTGGCTCGACGTCAAGCTGCGGCTTCAGTGCCCGTCCGAAGTCCGGGACGAGCCGTTGTCGATGCGCATCTCAGTAGAGACAGCCGACAGGAAAGTCAGAGAGTTCGGCTACCCGGTAGACCTATACCGAAGCGGCTGGCACACCCAGGCTGGGATCCTGTGCTTGGAAGCAGGTCTGGACTGGTGAGATGTGACAACGGGGCCAAGGGCTTGAGGGACGTCCGGCGGCGCTGTCGTGGACCTTGGGAAACGGCGAAGCCCAGGTCAATGACCTGGGCTTCTGTACCGAGCCGCCTGACGGAATCGAACCGTCGACCTACGCATTACGAGTGCGTCGCTCTAGCCGACTGAGCTAAGGCGGCAACGATCAGCAAGTGTACGGCACCCCGGCGGCACCGCCCGAACGGGATACCCCCATCGCGCCTGCCAGCACCAACCGGACATCGGCCGCCATCTGGACGCTTACCGGACAGCGGATGATCGCGGCCGGGACTACGCTGCGGCGGGTGAGCGACGAACGCGACCACCCCGAACGTCAGGACGAACCCACCGAACGCCCTGACCGTGCGCCGGCCGGTGAACGCGCCGCCCACCGGCCGCGCAGCACCGACCCGCTGGAACTGGGCTTCACGCCGCGCAAACCGGTGCCGTGGCTGGCGCCGTTCCTGCTGATCAGCACCGGCATTCGTACGCTGCTCGCGGTGCTCTTCGGGGCGTACCTCGACAAGCGCGAGTTGCAGAACGCGTTCGGTGACGGCGTATTCCGCCAGGTCGGGCCGGACGGCGGGTTGTGGCTCGACTACGTGGCGGACCTGGGTGACGGCTTCAACGCCACGTACTCGGTGGCGTACCTGCTGGCGCAGCCCGAGCTGACCGTCGACGGGCACCGCCTACCCCGGGCACAGACCCTGGTGATGGGCGGCGACCAGGTGTACCCGTCGGCGGCCTACGCCGCGTACGAGGACCGGTGCAAGGGCCCCTACCAGGCCGCCCTGCCGGTGGCCCCGGCCGCGAAGCCCACGCTCTTCGCGGTGCCGGGCAACCATGACTGGTACGACGGCCTCACCGCGTTCCTGCGGTTGTTCGTCCGCTCCCGGGACCGGAACTTCGCGGGCTGGGGCACCGGGCAGTCCCGGTCGTACTTCGCTGTGGAGTTGCCGGCCGGCTGGTGGTTGCTCGGCGTGGACGACCAGTCCGGCTCGTATCTCGACGACCCGCAGCTGGCCTACTTCGACGAGGTGGCCCGGCGGCTCGGTCCGGAGTCCAAAGTGATCATCGCCGCGCCGGCGCCGACCTGGGTCAAGGCCGCCGACAACCCCACGGCGTACGACTCGATCGACTACTTCATCCGCACGATCATCGACCCGACCGGGGCGCGGGTGCGGCTGCTGCTCTCCGGCGACCTGCACCACTACGCCCGCTATTCGGGGCCGGACCGGCAGCTGATCACGTGCGGTGGCGGCGGCGCGTACCTCTACCCCACGCACAAGCTGCCGGAGCGCATCGAGGTGCCACCGCGGGACACGCTTGCCCGCAAGGCCAGCTCCGCCCAGCCGTACGACCTGGTGGCCCGTTACCCGGACGCCGCTCGGTCCCGTCGCTACGGCTGGGGCATCTTCCCCCGGTTGCCGTTCCGCAATCCCGGCTTCACCACGTTGCTCGGCACCCTGCACACCCTGCTGATGCTGGCCATGGCGGGTGCGACGGCGAACTGGGCCGACAGCACCGACCAGCGGCTGTTCAGCGTTCCGCTGGTGCTGATGGTGCTCGTGACGGTGATCGCGGCGGCCCTGTTCGCCAAGCCGCCGAGCGCGAGCGGCAAACGGCACGCGCGGCACTGGATCCTCGGCGTCGGCCACGGCGTGGCGCAGGTGGCCCTGGGGGCTGCCGGCACCTGGGCGTGGTTGGCGCTGCCGTTCTACGACTGGCCGTGGCCGCTGCCGGCAGCCGCCGCGGCGGTGCTCTACGGCCCGGTGATCGGTCTGGTCGCAAGCCAGCTGGTGGCGGCGTATCTGCTGGTGGCGGGCTCGTTCGGGGTGAACGTCAACGAACTCTTCGCCGGCCAGGGCATTGAGGACTCCAAGTCGTTCCTGCGGCTGCGCATCGACCCGGACGGCACGTTGACCATCTACCCGTTGGGGGTGGACCGCGTCTCCCGCGACTGGCAGGTAAATCCCGACCAGTCCCCCACCGAAAGCTGGCTAATCCCCAAATCCCCCCTAACCCCCCACCTAACCGAACCCCCCACAGTCCTGCGCTAAAGCCACCCCACCCCACCCCACCCCACCGTTGATCATGAAGTTATTGCCCCGACACGCCGCTGAGGGTGGCAATAACTTCATGATCAACACGGGGGACGGGCCCGGGGGCCGGGAGCGGGGGCGGGTGGGAGGGGGAAGGGTGCGGGGTTAGGGGGTGTAGTGCTGGTCGTGGGCTTGGCGGGGGGCGCAGACGGAGGCTCGGGAGCAGGAGCAGCGGGAGCCGTCCGCGTCCAGGCGTACCGTCACCGCGTCTCTCGGGACGCTGTGGCCGACGACCCGGCCGTCGCCCTCCGGGGTGGAGACCCGACTGCCGACTGCCGGGGCGGTCTCCTGAAAGCGCTGGTACAGCGGGTGCTCGTACTTGAGGCAGCACATCAGCCGGCCGCACGCGCCGGAGATGCGCAGCGGGTTGAGCGGCAGGTCCTGGTCCTTCGCCATCCGGATGGTCACCGGCTCGAAGTCGGTGAGGAACGTGGCGCAGCACAGGTCGCGACCGCAGGAGCCGATGCCGCCCTGCACCCGCGCCGAGTCGCGTGCGGAGAGCTGGCGCAGCTCCACCCGACAGTGCAGGGTTGCGCCCAGGTCGCGGACCAGGGAACGGAAGTCCACCCGGTGCGGGGCGGTGAAGTACACGGTGCTGCGCTCACCGCCGCTCTCGGCGGAGCCGAGCACGTGGTCGACAGCCACCACCTTCATCGGCAGGCCGTGCGAGCGGATCAGCCGTTTCGCGGCGACCTTCGCCTCGGCCTTACGCCGACGCAACGCCTCGTCCCGACGTAGGTCGTCGTCGCCGGCCAGCCCCACCAGGCGGGGGAAACCGTCGGTCTCCTCGGTCACCCACTGCGCGGCCCACACACACTCCGCCACCTCGGGCCCGTCATCGGTGGGCACCAGCACCCGGTCGCCCACCTGCGGACGCAACTCACCGGGGTCGAGGTAGTAGAGCCGCCCGTACCGGTTGAAGCTGACCGCGCAGAGCATGCCCATCCCCCCACCCTACGACGGGTCGCCGCGCAGGGCGCATCGGCCGGCTACGCCTCGCCGCATTCATGACCGTCGACTCGACCTATTGCCGGGCGTCCCGTCGTGCCGTTACTCCTCGCCCGGACGGTTGAATCCGGGGCCGGGCAGGAGACAAGACGTGCTTCGGCGGCGTTGAGTGGAGGCAGACCTGCGGGGGGTGCAGGGGGAAGACCACGGCGTCGCCGTGGGCACCGGCTCAGGTCGGGCGCCCGCGAGCGACGCCGTGGCCTGCCCGGAGCACCGCGGCCGCCGCCGGAAGAGCGAAGGTCCGAGCAACGCGGCCACGGCCGGATGACCAAAGGCCGGGCCAACGCGCCCACGGCCGGAAGACCGAGGGGCGGCTACCAGCCGACCCGGGTGGGCTGGTCGTAGCGGGGCCGCCCGTCCGTTGGCGGACGCCACGCGGTTTCGGCCAGGCTCGGCCCCCACTGTCGCAGCAGCGTCTCCGCGCCGTCGTACGCGACGCAGAGCACCGCCAGCACCCGTGCGGCGATCTCGGCCGCGTCGGCCACACCGGGCCCGACCGGTCCGGGGCGTGTCGACCCAGCGGTGGCGGTGGCGGCGACCACGGCGACCGCCTCGGCCGAGCGGAGCACGTCGGCCAACGTGCGGGCCAGCGCGAGACGGCTGCCCTCCACCCAGTCGGCGAGGGCGTCGGCGTAACCGGCGGTGGAGTCGATGCGCCCGACGAGGCTGTCCGGCCCCTCGTCGAGATGGCGCAGCAGCGCGGCCCGCTGTTGCCCGTACGCCGTGGCGGCCGGGCCGGACCAGAGCACCGAGTCGGTGAGCGCGGCGGAGACCTCGTCGTACCCCCGGATGAGCCGGCGCACGGCGTGGCCGGCGCTGGCGAGGGGCACCGGGTGCAGGTCGAGGAAGCTGCGGACCGCGTCGCCCGGCAGCACCTGCATGCGGCGCAGCAGGGGCCAGACCCGGTGGCCCTCGGGGACGCCGGCCGCGATCAGCGTGTCCACCCGGCGGAGCAGGTCGAGGCCGGGCTCGGCGAGCCGGTCCAGCGCGTCCATCACGGTTCTCCGGTGAGCCGGCGGCGGGCGGCCCGGTCGACCTCAGCGTAGCGGTCGGCGGCCTCCCGGACCGCCGCCGCGGCTGCGGCCAGGCGGCCGGCGGCGGCGCGGGCCTCCCGGGCCCGGTCGTCGGTGGCGGTGGTCCACTGCCGGTGCAGCGCCCGACCGATCTCACCCGGGCGGCCCGGCGCGTCGGCGCCGAACGCGGCCTGGGGCGGATCGCTGGCGGTGACGGTGTGCGAGATGAGGGTGAGCGTGGCGCTCGCCTCGTCCAGTCGGGCGGAGAGCGCGCGCAGTGTGTCCATCTCAGGCCCCCGCGAGCGGTCGGTAGGCGGCGAACGTCTCGTTGTGCAGCTTCTCCCGGGCCCACTCGGCGGCGTCGGCCGCCGCGGTGACCGCGGCCTGCACGGAACCGGCCACGTCGCGCGGGCTGCGGGTGTGCAGCGGCCCGAGGAACCGCACGTCGGTGATCCGTCCACCGGCGGTGACCACCACCTCGACCAGACCGTCCGGCGAGCGGACGGTCACCTCGACGGTCGACACCGCCTGGTCGAACTCGGCCTGGAGGGACTCGATCCGGCGGTAGCGTCGCACCGCCTCCTCGATCCAGGCTTCGTCGATCTCCCCCCGCGGCATCGGCCGACTCCTCCCGGGTGATCCATCACTCAGTGTGCTGCCACCGTCACCACGGCACACGGACGGTACCGCACCACAATCGGGCCTGTCGATGCCTGTGGACAACGCCGGGAAGCGCGGGGTCAGCCCTTCCACAGGGCGAGCATCATGGCCTCGACCGCGATCCGCGGCTTGACGTTCGCCTCGATCGCCGCGCGGCAGGCGAGCACGGCCTCCAACCGGCGCAGCGACCCCTCGGCGTCCCATTTCTGCGCGCCGGCGCCGGCCAGCGCGGCCGTGTCGGTGTGCACCGGGGCGACGGGTGCGCGCAGCGCCATGGTGAGCGCGTCCCGGTAGAAGCCCGCCAGGTCGACAAGCGCCCGGTCCAGTGCGTCCCGCTGGGCTCGGGTGGCCCGGGACTTCTGCCGCTTCTCCAATTCCTTGAGTTGCCCGGCGGCACCCCGCATGGCGCCGGCCGCGCCCCGGCCGGTGCCGCCCGCGCCGAGCGCGGTCTCCAGGGCCGCCCGCTCGGTCGTGTCGGATTCGGTGACCGACGCCTCGGCCTCCGCCTCGGCCGCCTCGATCAGCGCGGACGCTGCGTCGAACGCCGCGCCGACACCTGTCAGCCGGCGTGGCACCGCGAGCACCGCCTCGCGCCGTTTGCGGGCCTCCGGGTCGCGGGCCAGCCGGCGGGCCCGACCCACGTGACCCTGCGCGGCAGCGGCCGCCCACTGCGCCACGTCGGGCGCGATGCCGTCCCGACGAACCAGCACCTCGGCCACCGCGGTGGCCGGCGGCTGCCGCAGGGGTACGACCCGACAGCGCGACCGGATGGTCACCGAGATGTCGTCCGGGTGGGTGGACGGCGCGCAGAGCAGGAAGACCGTCCGCGGCGGGGGCTCCTCGATCGCCTTGAGCAGCGCGTTGCCGGCGGCCTCGGTGAGCCGGTCGGCGTCCTCGATGACCACCACCTGCCAGCGCCCGCCGGATGGGGTGCTGGCCGCGCGGAGCACCAGCGCGCGCATCTCGCCGACGCCGATGGAGAGCCCTTCCGGCACCACCATCCGCACGTCGGCGTTGGTGGCGCCCATTGTGGTGTGGCAGCCGGGGCACTCACCGCAGCCGGTGCCGTGCACGCACTGGAGTGCGGCGGCGAACGCCCGTGCGGCGACCGAGCGGCCGGAGCCGGGTGGCCCGGTGAAGATCCACGCGTGCGTCATCCCGGTGGACGGGTCCACCGCGCCGGGTGTGCTCACGGGCTCGGCAGCGCCGGCCGGGCCGGCGGCGACCAACGCGGCCGCGCCAGCACGCAGGACGGCGGCCGCTGCGGCGGCGGCGCGACGCAGCTCGACCACCGCCTCGTCCTGACCGACCAGGTCGGCGAAGACGTCCGACATTAGGTCTTGTGCTCCATCGTCACCAGCTCCGCGTCGGATAACTCAGGTTGCACCGAGGTGTCCGGGCCCTGTGCCGGCCGCGGGTGCACGATGCCGCCGGGCTTGCCGAGCATCTCCTCGACCCGTCGGACCACCCGCGCGGTGATCTCCTCGGTCGACCGGGACGCGTCGAGCACCAGGTAGCGCTTCGGGTCGGCGGCGGCGAGGTCGAGGAACGCGTACCGGACGCGCTCGTGGAAGGCGATCGACTCGGCCTCCAGCCGGTCGGTGCCGGTGTTGCGCGAGGCCACCCGGGACAGACCGGTGCGCGGCTCGACGTCCAGCAGCACCACCAGGTCGGGCTTGAGCCCACCGGTGGCCCAGGAGGAGAGCCAGGAGACCTCGTCGACGGGCAGTGTCCGGCCGGCGCCCTGGTACGCCAGGGACGAGTCGACGTACCGGTCACTGATCACCACGCCACCCCGGACCAGCGCGGGCCGGACGACGGTGGCCACGTGGTGCGCCCGGTCGGCGGCGTAGAGCAGCGCCTCGGCCCGAGGGGAGGGCGCGTCGTCGCCGGAGGTGTCCAGCACCAGCGACCGGATTCGCCGGCCGACGCCGGTGGCCCCCGGCTCGCGGGTGACCACCACCTCTCGGCCGTGGCCGCGCAGCCGCTCGGAGAGCGCGGTGAGCTGGGTGGACTTCCCCGCGCCCTCGCCGCCCTCGAAGACCACGAAGAGCCCGGCGGAGACGAACGGCTCGGCGGGCATCAGCGGACGGCCCCGGATGGAGCCCCACAGGTCGGCGAGGACCGGGACGCCCTTCTTGTCGTCCATCTGGCCGAACGCGCTGATCCCGGCGAAGATGCCGGCGGCACCGGCGGCGAGCAGCAGCAGTCGGGTGGAGGAGACGGAGATGCCGAGGTCGGCGATCGTCAGTTTGCGGGAGCCGCCGACACCGACCAGCACGCTGCTCAGCCCGATGGCCAGGATCAGCACCAGCCGGGTGCCGATCTGCACCACCGCGAAGACCCGGCCGCGCACCTCGTCGGCCACCTCGCCGCCCAGCAGCGTGGTGCCGGCCAGGAAGGCCATCCCGGCGCCGGCGCCGACCAGCACCGCGCCGACGATCGCCATGGACAGGTGGATGGCGAAGGCGAGGGTCATCACCGCGGCGCTGGCCAGCACGATGCTCATGCCGAACCAGCGGCGCCGGGACATCTCCTTGACGATCATCGGGCCGAGCCCGATGCCGAGCGCCAGGCCGACGAAGATGGCGCCGAAGAGCAGTGAGAACGCCGCGTCGCCAGCGCCGAGCGAGTTGGCGAAGAACTTGGCAGTGCCGACCACGATGCCGCCGCCGGCGAACGCGCCGAAGATGCCCAGCACCAGGCCGCGGACGAGCGGGGTCTGGCCGATGTACTTCCAGCCCTCGGAGAACTGCCGGAACATGCTCTGCTCGGCGCGCTCGGCCTCACCGCGTTGCGCCTCGCTGATCTCCTTGATCCCGAATGCCACCACCAGTGCGGTGGCGAGCCGGGAGAAGGAGTTGATCCAGAGCGCGAGCTGGGCCGGCTCGGCCCAGGACGGCAGGTCGCCGCCGACGGCACCACGGACGCCACGGTCGAGCACGGCAAGGCCGACGGCGGCGGCGACCGGGGTGAGGCCGTACGTGGTGATCAGGGTGAGCTGGTTGGCCGCTTCCAGTCGGGCCCGCGGGATCAGGTTGGGGACCGCGGCCTCCTTGGCCGGGATCCAGAGCAGAGTGAGCGACTCGATCAGGAAGGTGGCGATCAGCGCCCAGCCGACCACCAGGCCGCCTGCGGCGCCGCTGAGGGCGTAGAGCGGGATGGAGGCGAAGAGCACGAAGCGCAGCAGGTCGCAGATGACCATCGTCCAGCGCCTGTCGAACCGGTCGGCGAATACGCCGGCCACCGGGCCGAGCACCAGTGCGGGCAGCAGCCGGATCGCGGTGACCCCGCCGAACGCGGCGCCCTGGGCGGTGCTGCCCTGCACCTGCGAGGCGGCGAAGAGGGCGGTGGCCAGCAGGCCGAGCCAGTCACCGAAGGAGGCCGCGCCGAGCACGATCCACAGCCGGCGGAACGGCCGGATGCGCAGCACGGAGCGGATCGCGGCATAACCGGACGGATCAACCTGACCGCCGTTGGGCTGCTTGGCGGCGTTGTCCGACTGGTCGCCCGAGCGCGACACGCCGGGCGACTCGCCGCTGTTCTGGCTTTCGATGGCCGTACCTCCACGTGCCGGCCCATCGCTGGGCACCTCCGGTGCAACACTCTAGACCCGGGTGGGGCCACCCCCCGGGCGACATTCTCCTGCTCGCTGAGCCTAGGCCGCCGAAGGTACCGACCGCAGCCCGGACGTACGCGAGGGTATTTCGCATTCTCCGTCAGACAGTTAGCGTGCACACGTGGCCATCGAAAGCGACAAACTTCGCGAGCGCCTGGACCGGGCGACTGCCCGCCTCGACCCCCCGTACGCGGTGGTCGACCTCACGGCCTTCGACGCCAACTCGGTCGCCCTGGCCGATCGCGCCGCCGGAAAGCCGGTCCGCCTCGCCAGCAAGTCGGTCCGCAGCCGGGAGCTGATCAGTCGAGCTCTGGCCCGGCCCGGCTGGCAGGGCGTGATGGCGTTCACAGTGCCCGAGGCGATCTGGCTGGTCCGCGCCGGCGTCAGCGACGACGTGCTGGTCGCGTACCCGAGCGCAGACCGGGCCGCCCTCGCCGAGCTGGGCGCCGACCCGATGCTCGCCGCCGCGATCACCCTGATGATCGACGGCACCGGCCAACTCGACCTCATCGACGCCGTCACGGCCCCGGGGCAGCGCGCCGAGCTACGGCTCTGCCTGGATCTGGATGCCTCCTGGCGACCGCTGCGCGGGGTACACGTCGGCGTCCGCCGCTCGCCGGTGCACAGCGCGCGGGCGGCCGGCACGCTCGCCGCCGCCGTCGCCGGTCGGCCCGGCTTCCGGTTGGTCGGGCTCATGTCGTACGAGGCGCAGATCGCCGGCCTGGGCGACGCGCCACCGGGCAAGACGCTGCTGGCCGGCGCGATCAGGCTGGCCCAGCGCCTGTCGTACCGCGAGTTGCTGGCCCGCCGTGGTGCGGCGGTCGCCGCGGTACGCGAACACGCCGACCTGGAGTTCGTCAACGGCGGCGGCACCGGCAGCGTGGCCGCGACCAGCGCCGATCCCGCGGTCACCGAGGTCACCGCGGGATCGGGCCTGTACGGGCCGACGCTGTTCGACGCGTACCGCGCCTGGCGACCCACCCCGGCGGCGTTCTTCGCCTGCTCGGTGGTCCGCCGACCGACGCCGGAGCTGGCGACGGTGCTCGGCGGCGGCTGGATCGCCTCCGGCCCGGCCGCCGACAGTCGACTGCCCCGGCCGTGGCTACCGGCGGGGCTGAAGCTGGTCGGCACCGAGGGCGCCGGCGAGGTGCAGACTCCGCTGTCCGGAGCGGCGGCCGCCGAGCTGCGCGTCGGCGACCGGGTGTGGTTCCGGCATGCCAAGGCAGGCGAGCTGTGTGAACGGGTCAACGAGCTGCACCTGGTCGAGGGGGACGCGGTGGTGGCGACCGTCCTCACCTACCGGGGTGAGGGGCGGGCCTTCCTCTGAGGCCTGACCTCCGGCCGAGGCCCGCGCCCCGCGCCGACTCAGACGGGCTGGGCCGCCTCGGCCTGCTTGCCGACTGTGGACCGGCCGTTGTCCGGGCCGTCGACCTGCCGGTGCAGGTACTCCCGGATCAGCGCCTTCGCCTCCAGCAGCACCCGCTCGTCGCCGTCGGACTTCCGGCGGAACGCGAGCTTGATCAGCGCGTCCGCCGCCTCGACCGCGATCTCCAGCACGAAGCGCAGCTTGGGCACGTCGGTGAGTCCGAAACGCTCGGTGAGCACCCGGGCCAACTGGTCGGCGATCACGCCGTTGTTGTCCCGCTGCTCGTCGAGCAGGTGCAGGTCGACCACGTCGCCGAAGTGCAGGGTACGGAAGCCGGGGACGGTGCGGTGCATCGTGATGTACTCGTCGATGCCCGCGTCGACGCCGTCCCACCAGTGGGTCATCTCGTCGGAGGCGAACCGCTCGTCGAGGCGCTGGAGGTAGGACTCCATGGTCCGCAGGGTCAACGCCTGCACGATCGCCCGCTTGTCCGGAAAGAACTGGTAGACCGACCCGATCGCCACCTCGGCCCGCTCGGCGAGCAGGGTGGTGGTCAATCCCTCGTACCCCACCTCGTCGACGAGTTCGGCGCAGGCATCCAACATGCGCTGTACCCGCGCGACACTTCGACCTTGCACCGGTACGCGGCGCAGCGGCCCGGTCGTGGCGGCTGGTGTGGACACTCTGCGCCACCCCCCTTCGACGGATGAACATATCTCCACGTCACGAGTCCGTGACTACCGGTACAACGAGCGGATCGCAATTGCGGTATTTACCAGCTAGAACGTTCCTGATATGAAGTCAGTTCATATTCATGAATGAGGAGTGCGCATGGTTCGCACCGCACCGCTCGGGGCTGGCTGGTCCAACTGGGCCGGGAACCAGCGTGGCAGCGCCAGCGCGATCCTGCGCCCCGGCTCGCCGACCGATGTCGCAGAAGCCGTCCGATCTGCCGCCGCCGACGGTGGTCGGATCCGGGTGACGGGCAGCGGCCACTCGTTCACCGCCGTCGCGCTCGCAGACGACCGTCGGATGGACCTGTCCGACCTGGACACCATAGTCAGTGTGGACGTCGCCCAACGACTGGTCACCGTACCGGCGGGAATGACCCTGCACGCGCTCAACGGCCTGCTCGCCCGGCACGGCCTCGCGCTGCCCAACCTCGGCGACATCGACGAGCAGACCGTCGCCGGGGCGATCTCCACCGGCACCCACGGCACCGGCGCCGGCTACGGGTGCCTCTCCACCTTCGTCGAGGCGATCACTCTGGTCACCGGCACCGGCGAGGTGCTGCGCTGCTCCGCCGACGAACATCCCGACGTCCTCGCCGCCGCCCGGGTGTCGCTCGGCGCGCTCGGCGTCCTGGTCGAGGTGACCCTGCGCTGCGTGGACGCCTTCGTCCTGCGCGCCCACGAACGCCCGGCCGAACTGGCCGACGTGCTCGGCGAACTGCCCGCGCTGATCGGCCGGCACGACCACGTCGAGTTCTACTGGTTCCCGTACACGTCCCGGGTGCAGGTCAAGGCCAACGACCGGGTACCCGCCAACGACCGGCCACTGTCCCGCTGGCGCGGCTGGGTGGACGACGACTTTCTGTCCAACAGGGTCTTCGCCGGGGCCTGCCGACTCGGCCGGGCCGTACCCGCGCTGGCCCCCCAGATCAGCGCGGTCTCCGCCCGCGCCCTCACCGAACGCCAGTACACCGGCCGCTCCGACCGGGTCTTCTGCACTCCGCGCCGGGTCCGCTTCGTGGAGATGGAGTACGGCCTGCCCCGCGAGGCGTTGCCGGAGGCGCTCGCCGCGCTCCAGCGCATCGTGGACGGCCTGCCGTTCAAGGTGCTCTTCCCGGTGGAGGTGCGATTCACCGCCCCCGACGACATCTGGCTGTCGCACGGCTACGGCCGGGACAACGCGTACATCGCCGTGCACCAGTACGTCGGCATGCCCTACGAGCCGTACTTCCGGGCCTTCGAGCAGGTGGCCGCCGGGCTGGGCGGTCGCCCACACTGGGGCAAGCTGCACTACCGCGACGCCGCCTCGCTGGCCACGGCGTACCCCCGCTTTTCGGACTTCCAGGCCGTCCGCGACCGACTCGACCCCGACCGGGTCTTCACCAACGCCCACCTGAACCACGTCCTGGGGACCTGACGGACGTGGCCTCGGGATCTTGGAAGGAAACTGCCCTTCCAGGGGCACATTCCTTCCAAGATCTTCACCCCTGCCAACCGGCGGCGCCGAGGGCAGCGCGGAGTTGGGTAAGGACCTCGTCCGGGTGGGTACGGATCGCCCAGGCGGGAAACCGGAGTACGCGGTCGCCTTCGATCCACAGATCGTTCTGGCGTCGCATGTCCGCCCACCAGGCCTGGGGATCGACGTGTTGGCCGCCGTCGATCTCGACATGTACCCTCCAATGCTCGAAGTAGGCGTCGAGGTAGCGACGTCGCCCGGTCGAGTCGTAGCGGATCTTCTGCCGTGCCGGCTCGGGTAGACCCGCGCGACGGATCAGCCCCAGGAAGTCCAGTTCCGCCACCGAGTGGGCACCGCCTGCGGCGTCCGCAGCCGCCGCCAGAACCAGCTGGCGACGGCGGACCCGGGGCAGCCGTTCGACGACCCGGTTCAGGTCATCGCCGGCCACGATCCGTTGTTGGAATGCGGCGGCGACGATCGACCGCGCCTGCTGGTCGTCGCCTGACCACTGCGCGGCGTCCACGATTGAACGAGCCGCCTTGGTCCGCCTGGGTTGCCCTACCGCCAGCACGTCCTGGTCCCGCAGTGTCACGGTCCGATGCGCCAGCACACCGGCTGGCAGTGAGCCGCGCCGGCAGGAGGCAGGGAGCAAGATGTGGATCGGGCGACCAGGGAACCCCCGTAGTCCTCCGGCCTGCGCTGCGGTCAGGCCACCGAGGATTGCCTGCGGCCCCGCGGCGAGGACGGCTGCCCACCGGAGCTGGCCGGCGGTGACTGGGCCGTTGTGCGCGACGAACACGGCTCGATGAATCTGCCGCCACGTCCCGGTCGCCACCCGATGCCGGATGGCCTTGGTCGACAGATGATGCCGCGCCTGGTCAAGGCTCACCACATCTTCCTGATGGAAGAGCAGCCAGGTCAGCTCGTCGGCGTCATCGCTCGGCAGCCGGCGACCCCAATCAGCCGGCGACGACGTCCTCCGGAGACTCATGACCATCAAGTCTCCCGATCGCCGGCCCCGCCGGCAGCCCCTGTGGACAACGACGAGATCTTGGAAGGAGAACGCCCCTGGAGGGGCACATTCCTTCCAAGATCTCGCAGATCCAGGGCTACTCCGTGCTGGTGGCGGCCTTGCGCGGGGCGGCCTTCTTCGCCGGAGCCTTCTTCGCCGCCGTCGCCTTGGCCGTCGTGGTCTTCTTCGCGGCCGTGGACTTGCTGGCAGCGGCCGTCTTCTTGGTGGCCGTGGCCTTCTTGGCGGGCGCCTTCTTCGCCGCCGCCTTCTTCCGCGGCGCCGGACCCTTCGCCCGCTTCTCGGCCAGCATCTCGGATGCTTCCTCGATGGTCAGCGCCTCGGGGGTCTGCCCGCGCCGCAGCGACGCGTTGAACTCGCCGTCGGTGACGTACGGGCCGAACCGACCGTCCTTGATCACCATCGGCTTCTCGGTCGCCGGGTCGACGCCCATCTCGCGCAGCGGTGGCGCCGCCGCGCGCCGTCCACGCGCCTTCGGGGCGGCCAGCAGAGCCAGCGCCTCGTCCAGCGTGACTGTGAACATCTTGTCCTCGGAGTCCAGCGAACGGAACTCCTCACCCTGCTTGACGTACGGGCCGTAGCGACCGTTGTTCGCGAAGACCTCGACGCCGTCCGGCGCGACACCGATCAGCCGGGGAAGGCTGAGCAGCTTGAGCGCCTCCTCCAGGGTCAGCGAGTCCGGCGTCTGCGTCCGCAGCAACGACGACTTGCGCTCACCACTGGACACGTACGGGCCGAACCGGCCGGACTTGAGCACGATCGGCTCGCCGGTGGCGGGGTCGTCGCCGAGCTTGCGCTCGCCGCTGCCGCCGAGGAACAGCTCGTGCACCTTCTCCGGGGTCAGCTCGTCCGGGGCCAGGCCCTCGGGGATCGGCGCCCGGTCACCCTGGGTGCCGCCCTCCTCGCCCTCGGCAGCCGGTGCCGGCTGCTCGCCGCCGGGCAGCTCCCGTTGCAGGTACGGCCCGTACCGGCCGACCCGCACGACGACCTCGCGGCCGTCGTCGTCGGTGAAGAGCGGGATCGAGTTGACGCTGCGGGCGTCGATGTCGCTGAGGTTCTCGGTGACCAGCTTCTTGAGCCCACCGGAACGGGCGATGTCCTGGTCACCGGCACCGTTGGAGCTGCCGAAGTAGAACGCCGTGAGGAAGTCGACAGCGGCGTGGTCGCCGCCGGCGATCTCGTCCAGCTCGTTCTCCATGGTGGCGGTGAAGTCGTAGTCGATCAGGCGGGGGTAGTGCTGCTCCATCAGCCCGATCACCGCGAAGGCCAGGAAGGTCGGGATCATCGCCTGGCCGCGCTTGGTGACGTACCCCCGGTCCTGGATCGTCTGCATGATCGACGCGTAGGTGGACGGGCGGCCGATGCCCAGCTCTTCCAGGGCCTTGACCAGCGACGCTTCGGTGTAGCGCGACGGCGGCTGGGTGTGGTGGCCCTGCGCGGCCAGCTCATCGGCGGTCAGCGGCTGGTCCTTGACCAGGGTGGGCAGCCGGCGCTCGGCGTCCTCGGCCTCGGCGTTCTCGTCGTCGCTGGACTCGACGTACGCGCGCAGGAAGCCCGGGTCGGTGATGGTCTTGCCGGTCGCGCCGAAGTCGGCCTCCTCCTGCGAGGTGGAGACCGCCCGGATACGCACCGACACGCTGGAGCCGACCGCGTCGGTCATCTGCGAGGCGATGGTGCGCCGCCAGATCAGCTCGTAGAGCTTGAACTCCTCGGCGGACAGTTCCTTGGCCACCTCGCCCGGGGTACGGAAGTTGTCCCCCGCCGGGCGGATCGCCTCGTGCGCCTCCTGCGCGTTCTTCACCTTGCCGGTGTAGCGGCGCGGCTCCGGCGGAACGCTGCGCTCGCCGTACAGCTCGACGATCTGACGGCGGGCCGCCGAGATGGCGGTCTCCGACAGGTTGACCGAGTCGGTACGCATATAGGTGATGTAGCCGTTCTCGTAGAGCCGCTGCGCGGTGCGCATCGTCTGCTGCGAGGACAGGCGCAGCTTGCGGGCCGCCTCCTGCTGGAGGGTCGAGGTGATGAACGGCGCGTACGGGCGACGGCGGTAGGGCTTCTCCTCGACCCGGGTGACGGTGAACGGCCGCCCCTCCAGTCGGGCCGCGAGACCCCGGGCACCGCTCTCGTCGAGGTGCACGACGCCGGCGCCGGCCCGGACGCGACCGGTGGTCGGCTCGAAGTCCTTACCGGTGGCGATCCGGTCGCCGTTCAGGGCGATCAGGGTGGCGTTGAACGCACGCGGGCCCTCGCCGGCGTTCGCCACGGCGAGGGTGGCCAGGATGTCCCAGTATTCGGCGGTGCGGAAGGCCATCCGCTGCCGCTCCCGCTCGACCACGATGCGGGTCGCCACGGACTGCACCCGGCCTGCCGAGAGCCGCGGCATGACCTTCTTCCACAGCACCGGGGAGACCTCGTAGCCGTAGAGACGGTCGAGGATCCGGCGCGCCTCCTGGGCGTCGACCAGGTCGCGGTCGATCTCCCGGGGGTTGGCCACCGCCGCCTGGATCGCCGGCTTGGTGATCTCGTGGAAGACCATCCGCTTGACCGGCACCTTGGGCTTGAGCGTCTCGACCAGGTGCCAGGCGATCGCCTCGCCCTCGCGGTCCTCATCCGTCGCCAGGAAGATCTCGTCGACTTCCTTGGCCAGCTTTATCAGCTTGCTGATCTGCTGCTTACGGTCGGCGGAGACGACGTAGAGCGCCTGGAAGCCGTTGTCGACGTCCACCCCGAGCCGGGCCCAGGGCTCCTTCTTGTATTTGGCCGGCACGTCGGCGGCGTTGCGCGGCAGGTCGCGGACGTGACCGAAGCTGGCCTCCACGACGTACCCCGGGCCAAGGTAGCCCGAGATCGTCTTGGCCTTCGCCGGTGACTCGACGATGACCAGACGGGTGGTTCCAGCGTTGCTCGGCACGTCTCTCCCCGACCTCACTCCTGCTCGTGGCCTGTCGGCGCCCGGACAGCGACCGCTTTCGACCCCGCCGTCGCACCGGCGGTCCGGATGTCCAACGTAACGCGCCGCCCACGTTTCGGGTTTCGCGGGCCGCAAACCGCTTCGACACGGCGGTCGACGCCGCGCCGCCACGCTCGGCACTGCCGGACGGCGCCACCGTACACCGTGGGTAGGGCTCGAAGCGGGTCACTGTGACGATGGCGGACCCACGACCCGCTCATTTTCCGCCTGGATCGACCCGCCGGCTGTCCGGCACCGGACACCCGGCCGTTCCACCCCGGGCCGCCGCCCAACCGCGTCGATCATGCACTTATGGTGGGCGTTTTAACCCCGGACGAGCAATACGTCCCCCACCACAACTCCATGATCGACGCGGCGAGGGACGGGGTCAGGTTGGCCAGGCTTGGGGTGGGGTTGCCAGCGGCGGTCCGCCGACCAGTTCGGCGAGTCGGGCCAACCGGCGGCGGCCGGTGATCCGGTACGCCGGGCCGCCCTCGCCGGGGCCGAGCAGCGTCCCGGCCAGCCCGGCCGCGGCGAGCGCGACGCCGATCGGCTCCCAACACTCCTGGTCATCGGCGCCGAGCCGCAACAGGAAGCAGTCGGGAGGCTCCGGCGACCCGGCGGCGGCGAGCCACAGCCGCAACCGCCGGCCGGTCAGGTGGAAGGCCGCCGGCGGGCGCTTCGCCGTACCGTGCAGCCAGGCGGCCGCGAGCGGCTTCAAGACCCGGGTGTACGACGTACGAACTGCGTGTCGCTCGCCCTCGGTCGGCTGCCAGCTAGCCGCGAGCCCGCGCGACGCCAGTTCGGCGACGAGCACGTGCACCCGCCAGGCGGCGTCCACCTGCACCGACAGGCGGGCGGTGCCGCCCATCCGGACCACCTCACCCGGGCCGGCGAGCAGCCCGGCCAGGTCGGCGACTGTCGGTTCGGCCGCGTCCGCGCCGAAGAAGACAAGTTGCCGGCCCGCGTCGTCTCCCTGGGTCGGGCCGATCTGCGGCACGCCACCGCGGCGTCGCACGGGAGTGGGCGTGTCGGACTCGGGCGCGGGGAACAGCGCCGGGGGCGGCTGCGCCTTCCCGGTGTCACCGAGCCCGCTCAGCGACACTCCGGCACCTCGTCGAATGCCTGTTTCAACTCCTCGGAGTTGAGTTTGCTGGTGTCCAGCGCGCTGGCGTCGTACTCCTTGTTGAGGGTTTCCACGGCGGCCCGCACGCCGTCGTAGAAGGCGGTCGCCTCGCCGGTGCCCAGGTCGTCGATGGTGTCCCGGGCGCGGCCGTACGCGTCCCGCATCTTCCCCAGTGAGCTGCGGAAACCCGCGGAGATGGTTTCGCCGTTGTCGGTTTCCGGGATGCCAGCCTTCTCCACCTTGCGGCGCGCGGCCTCGCTGGCCTGCTCCGCCCCGTCGAAGAGCCGCACCAGGTTCTCCTTGGCCTGCGCCGGCGTGGTCTGCGCGGTCATCTGCTCGTCAGTGCTGCTGGTCAGCTTGTTGATCTCGGAGCGCCAGGGGGCGAGCGCGCCGCAGACCGAGGCCGCCCAGGCCCGTGGGCTGGGGCCCCCGCCGCAGCCGGCCAGAACGACGATCGTGGCCAGGACCACCGTGAACTTTCCGGCGGCAGACGCCCGGCACGTACGCATGCGTTGCAGCGTACGGCCTTTGGCCAGGTGTGGCACCGGGCCGGACGGCCGGGGTCCCCGGTCGACGCGGTACGTCGACCGGGGACCCCGGGCCGTTCCTGGGTCAGGCGTTGACCGTCTCCGGGCGGTGATCGGTGCTGCCCGCGCCGGTGTTGCCATCGGCGTCCGAGTCGGACATCGCGATGCCCTTGCGCTTGCTGAACACCACCGACGCCACGATGATCAGCGTCGCGACCAGCGCGATGCCGACCCGCAGGCCGACGTTGCGGTCGTCGCCCACGCTGTACGCCACCACGGCGGGAGCGATCAGCAGCGAGACCAGGTTCATCACCTTGAGCAGCGGGTTGATCGCGGGGCCGGCGGTGTCCTTGAACGGGTCACCGACGGTGTCGCCGATGACCGTGGCGGCGTGCGCCTCGGAGCCCTTGCCGCCGTACGCGCCGTCCTCGACCAGCTTCTTGGCGTTGTCCCAGGCCCCACCGGAGTTGGACAGGAACACCGCCATCAGCGTGCCGGCACCGATCGCACCCGCCAGGTACGCCGCGAGCGCGCCGGGCCCGAGGCCGAAGCCGACAGCGATCGGCGCCAGGATGGCGAGCAGGCCGGGGGTCATCAGCTCGCGCTGCGCATCCCGGGTGCAGATGTCGACGACCTTGCCGTACTCCGGGCGCTGGGTGCCGTCCATGATGCCGGGCAGCTCACGGAACTGCCGGCGGACCTCCATCACCACGGCACCGGCCGAGCGGGACACCGCGTTGATGGCCAGCCCGGAGAAGAGGAAGACCACCGCCGCACCGATGATCAGGCCGACCAGGTTGCGCGGGTTCGCCACGTTCAGCGAGTTGAGGATCTCCGCCCCGACGTCGCCCACGCCGGCGTCCGCGTACGCGGTGCTGAGCGTGTCGGTGTACGAGCCGAACAGCGCGGTCGCGGCGAGGACCGCCGTGGCGATCGCGATGCCCTTGGTGATCGCCTTGGTGGTGTTGCCGACCGCGTCCAGCTCGGTCAACGTGCGAGCGCCGTGCTCGTCGATGTCACCGGACATCTCGGCGATGCCCTGGGCGTTGTCGGAGATCGGCCCGAAGGTGTCCATCGCGACGATCACGCCGACGGTCGTGAGCAGGCCGGTACCGGCCAGCGCCACCGCGAACAGCGACAGCGTGATGGAGCTGCCGCCGAGGAGGAAGGCGCCGAAGACGCCGGCACCGATCAGCAGCGCCGAGTAGACAGCCGACTCCAGACCGATGCTGATGCCGGCCAGGATCACCGTCGCCGCACCGGTCTGCGAGCTCTTGCCGATGTCCTGCACCGGTCGCCGTTTGGTCTCGGTGAAGTAGCCGGTCAGCGCCTGGATCGCGGCGGCCAGCACGATGCCGATCACGACCGCGCCGATGGCCACCAGCCGAGGGTTGCCGGGAGCGTCGGTGAGGCCACTGTCGAACTCGCCGAAGGTCGCCGGCAGGTACGCGTAGGCGGCGATCGCCACCAGCACCGCGGAGAGCACCGCCGACAGGTAGAAGGCCCGGTTGATCGCGGTCAGAGCGTTCCGGTCGGACGCGCGCAGCCTGGTGATGAAGACGCCGACGATCGCGATCAGCACGCCGATGGTGGAGATGATCAGCGGGAAGACCAGGCCCTCCTCGCCGAACGCGGCGCGGCCGAGGATCAGCGCGGCGACAAGCGTCACCGCGTACGACTCGAACAGGTCGGCGGCCATGCCGGCGCAGTCACCGACGTTGTCGCCCACGTTGTCGGCGATGGTGGCGGCGTTGCGCGGGTCATCCTCGGGGATGCCCTGCTCGACCTTGCCCACCAGGTCGGCGCCGACGTCGGCGGCCTTGGTGAAGATGCCGCCGCCGACACGCATGAACATCGCGAGCAGCGCGGCACCGAAGCCGAAGCCCTCCAGCACGGTGGGCGCGTCACCCCGGTAGACGAGGACGACCATCGCCGCACCGAAGAGGCCGAGGCCGACGGTGAAGAAGCCGACGACGCCGCCGGTCTGGAAGGCGATCTTCATGGCCGCCTCGCGGCCGCCTACCCGCTCTCTCGCGGCGGCGGCCACGCGCAGGTTCGCCCGGGTGGCCAGCCACATGCCGGCGCCGCCGATGAACGCGCTGAACAGGGCGCCCACCACGAAGAAGAGTGAGCGGCCGATCTTCACCGCGAGCTCACTGCCATCGGTGTCGTGCACCGGAAGCAGGAAGAGCAGCACGACGGCGACGACGACGAAGATCGCCAGGGTGCGGAATTGACGGAGCAGGTAGGCCGAGGCGCCCTCCTGGACCGCCCCCGAGATCTCCTGCATTTTCTCGGTGCCCTTACCAGCGGCCAGCACCGTTTTTGTCAGGGCGGCAGCAAAACCGAGTGCCACCAGCGCGACAACCGCGGCGATGACGACGTAGGTGACATTGCTTCCGGTAAGGGAAAGCCCGCCGCCGTCGGCGGCCAAGGTCTCGGACATCTGTGTCCTCCTGTTACCGAACAATCGCGCCGGTGAGTGGAGACGCACTGACCGACGCCTGGATGCGGACTCGCAAGCGCGCGCCAACCCACCAGCGGACCAGCGATGAACACCCATACCCGCTGGCTGCGGGATGGGTCACTTGCTGACAACCCGGGTACTGTAGCCCTCCGCAGTGTTGGAGGTCACACCCAGGTGGCACCGTGTCGCGATGATCTTCGTCGCTGTGTTATGAAACGAAATCTGATATAGGGCCCCATCCATGCGAAAAGGCCGCATCCCCAGGAGGGGACACGGCCTACGCAGCGGAACTCGTCAGCGGCCGACCGGCCACACCATCCGCACCTCGGTGCCGACGCCCTCGTCGACCGGGCGCACCTGAAGGTCCTCGACGAAACCGGCGAGCAGCGCGAAGCCGACGCCGGTGGTCAGCGCCTCATCGGTCAGCGCCTCGTTGGCCAGCTCGTCCGGCGGCAGCGCCGTCAGACCGATACCCGCCTCGATCGGCGCCCGGTCCACCACCCGCACCGCGTACGAGCCACCATCGGACATCTCCACCAGCACCGGGTCGGCCAAGCCGTACTGCCGGTGCAGGGCCACCGCGCGCGTGCACGCCTCACCGATGGCCAGGCGCACCTCGTCCAGCAGGTCCTCGCGTACGCCGGCCCGGCGGGCGACGGCGACGCCGACGAGGCGGGCGGTGCGCACGTGCACCGGGGCGGGCGAGAAGGAGAGCTTGACTGTCGCCATCACGCGCCGGCGCCCGCCGAGTCGGCGCTGATCGCCGCGTCGACCGTCGGGTGCAGCGGAAACACCTGGTCCAGAGCGGTGATCCGGAAGATCTTGAGCAGCGGCTCCTTGTCGCAGACCAGCGCGAACGAACCGCTGGCCGACCGGAGCCGCTTGAGCGCGCCGACCAGCACGCCCAGCCCGGTGGAGTCGAGGAAGTCCACCCGACCGAGGTCGACCACCACGTGACGCGCCCCACCGTCGATCAGTTCGAGGAGTCGTTCCCGGAGCCGGGGCGCGGTGTAGACGTCCACCTCACCACCGACCTCGAGCACCGTGTGCTCGCCCACGGTGCGGGTCGCCAGTGACAGCTCCATCGGTCCTCCTCGCCAGAGCCGTAAACTCTCGTGGGCATCTAACCACTACCGCCGGGGCGGCCTGCGGACGCCAGCGGAGGCTTCCCCTTACCCCGGTGTCCGACTTTTCATCTCCGAACACCAGTGCGAGAGTGCAGGGCGTGACCTCCGACGACTTCAGTTCCGCGCGCGGCACGCCGCGCCACGAGCTGGAGTCGTCGTCCGCGGCCACCGTATCCGCTGGTCCCGGCCCCGGGCCAGCGCCGGCCGACCTGCTGCGCCGGTTGCGCGCCCGGGGCGCCGCCGACCCGGTCACCCACGTCGAGCGGGTACCCGCCCGCGCCGGGGTGCCCGCGCCGTGGCCGTCGTGGGCACCGGCGGAACTACGCGCGGCGTTCACCAGGCGCGGCGTGGTCGCGCCCTGGCAGCACCAGGCCGAGGCGGCCAACCTGGCGTACGAGGGCCAGCACGTCGTCGTCGCCACCGGCACCGCGTCCGGCAAGTCACTGGCGTACCAACTGCCGGCCCTGGCCACCCTGCTCGCCGACCCCAGGGCCACAGTGCTCTACCTGGCGCCGACCAAGGCGCTCGCCGCGGACCAGTTGCGCGCCGTCGCCGCGCTGGAGCTGGAAGGGGTACGCCCCGCCTGCTACGACGGGGACACCCCGCGCACCGAGCGGGAGTGGATCCGCCGGCACTCCCGGTTCGTGCTGACCAACCCCGACATGCTGCACCACGGCATCCTGCCCGGGCACGCCCAGTGGTCCGGCTTCCTGCGCCGACTCGCGTACGTGGTGATCGACGAGTGCCACACCTACCGGGGCGTGTTCGGCTCGCACGTCGCGCACGTCCTGCGTCGGCTGCGCCGGCAGTGCGCCCGGTTCGGGGCCACCCCGGTGTTCGTGCTCGCCTCGGCGACCTCCGGCGACCCGGCCACCGCCGCCGGCCGGCTGACCGGCCTGCCGGTAACGGCGGTCACCGAGGACGCCTCCCCGCGCGGCGGGGTGACCTTCGCGCTCTGGGAGCCGCCGCTGCTGCAAGCCGACTCGAACTCCTCCTCCCCGGTGCCCCCGCAGGCGACGGGCGACCACGACGACCTTCGGCAGGTCCGCCGGTCGGCGCTGCGCGAAACCGCGGACCTGCTCGCCGACACGGTCGCCGAGGGGGTACGCACCCTCGCGTTCGTCCGCTCCCGCAAGGGCGCCGAGGTGGTGGCCGCCAACGCGCGTCGAGCACTTGACGACGCGGTGCCGGGGCTCGGCGACCGGGTTGCCGCCTACCGGGGTGGCTACCTGCGGGAGGAGCGGCGCGAGCTGGAACGGGCGCTGCTGCACGGCGACCTGCTCGGCCTGGCCTCGACCAACGCGCTGGAGCTGGGCGTGGACCTGGTCGGGCTCGACGCGGTCCTGATCTGCGGCTACCCGGGCACCCGGGCGTCGCTGTGGCAGCAGGCGGGCCGCGCCGGACGTTCCGGGCAGGAGGCCCTCGCGGTGCTGGTGGCCCGGGACGACCCCCTGGACACCTACCTGGTGCACCACCCGGAGGCGATCTTCGGCGCGCCGGTGGAGGCGACGGTGCTCGACCCGGCCAACCCGTACGTGCTGGCGCCGCAGCTCGCCTGCGCCGCGGTGGAGGCACCGCTCACCCCGGCCGACCTGGTGCTCTTCGGCGAGGGGGCGAAGGAGGCGGTGGACGAGCTGGTCGCGGCGGGGGCGCTGCGGCAACGGCCCACCGGTTGGTACTGGCGGCACCGGGAACGACCCGAGGTGGACCTGCGCGGCCAGGGTGGCGCCCCGGTAGCCGTGGTGGAGTCGTCGACCGGCCGGCTGCTCGGCACTGTCGACGGTGGCTCCTCGCACTTCCTGCTGCACTCCGGCGCGGTCTATCTGCACCAGGGCGTCTCGTACGTGGTCGACCACCTCGACCTGGCCGACGGTTGCGCGTTGGTGCGCGCCGAGGAGCCGGACTGGTCCACCCACGCCCGCGACGTCACCGACGTGTCAGTGGTGTCGGTGCGCTCCTACGTGGACGCCGGGCCAGTCGGCATGTTCCTCGGCGAGGTGGATGTGACCAGCCAGGTGGTGTCGTACCAGCGGCGGCGGATCGCCACCGGCGAGGTGATCGACACCCGGCCGCTCGACCTGCCCACCCGGGAACTGCGCACGGTGGCTGTCTGGTTCACCCTGTCACCGCAGTCGTTGACCCTCGCCGGGGTCCAGCCCGCCGACGTGCCGGGTGCGCTGCACGCCGCCGAACACGCAGCGATCGGCCTGCTGCCGCTGATGGCCACCTGCGACCGGTGGGACATCGGCGGGCTCTCCACCGCGCTGCACCCGGACACCGAGGCGCCGACGGTCTTCGTCTATGACGGGCATCCGGGTGGCGCCGGGTTCGCCGAGCGGGCGTACGGGACGGCGGCGGCGTGGCTGCGGGCCACCCGGGACGCGATCGCGGAGTGCGGCTGCGAGACCGGCTGCCCGTCCTGCGTGCAGTCACCGAAATGCGGCAACGGCAACAACCCCCTCTCCAAGCCGGACGCGATCCGGGTGCTCGACGTGGTGCTGACGAACCTGCCGGGCTGAGCGGCTTGCATGAATCGGCATGGCACGGGGCACAATGATGTGGGAGCGCTTCCATCGATGTCTATGTTGCCGATCGACACCCGTGCCCGAGGAGAAGCTGTGGCCGACACCATCGCCGAGACCGTCGACCTGCTCTACACCATCGACCAGGACAATCTCACCCTCGACCAGCAGATCGCGCTGGGGTCGGCACTGGCCGCCCTGGCCCAGGCGGAACGGCTGGAACAGATCAACGAGCGGCTCCGTGGCATCCACCAGGTTTTGAACACCTGGGCGCTGCGGGCCGCGACCTCCGTCGACAGTCACTGAGGTCTCCCGGAGTGATCCTGCAAGGGCAGCGGGGGGCGCGACGGTGGTCGGGCTGTGCGAGACTCCGGCGCACCAACCCCCGGAGGAGTTCACATGCAGCCCGACAACTTGCAGGGTCAGCACCAGTTCCACATCCGTCAGCGACTGCGCATGATGGTCAACCAGTACGAGGTCCGGGCGGTCTCCCCGGACGGCACCGAGGGTGAGCTGCTGGCGTTCGCGCAGCAGAAGCGGCTCGCCTTCAAGGAGCAGGTGACCATCTACACGGATGACTCCAAGCAGCAGCCTCTGCTCGGCTTCAAGGCCCGCCAGCGCATCGACCTCGGCGCCACGTACGACGTCACCGACGCGGCGGGCAACCCGATCGGCCTGTTCCGCAAGGACTTCGCCCAGTCGCTGCTGCGGTCCACCTGGCACGTCGAGCAGGGCGGCCTGCCGCAGGTGACGGGCCAGGAGCGGAGCATGCCGGTGGCACTGCTGCGTCGATTCGTCGACTCGCTGTCCTGGCTGCCGTACCACTTCGACTTCACCGCAGGCGGCCAGCCGGTCTTCACCGTGGTCAAGAAGTGGGGCCTGCGCGACAAGTACGTCGTCGAGGTGCAGGACCCGCAGATCGACCGCCGCCTCGTCATCGCGATGGCCGTCGCCCTCGACGCGCTCCAGGCCCGCTGACACAGCCGGCTCGGACCAGGGCGGCGCGGCGCAGCGCGGTGCGGTTCCGTTCGGTTCGATGCGGTTCGGTGCGGCGACCCTTCGCGGTCGCCGTGGCGGCCACCCACTCCTCGGCTGCCGGCTGGGACCTGGACCTCGACCAGTCCCGGCCGGCAGTCCGCTAGGCCGCGCTCTCGGGCGGCAGGCCGTTGGCGGCTCGGCCCCCGGAGGGGGTTTCGCTTCCCTCTGGAGCTGATGTCGTAAACGCATCGCGTCCGATGTCGCAAACGATTCAGCTCCACAGCTCCCACCAACCCCACCAGAGCCCTGGCTCCTTCAGCCGCGCGCCGGACCCGCACCTGCGCTCGAAGCCGCGACGCGGGTCAGTCCGGGAACTCCACGCGCCAAGTCCTGCTCTGGCCGTGCCCGCCGCCGCGGTGGCGCTGACCAGGGACGCCGCCGCGAGGGTCAACCACGAGGATCAGCCACGCACCGGGCCGGCACGCGCGCTCGCCGCGGCCACCCCCGTCAGGCCGGGTAGTGGCGTGAACGCCACTTCGACGGTCACCAGCACGTCCAGCCCGTCGAGGTGACACCCGACCAGCCGACCATCGTTGCGACCGGCGAGGTCGGACGCGGACGCGCAGGCCGCAGCGTCGCCGTCGAGCGCCCGCGCCGCCCCGGCCAGCGCGCCGAGGTCGGCTGCCACCGCCGCCCGCTGGCTCGCCATTCCGGCGGCGATGATGGCGGCGCCGAACGTCCCGAACACCACGAAGACGAGGCCCATCGCCAGCAGCAGAACCGTCGCGCCACCTCGCTCCGGGTCCGTCCCACCAGCACCGAGCCCTCCGGCAACTGGTTCGCGGCCGGAGCCGAACGGATCGCCAGTTCGTCGCACTACCAACTCCCCTCGTGAGCGCCCGGTTCGACGGCGGCGACGGCGGTGGCGACCACTGTGATTCGCGGTAGCCGCCCACCCAACATCCGAACGGGTGCCCGTACCGTCGCCTGCGCCCGGTCGCCGTCGACGGACACCGACACCGCTGCCCCCGGCGGCGCGGCACGGCCACCCTCCGCGCTGCCGTCGGCGCCACGGGCGGCGGCGAGCGCCGCCTCCCGGGCCGCGTGCAGGCAACTCGCCTGTGTGGTGACGGCGTTGACCGCGGTCAGGCCGGCCAGCAGGAACAGGAGCAGCGCCGGCAGGCCGGCCGCCAGTTCGGCGGTGAAGGACCCCCGGTCCCCGCCAGCAGCACGTACGAGGACGCTAAATCTCCGCCCGCCGCGTGCCGCCAGCCCGGGAACGCTCGACCCTGAATCGCGGCCGGCCCGCCGGCGCTCGATCACTTCAGTGCCCGGTCGATGACGGCGGTCAGCGCCGACTGGACGTTGCCGGAGGTCAGCACCTTCAGCAGGATCCCGGCGAAGGCGACCGCGGCGAGCGTGCCCACGGCGTACTCGGCCGTGTTCATTCCGGCATCGCCGCGCAGGCGAGCGATGAGTTTGCGCATGATTGGTTCCCTTCTCGATGGGTCAGAGCACATCGCCGAGAACGGCGACGATCACCGGCACAAGGCCGGCGAGAATGAACGCCGGCAGGAAGCAGAGCCCCAACGGCAGGACGATGAGCACACCCGCCCGGCGGGCCGATGCCTCGGCGGCGGTGGCACGGTCGGCGCGCAGGTCGTCGGCGAGCCGGGTCAGTGCACCGGCCAGGGCGGCACCACTGTTGGCCGAGCGCAACGCCGCCGCGGTCAGGCGCTCCGCTCCGGGCACTCCGTCCAGCGCGGACCACGCCTCCGCTGGGCCACCCCCAAGCAGCAGCGTGCGGCCAACCCGGACCAACCGGTCGGCGAGCGGCCCGTCCAGCGCCTCGGCGACGGCCAGCACCGAGCGATCCACCGGGGCGCCCGCCCGCATCGCCGCGGCCAGGAGGTCCGCGGCGAGCGGCAGGTCGGCGGCCTCCCGCTGCCGCCGCTTGCGCACAGCGGGCGGCTCGATCCGACGCAACAGGACATCAAGCAGGAGCACGGCCGGGAGAGCGCTGAGCAGCCCGAGCCAGCCCTCGACGACGACGGCCACGGCAAGCCCACCCAGCACCGCCACGAGTCGAATCGCGTCCGGCCGCCGCCGCCGACTGGCTGAGCTGGCTTGGCTCGCTGAGCTGGGCCGGCCGGCTGGGCTGAGCTGGCTCCCCGAGCTGCGTCGGCTCGGCGAGCTGGACTGGCCGGCTGAGCTGGGTCGCCCGGCTGAGCCTCGGGCGGTCATCCGGCCCGCCCCGGTGTCGCGCCCAGCCGTTCTGCCCAGAGGAGGCCCACGATCTGCAGGGCGACCGCGACGACCGCGCAGGCTCCACCGACAGTACTGTGCAGGAGCACCGCCACGGGGTCGACGCCGATCCCGTACCCGAGCCCGATCCCGCCCATCGGCAGCGCCGCGAGTAGCCAGGCCGTAGCCCGGGCACCGGCCGCCTGGGCCGCCGCGGCGGCCAGGCCCCGGTCGGTCGCCCGGGCATCCGCCTCGATCCGTTCGACGAGCTCCGCCAGCGGCGCGCCGGTCCGGTCGGCCAACCGCACCGCCGCCGAGGTCAACTGACCTAGACGGCCTGCCCCGGAATGCTCAACGTCCGCGACGTCGAGCGCGTGTGGCACGGGCAGACCGGCCCGTAGGTCCGCCGCGAGGCCGCAGAGCTGGTCCAGCCCACGTCGTCGGTCCCGCTCGGCGCTCCGGTTCACTCGCCAACGCAGCACGGCGCGCACGGCCAGCGTGCCGTACCCGGCCATCGCGACCGCGGCCACCGGACCGCCGACCACGGCACCCACACCGCCGCCGAGCAGACCGACCAGTGGCAGCACGCGGGTCGTCGATCGTGAGATGCGCACCGGCGGAGGCGTACCCGGCGTTCTGTCGGTCGGGCCGACGCGCCGGGGGTCGTGGGAATCGGTGATCGCGTACCCGTCGGGCGCCGCCGCCGCAGCGGTCGCGTCGCCCCGAGAGCCCGTCTCCGGGTCGCCGTGCCCATCGGCGGTTGCCGTGTCGGAGACGTCGTGGCGACCGCCCACGTCCACACCGCTGACACCGATCGTGATCGTGGCCGCCGACGCGCCGGGGCATTGTTCGGCATCGAGCATGGTGGTGGCCTCCTCCGGCCGGGCGGCGCCGGTCGGCCGTCGGAGATCTCGGCGGGCCGGCGGGCGCGTCGGGCCCTCTGGACGCGTAGAGCCGCCTGCCGTTCTTGGCCACCTCGGGCTGCGGGTGACGTCCCGGTCGGGCCAGCCAAGCGCCGTCTGCCTTCCGCTGGAACCCGCGGTGGCGCCGGGCTCGTAGGCGATGCCGACCGGATGGCCCGAGGTCGGGGCAGCGCCGGTGCCGTCGACCGTCCCGTCCGGCGTGCGACCGAGTTCCCTGATCCACTGCACCAGGGCGTCATCCGGATCGACACCGCCGCGCCTCCGCCCCGGCGTCAGCACGCGACGTCGACGGGCCCGAATGCTCCGCACCGGCCACGCCACCAGGACCGCGGCGACCAGCAGCAGCGCCGCCACCAGCATCGTCGCGCCGGTCATGCCGGACCCGCCGATCCGGGCCACGGCTCGCTGAGGATGGGCGGCACCGTCACCCCACGCTCCCGCAGCAGCGCCCCGAGGGCACGGGCGGCGAGGCCGAGCCCACTGCCGCGCACCCAGGCGGGCACCACTGTCACCATCCGTTCGGGTCCCTCGGGCAGCAGCAGGCAGACCGACTCCAGGACGCGACCCCGGTCGCCACGTCGTACCTGGAAAAGCACCTGCAGCGCGGCGGCCACCTGGGCGTGTAGCGCGGCGCGAGGCAGCCCACCCAACATGCCCAGGGCCTCCAACCGGGCCGGTACGTCCGACGGTGTGTTGGCGTGCAGCGTGCCGGCGCCCCCGTCATGGCCGGTGTTGAGCGCGGCCAGCAGATCGACCACCTCACCGCCCCGGCACTCCCCGACGACCAGCCGGTCCGGGCGCATCCGCAACGCCTGTCGGACCAGGTCAGCCAGACTGACGACGCCCGTGCCCTCCACATTGGCGGTACGCGCCTGGAGCCCCACCACATGCGGATGTCCTGGACGCAGCTCGGCGGCGTCCTCCACCAGCACGATCCGTTCGGTGGCCGGCACCATCCCGAGCAACGTGTTGAGCAAGGTCGTCTTGCCTGACCCGGTGCCCCCGGTCACCAGGTACGCCAGCCGGGCCGCGACGACGGCGGCGAGCAGTGGTGCCAGCGGTCGCGGCACGGTCCCCTGGCGTACCAACTCGTCGAGGGTGAACGGCCGGTGCCGGAAGGTCCGCAGGGACAGGTAGGGGCCTTCGGTCGCCACCGGCGGCAGCACGGCGTGCAGTCGGGTGCCGTCGGGCAGCCGCGCGTCCGCGTACGGCGAGCCGTCGTCGAGCCGCCGCCCCGCGCTGGCGATCAGCCGCTGCGCCAGCCGGCGGACGTCCTCCACCGAGCCCACCGGCACGGCGACCTGGTGCAGCCCCGATCCGCGGTCGACCCAGACCCGGGAGCCATTGACGAGGACGTCGGTGACCTCCGGGTCGGCGAGCAGCGGCGCCAGCGGCCCGGCGCCGACGAGGTCGTCGCGCACCCGGTCGGCGATCCGCAGCATGGCCGTGTCACCGAGCACCGCGGCGGCGGGCTCGGCCCGTACCGCGGAGACGATCGCCGCTGCGGTGACCGGGGTGGTGGCGGCGGCGATCCGCTGGCGTACCCGGGCGGCGAGCGTGCCGTCCTCCGGCCCGGCGGTCATGCCGCACCCGTGGCCGGCACGCCCGTGAGGTCGGTGACGATCCGTTGGCAGAGCACGGCCAGTGGGCCCTTGCCCCCGGCGGCCGGCGCCTCGCCCCGCTCCAGCCCACGGCAGAGCCCCGGCTCGGGGCGCAGTGTGCCGGCCAGCGGGAGGCCCAGCGCGCGTGCCACCTCGGTCGCCCGCAGCCGCCCTGGGGCGGGCCCGCGCACCACGACCGAGAGCGCAGCGCAGTGCGGGGCGGCTGCGGCCACCACCCGTGTGGCCGCCGCGGTGGCGCGCAACTCGGCCGGCACGACGACGAACGCCTGGTCGGCGGCTTGCAGCGCCACCACTGCCGCGTCGTCCAACTGTCGGGGCAGGTCGATCACCACGAAGTCCCGCCCACGCCGGGCCGCGTCGACGGTCGCCGCCATCGCCGTCGCTGGCAACGTCAGCATCTCGCCGCGGTCCCAGGAGAGCACCACGAGGTCACCCCGGCTGGGCAGGGCCTGCACCAGCGCCGGGGCGTCCACCCGCCCGTCGGCGCTGGTGAGCGACGGCCAGCGCAGGCCCTCCAGCTGCTCCCAGCCCAGCACGAGGTCGAGACCACCACCGAGCGGGTCGGCGTCGACCAGGAGGGTGCGCAGCCGGGCCCGGGCGGCGGTCACCGCAAGACCACCGGCGAGCACACTCGCGCCCGCACCACCCCGCCCACCGAGGACCGCGACGACCCGGGCGCCGACGCCGACCGGGCGCTCCGGATCGTGTTCGGCGAACCGATCCACCAGCCACGGCTCCGCAGCCGGCAGCGTGGCGACGTGCTCGGCCCCGATCAGCTCGGCGATCTGCCAGCCCGGGTCGAGCTGACCGGCCCGGCCGAGCAGCACCAGCCGGGGCCGCTGCGGCAACCGGGCGCGTAGACACGCCTGCGCCTGATCGGCGCCGAGCAGCACCAGGGGCGCGGGAAGCCAACGGGTACGGGCAGCCGCTGGGTCGCGGGCGAGCTCCACCTCGGTCCCGCCAACGGCGGCGAGCCGGAGCACATCATCGAGCAGTTCGTCGTCGCCGGTGACGACCAGCGGGAGCCGGCGGATCGGCGGAACCGTGGTACGGGGTGGCATCGCGGCCTCCAGCGGTCGGACTCTGGTATGCCGCCGACAGTGCTCGGAATCCGCCCCGCAGGCCGCGCCAATTCCGTCGCCTGTGGACAACCTGGTGGCCTGTGGAAAACCCCCGCTGAGACAGTTGATCTGCTACGGGCACGGGCACATCCGCAGCTAGCGCCGCTGAGCCAAAAACAGCGGGGCCGCTCCCGAAAGGAGCGGCCCCGCGAGTCGGTGGTCAGCCGGGCTGATTTGTCCAAGCGGCATCGAGGATCACCTTGTACGAGCTGATCCGCACTGGCGACAGCGTCAACAGCTCATCGGCGAGCAATTCGCCCGTCTTCGGATCGAAGATCAGAAGGCATTGCTGGTCGTGTTCGCGGTCGTCGAAGGTGACGGCGACTCCTTTGCGGCCGGCACGGTCCGTGACCTGCCCCCGCCAGCGGAAGCCAGGCACGTCGGCGAGGACCCGCAGGACCGCAGCTCGGGTCGCACGCGGCACGACGTACTGCCCGTAGAGCGTGCCGACCCACTTACTCGCCGCCCCCGCGCCGTACTCGACCTTCAGCCGCTCCCGGAGCTCCGACGGGTCGGCCGACAGCGGCCTGAGCTCCTCGGGCGGCAGCGGAATGACGTCCGGTGCGGGGGTGCCGGTGGCTGCTGGTCGCCCAATGCTCTCGCGCTGCCAGTAGTCCCGAGACTCCTGGTCGGGGTACTGCGGCTCCAATTGAGTGCTGATCTGGTTACCGGTCCCGTCGGCGGCCTGCCAGAGCTTCGTCTCGCTGGCGAAGGCCACGTGGTGGCGGCCGTCGGCAGACGTCATCACCGGGTCGCCCCACAGCTTCGTGTGGTGATACATGTAGCGCCCGCTCTGGTGGTCGTACACCGCGTCTTTGATCTTGTCGGCTAGCATGCGCAGCTGCGGGCCGGCGGCCGGCGGGTCCGCGTCGAACTGGTACGCGACCGGCACGAGCACCAACCCCGCTGCCGCCGGCGGCCCGCCCGGCCCGTCCGGTGCGTCCTCACCGAACGGCTGGAGCACCGCCACGGCACCGACCGCGACCGCCAGCGTCCCGGCCGTCAGGACCAGCCGGCGGGTCGGGCGTACGCGACGATGCTCGGCGATCGTTTCGGTAGCGCTGGCGCGTTCGATCAGCTCGCGCGCCGAGACCAGCGGCGGCCCGACGGCGGCGTTCCGGGCCGGGTCGGCCGGGCCCAGAAGAGTACGGGTGCGCTCTGCTCCGAACATCACAGATCCTCTCGAATGGTCACCAACACCGGTCGACGCCGGGTCGGTGCGGGCCGGTCCGACATTGCTTCGGCAAGACGCCGACGGGCGCGGTGCAGCCGCACTGCGGCGGTCGCCCCGGTGCAGCCGAGAACCTTGGCCGCCTCGGACACCGTCAGCTCCTCCCAGCCGACCAGCCGGAGGATTTCCTGGTCGAGGTCATTGAGGGTGACCAGAGCGGCCCAAATGTCGGCGACCCCGACGGTCGTGTCGGCACCCGACGATCCGGCCAGTCGCTCGAGGTCGACATCGGTGATCGAGAGGAGGTCCGGGGCGGCACGCCGCGACCGCCACTGGTTCGCCAGAAGGCGCCGGGCCACCCCGTACAGCCAGGGCAGGCTGCGGTCCGGCACCTCGGCGCGGCGACGCCAGGCGACGACGAAGACCTCCTGGGCAAGCTCCGCCGAGGCATCCCGGTCAGCGAGCCGACGCAGGCCGTACCGGACCATGTGCTCGTACTCGGCGGCGTAGAGCCTGGTGAACCAGCCCTCGTCCCGCTGCTTCGGTGGACCCACCCGAACCCCCATTGCCTCGGCGACTCTCACAGTGGCTTGTGTCGCTGAGGACCCCGGGATTACCGCGCGGCCGAGGGCGGGTGCCGCCCACCGGGAAACGAACGCTGCGGTCAGTCGTCGATTGCCTGGTAGACGGTGGTCCAGAAGTCGTGCCACATCGGCAGCCGCTGGTCACCAGCGTGCGCCCGCTGCATGAACACGAGCGTCGTCAGGTCCTCGGCGGGATCGTTGTACCAGGCGGTGCCATAGAAACCGGGCCATCCGTAACTGCCGACCGAGGGCCCGAGGTGCGTACGCCGGGTCCGGACCGACATTCCGAAACCCCAGCCGATGGCGTCGAAGTAGCCGGGCCAGAACCCGGAGATGGCCTTCTGCGTCGGGGTCAGGTGGTCGCTCGTCATCAGCGTCACCGCCGTCCGCGACAGCACCCGCTCGCCGCCGTGGGAACCGCCAGCGAGCAGAGCCGACGCGAAGGCGAGGTAGTCCTGGGCGGTCGACACCAGCCCACCGCCACCGGACTCGAACAGCCGCGGTCGACTGAACCGCCCGTCGGGAGCGTCTTCGACGGGCGGCTCGCCGGTCGCGGCGTTGTCCTGCTCGTACGCCGTCGCGAACCGGCCGATGCTCTCGCTACCCACGCTGAAGCCGGTGTCGGCCATTCCCAGCGGCATGCACACCCGCTCACGCACGGCATCGCCGAAGGACATGCCGGTGGCTCGGGAGATCAGCACACCTGTCACGTTGGCGGCGGTGTCGTACATCCAGCGCTCACCCGGCTGGTGGACGAGCGGAAGGTCACCGAGCTGGCGGATCCACTCATCCTGCGACGGATATTCGAGTGCGTTCAGCGCGTCGGCGATCGGGACCGTTCCCGGCTCGGCCGGGACCATGCCGGTGCCGAGGGTGCCGTCCAGGACGTCCCGCAGCGTTATCGGGCGTTCCGCCGGGACGGTGTCGTCCAGTGGGCCCTGGGGATCGGCGAGCACTGTCATGCCCGCCAACTCCGGGAGGAGATCGTCGACCGGGTCGTCGAGGCGGAGAGTGCAGTCCTCGACGAGGGTCATCGCACACGCGGCGACGATCGGCTTCGACATCGAGCCCAGGCGACAGATCGTGTCGACCGCCATCGGCGTCTGCGACCCGGGGCCTTCGAACGCGAGATAACCCGTTGCCTCGATGTGCACCTCGCCGTGCCGGGCGAGGACGACCACCATGCCTGGGACGAGGCTCGACTCGACGTGGCGCTCAAGCAACCCTTGCAGCCGAGCCAGCCGTTTCGACGAGAAGCCACCAGCAGCCACCTGTTTCCCCCTCAACTCGTCCCGTTCGGCAAATTACACGGCAGGCGGTGATCGCACGGTCCACGACGAGGTGGGGAGGGAAGCCCGTCCGAGCAGCACCGCTCAGCACATGCGCTTCCCGCGCTGGGGCGTTTCCGTGGGGGAAAGGGACGACCCCCGTCGGGGGGAAAGTGACCTGACGTAGCAGCGAGTGTGATCAAGTGCCGTACCGCGTGGTCAGACGTACCGGTAGTGCTGTCGAGCATGATCGGGAATCGCCACGCGGTACGGCGTCCGCTGACGATCCGCTGACTTTGGAATGGCGCGCTGCGGGCGCCCGAGGACGGCCGGAGGCCGCCCGCAGGGCAGTCCGCGAGCGAGCATCAGCCCGACCTCTGCCTTGCAAAAATCATGCGGCATGTCGGCGGGCGTCGACTGCTGCTGCTGAACTGCTCGGGCCCGTCATCGAGCAGGTGGTCGAACGGATTGCCGCCGGCGATTTCGCCGGCCTAGCGCGGGACTACTCGCGGTCGGGCCAAGACCTGGGCCTGTGGGCCCGCGAGCACCCCGCGACGTTCATCCCAATGCCGCCTGAGGCGTGGCACCACGTCGACGCCTACTTCCTTGCTGACCACGGCGTTTGGAAGGTCGATGTCGACCTGTGGTCTCAGGAGGAAGGGCGGAGCGACATGACCTTGCAGGTGAAGGTCTGGGAAGAGGCCGACGCGATCAAGCTGGCCATTGATGACCTGCACACTCTCTAGCAACGGCCACCCTCACCGCACCGCCAGTTAGGAAGGACGAAGATCATGGCCGACAAGGACCTGGTGGGCCAGATCAATGCGCGAAGTGCTTGACCGTTCGTGCCCCCTGGTGACCGGCGGGGGTACCGGCTACTGGCACGTTGATTGCACGGCGCATCGGATGAATCCCGCCTTCCGCTACGGTGACGCTTCACGGATCGCGCCCTTACCGTCGTAGGCCTCGCCGTTCAGGGGGTAACGCGCATGCGAAGGACTAGCCGCATGGTGTGGTGGCCGCTCAGCATCTGCCTGATGGTGACGCCGGCTGCCTGTACGTCCTCAAAAGGGTCCAGCCAGGGTGAGGCCCGATCACCGGCACCAACTGCATCTCTGAGGGCTGACCCCAGCGCGTCCCCGTCAACCGACGGGAGCGCTAGGCAGGAGTCATGCACTGTCTCGGGCTTTCCGCTACAGGAACCGCCGACAGATTATCGGCTCGTGGGAGAGGACGTTGCGGTACCTGACCGGACGGTGCTTCAAGCAGAGGAATCGGGGGAAGCGGATCCGGCAGCCCGGCTGTTCGCCAAATGGGGATTGGTCGTACGCGGCGGCGCAGTGGTTGATCTTCGGGTGGCACCTGGCTGGGAGGACAGGGCACGTCTCGGATGGGGCTCTTCAGTGGTGCCAGCCGTGAGCGCCCATGTGCGTGCCTGCACACCTGTCGATGACCAACCTCAGTGGCTGGCCTTTGTCGGCGGCACGTGGGTTGCGCGGGCAACCTGCCTACCGCTGACAATTCGGTCGCGGGGGCAGACGGCACAAGTGCAGCTGGGTATCGGTGTCCCATGCGACGGGACTGACACGCCGAGTTCCTAGTACTCCAACTGTGGACTATCGGGGAAATTACTGATGGCCGCCCCCAATCGCACGGCGGGCCTCAGAGCCATCTCCGCCGTGAGTCTCACGCACCGTGGAGTGGGCCAGGGTCTGCTCGGCTCTGCCTGGGACTCATGGTGGAGATGGCGACCCGCGCAACCACCGACTACCGCACCGTCCGGACGGGCATCCCCCATCTCTGTCGTAGATCCCTGCCCGGAGGGCAAACAGCTTCTGCCGTCCGCCAACGCGGCCGGCCGGGCCGGCCGATGCCGGCCGGAGGTCGCCAGCAGGCCGGGGCCGGGCCGGCGCGGCCCGCTTTGATCCTAAAGAGAGCATTTCGGCAGTGGGGCTTGACGGATCACAAAGCTTGACGGATCACAGGCGTGAGTAATTCATTCACGCGCTGCCTCTTTGCTGCCTCGCTGCCTGAGGCTCGCTTACAGGTCCTGTGCAAATCGTCCGGTTGCCCACGCGTTAATGTGCTCCGTGATCGTATGGCTCAACGGCACTCACGGCGCGGGCAAGACGACGACCAGCGCACTCGTGCAACAACTGATCCCGGATTCCCGGGTGTTCGACGCCGAGAAAGTCGGCGAAACACTCATGGACATCACGCCGGGGCTGCCCGAGACGGACAACTTCCAGCACTGGCCACCGTGGCGACAGCTCGTCGTCGAGACCGCCCGCCGCGTACTCGACTACACCGGCGGCACTTTGGTAATACCCATGACCGTCCTGGTCGAGCAGTATTGGCGCGAAATCAGTACGGGCCTAGCCCAACACGCCATCCCGGTAAGGCACTTCGTCCTCCACGCTGATCAAGACACCCTTCGCTGGCGGATCGAGGGAGAACACCCCGTTCCGTCGCCGTTTCGTCTCAAGTACCTCGAGCCCTACGCCGAGGCGGCCCGCACGTGGCTGCATGCCGAGGCCGAGGTCGTCGACACCACGCACCTGACTCCCGCCCAAGCCGCCATGCAGATCGTCCTACGAGCTACCGGGGGAAGCCCATGAGACCCAACTTCGCCGGCACGCTCTCTCAGCCAGACAACAGCGACCCGTCCACCTGTCGTCGGACCAGCGCCATCGTCAATGATCCCGCGAGCAGGAAGAGCACGCCGAGAAGAATCCAACCGGGCCAGCCGTGCTCAAGCGCGGTCGCCGTCACGACCAGCGGCGCGAGCATCGAGCCCAGTGCCGCTCCGGTCTGGCTGACACCCTGGTACGCGCCGACGTTGGCGGGGTCGGCAAGCTCGAAGGCGAGCGTCCAACTGCCTGCCTCGGACAGGATCTCGGCGAGGCTGTGTGCCACGGTCGCGAGCGTCAGCATCACCACGACGACAGTGATCGTGCCGTGGGCGGACAGGGCGTACAGCCCACAGGCCAGCGCGAGCAAGGTACCGGCCCCGGCGACCGCGCGGCCGGCCGAGCGGATGGTTTTCGCTCCGCGTGCCGCCCAGACCTGAAGCAGGGACACTATGACGGTGTTCAATGCCAGCAGCGCCGCGATGGTCGCCGGGGGTGCCTTCGTCGAGCCGGCGACCCAGAGTGGTACCCCCACCGTGAGCATGCCAACTTGCATGCTCATGACGGCGTAGAGGCCGGTGATGGCCAGATAGGTCCGGTCGCGCAGTGGTGATTGGCGTACGCCGGCCGTCCGAGACCCGTCGGTCGCGATGAGCTCGGCGCCGCGGTCCATCCGGCGCAGCAAGAATGCGGAGACGAACAACAGTGCTCCGGTGGTGAACATCGCCAGCAGATATGCCAGTTTCGTGTCGAGCACGAGGGCGACGGCTGCCAGCGCGGTTCCCACGCCGATGAAGGCGTTGGTGACCACCCGTAGGCGGGCACGCATCTCCACGCGGTCCGGCCCGGTGAACGACTCGGCGATCATCGTCGTCAGGGCGGTGCGCTGCATGGCCTGTTGTCCGACGGCGGCACAGGCGACGACAACGAACGCGGCCGGGGTGTGGACCAGGAGGTAGGCCATCAGCGCCAGGCCCTGGCCGGCGGTCGTGGCGAGCAGCACCCGGCGCGCGCCGACGACACGGGCCAGGTAGCCCGCAGCCAACGCAGCGGCGACGGCGACCGCCCCGGCGATCGTCAACCCGAGCCCGACCGTGGTCGCGGCGAAGCCGGCGACGTGTGTGAAGAACAGCACGCTGACGCTGAAGAAGACTCCCTTGGAAAGCGAGCTGGCCATGGTGGCCCAGGTCAGCACGCGGGCGACGGGATCGTCCGGACGCAGGTACCGCCGAACCCAGCCGGCCGCCGGCGACCTGTGGCGGTCTGTCACAAGAAGCATGCCGTCAGTTATCGCAGCGTGCCGGACGGCCAGGCCAACGATGTAGCCTTTTGCTTCATGGTCCGGTACGAGCTGCTCGGCATGGATGTCGCCGATCTCCGATTCGCGGTGTCCCCGCTCAACGAGGCGGTGCTGTCCCTGCGGGCTTGGCGCGATCCAGGACGATATCCGCTTCAGTTGCGCTGGCTACGCACGCTCGAAGCCGTTCGCGGCAGCCTTGACGAGGCCATGCTGCTCGCATTGACGGACGTACGGCTGTGGACACCGGATTTTCTCAACCCGCGTCCGCACTCACCGCTGACCCGCTTCGACGACGAACTCGCGAGACTGGCCAGTACCGACCCGGCGGTCATCGAACGAGACCTGCGAGCGGTGCACGGTGCGACGCCACTTCCCGAACCACTACAGGGTTCCGCCGCAGAGGTGCTCAATCGGATCATCGACGCGCTCGCCGCGTACTGGCGGTTCTGCTTCGAGCCGCACTGGCCACGGATGCGGGCGATCCTCGAAGGCGACGTCACGTTCCGAGGACGACAAATCGCCCAGCGGGGTCTCGCCACGATGCTCAGCGGATTGTCGGACACGGTGCGGCTCGTCGGAAACGTGGTCGAGGTACGGCTGCGCTCGAAGCTCGACTACGCGCGACCGGCCAATGGCGGGCTGACCCTGGTGCCGAGCCTGTGGACCACCAACGCCTCGACACCCATCTCGGCCGACGAGCCACCGATGATCCTCTATTCCGCGCGTGGCGCGGCGACCCTGTGGGAGCCGCAGGCCCTGCCCGCACCAGACGGTCTCGCGGGACTTTTGGGCACCACTCGGGCCGGTCTGCTCAGCCATCTCGACACGCCCGCCTCCTCCACCGAATTGGCCGCCCGCCTCGGCGTCACCCCGACCGCGGTCAATCAGCACCTTCGAGCATTGCGTGCGGGCGGACTGCTGGTCGGCACCCGACACGGCCGATCGGTGCTCTACCGCCGCTCCGACCTCGGCGACATGTTGGTTACCTCGGCCGCTCCGCATTCGTGAGGCCCGCACACGCCGGATGGCCGAGAACTACTGCCGAGCCGCAGGAGGAGCCCAGCCCGTGAGCAACCTTCATGCCGCAGAAAAGGTGCGCCGTCAGCTCAGCCAGTTGATCAGCAGCCCATCGGCGCAGCCGTCTCCTCAAGCAATTTGGAGGCGTTCAACGGCTCTGCTGCCTCACTGCTGCCTCCGGCCGTAGAAACGCCGTCCCTGAACGGTCTGGACGGGCCCGGAGGACGACTTGTGAGCTGTGGTGGAGCGTTTCCGGCAGAAAGGGACGACCCCCGTCGGGGGGAGACGGGGGTCGTCTTAGGTTCGGCTCCGGGGGGGTCGAGCCGAACCACTCAGCGGTCACGGGGGGTGCAACCGCTGAGGGTCTGCCTGTTTCGAGGATGTGAAAGCTCGTCGTACGGACAAGTCTGCCTGAGCGGGCCCGTCACGTCGAGTGGTGCCGCCTCCACTCACTGCGAAAATCTCCTCGCAGAGTGTGAGCGTGATCACGCGGAGCGGAGATGGTGCTGCCAGCCCGCAGGTCTGAGGGGTGGCATGACCCCGGGCACCCGCCGACGATAGACCATCCGGCTAGACTTTCGCGCCGTGGGCCGAAGTGCCGCTTTCTTCGATCTGGACAAGACCGTCATCGCCAAGTCGAGCGCCCTGGCGTTCGGCCGTCCGTTCTACCGGGATGGGCTGATCACCCGGCGTGACGTGGTCAAGTCGGCGTACGCGCAGCTGATGTTCCGGCTGGGCGGCACCGACGAGCAGACCATGGCCCGAACACGGGACTACCTGGCTGCGCTCTGCAAGGGCTGGCCGGTGGAGCAGGTCCGCCAGATCGTCGCGGAGACGCTGCACGAGCTGATCAACCCCTATGTGTACGCCGAGGCTGCCGCCCTGATCGAGGAGCACCAGGCGGCTGGGCGGGACGTGGTGCTGGTGTCGGCGTCCGGTGAGGAGATGGTCCGGCCGATCGGCGAGCTGCTCGGGGTGACCGACGTGATCGCCACCCGGATGACGGTGCGGGACGGCAGGTACAGCGGCGAGGTCGAGTTCTACGCGGCCGGTCCGAGCAAGGTCGAGGCGGTCAGCGAGTTGGCCGCCGCCCGGGACTACGACCTGGCTGATTCGTACGCCTACTCCGACTCGTACAGCGATCGCCCGCTCTTGGAGTGCGTCGGTCATCCGAGCGTGGTCAACCCGGACCGGCAGTTGCGCAAGTTGGCCTCGGAGAACGCGTGGCCGGTGCTGGAGTTCCGGCACCCGATCCCGCTGGGCAGGCGCCTGCGGGAACGGCCCGCGGTCCCGGTGGCCGCGGCGGCCCTGGGGGTCGGGGTGGGCGTGGCCATCGGCATCGCCTGGTACGGCCGGCACCGTCGCACCCGAGCCGCCACCACTGCCTGACTCCACCCGACAAGCCGCTCAGGCGGCGGCGAGGATCTCGTCGCCGATGGCGGTGAGTTGGTCGGTGCCGACCTCGACGGCGGCCATGTAGTGGCGTAGCCAGGAGCGCAGCCCGTCGGGGGTGCCGGTGGCGAAGGCACCGGCCGAGCCGACGTACTCGGGCTCCCGCTCGCGGTGCCCCACGTCGACGGGGAGCAGGCCGCGCGGGTCGAGGCCACTGGCGAGCAGCACCAGCCGGGCGGCCCCCCGGGCCACCACGCCGGACGGCCCGGCGAACGGGCGCAGGTTCAGCAATTCCCCGTGTACGACAGCGGCGAGCACCAACGGTGAGACCTTCGTGCCGCCGGCTACGAGGGCGGCCAGCCCGTCCAGCCGGGTGGCGACCACGGGGTCGGCCACCGGGCGGCCCAGCTCGGCTTCCGACACCAGGTCCCGTGCGGCGAGTACGTGCAGCTTCGCGAGCGCCTGACGGGGCGCCTTCGGCCACAGCTCGCTCAGGCCCGGCAGCGCTCCGGCGACCCGCAGGGCCCCCTGGAGCACCGGGTCGGTGACGGTGCCGGCCCGGACCGCCTCGCGCTCGTGCCCGGCCCCCTCAAGAGCCGCGCTGGCCACCGCGGAGCGCAGGCTGACCTCGGCGGCGACCTGCCCACCGTGCCGGCGCAGCGCCCGGTGCCCGAGCGCCTGGTCGAACCGCTCACGGGCCTGGTCGACGGCGGCGGCGATGTCGGCGAGCGCGAGCAGCGGGGCGAGCGGGTCGGTGGTCACCCCGCCACGCTAACGACCCGACCCGAGGCGGCGGGCCGCACCCGCCCGCAACGCGACCGGGACCACCCGACCCGGGGGCGTACCGACGGGGACGGGCCGTCGGGCGCGCGGCGGGGGCCACTCGGCGCGACGGACCGGGCAGCCGTGGCCGGTGACAGGCCCCGCGACTACCCTCGTGCCATCGAGACCCAGGTCACCCCGAGGATGAGGAGTCACGGCATGAGCGAGGCATTGGCCAATCTGCTGAACGAGACGCGCCAGTTCCCCCCGCCGGCCGAACTCGCCGCGCACGCCAACGTCACAGTCGACGCGTACGCCGAGGCTGAGGCCGACCGGCTGGCCTTCTGGGCGAAGCAGGCCGACCGGCTGGCCTGGTCGAAGAAGTGGGATGAGGTGCTCGACTGGTCGAACCCGCCGTTCGCGAAGTGGTTCGTGGGTGGGCAGCTCAACGTCGCGTACAACTGCCTGGACCGGCACGTCGAGGCGGGCCGGGGCGACAAGGTGGCGATCCACTGGGAGGGCGAGCCGGGCGACACGCGCACCATCACGTACGCGGAGCTGCACGCGCTGACCTGCCGGGCGGCGAACGCGCTCACCGACCTGGGGGTGACCGCCGGCGACCGGGTGGCGATCTACCTGCCGATGATCCCCGAGGCGGCCGTCGCGATGTTGGCGTGCGCCCGGATCGGCGCCGCGCACAGTGTGGTCTTCGGCGGCTTCTCGGCGGACTCGTTGAGCAACCGGATCCAGGACGCCAGCGCCAAGGTGGTGATCACCGCGGATGGTGGTTACCGGCGGGGCAAGCCGTCGGCGTTGAAGCCCACTGTGGACGAGGCGGTGGCGAGTTCTCCGTCGGTGGAGCACGTGCTCGTGGTTCGCCGCACCGGCGAGGACGTGGCGTGGTCGGAGAAGGACCACTGGTGGCACGAGACGGTGGAGACCGCCTCGGCCGAGCACACCGCGGAGCCGTTCGACGCCGAGCACCCGCTGTTCATCCTGTACACCAGCGGCACCACGGCCCGCCCGAAGGGCATCCTGCACACGACCGGCGGCTACCTCACCCAGGCGTCGTACACGACGCACGCGGTGTTCGACCTGAAGCCGGAGACGGACGTCTACTGGTGCACTGCCGACATCGGCTGGGTCACCGGGCACTCCTACATCGTGTACGGCCCGCTCTCCAACGGCGCCACCCAGGTGATGTACGAGGGCACCCCGGACACGCCGCACAAGGGCCGGTTCTGGGAGATCATCGACAAGTACGGGGTGAGCATCCTGTACACCGCTCCCACCCTGATCCGGACGATGATGAAGTGGGGCGACGACATCCCGGCCGGCTTCGACCTGTCCTCGCTGCGTGTGCTGGGCAGCGTCGGCGAGCCGATCAACCCGGAGGCGTGGATGTGGTATCGGGAGCACATCGGCCGGGGTGAGCTGCCGGTCGTGGACACCTGGTGGCAGACCGAGACGGGCGCCATCATGATCTCGCCGTTGCCGGGGGTGACCGCCGCCAAGCCGGGTTCGGCGATGACGCCGCTGCCGGGCATCGTGGCCGACGTGGTGGACGACCAGGGTCAGTCGGTGCCGAACGGTGGTGGCGGCTACCTGGTGCTGCGTGAGCCGTGGCCGTCGATGCTGCGCACCATCTGGGGTGACGACGACCGGTTCATCGACACGTACTGGTCGCGGTTCCAGGGCATGTACTTCGCCGGCGACGGTGCGAAGAAGGACGACGACGGGCACATCTGGCTGCTCGGCCGGGTGGACGACGTGATGTTGGTGTCCGGGCACAACATCTCGACGACCGAGGTGGAGTCGGCGTTGGTGTCGCACCCGTCGGTGGCCGAGGCGGCTGTCGTCGGCGCGACCGACCCGACCACCGGTCAGGCGATCGTCGCGTTCGCCATTCCGCGCGGCACCACGGACATCGTCGGCGAGGCGGGCGAGCAGCTCATCGCCGACCTGCGCAACCACGTGTCGAAGACGCTCGGCCCGATCGCCAAGCCGCGGCAGATCATGCTGGTGGCGGAGCTGCCGAAGACCCGCTCCGGCAAGATCATGCGCCGGTTGCTGCGGGACGTGGCGGAGAACCGGTCGCTGGGCGACGTGACCACGTTGCAGGACTCCTCGGTGATGGACCTGATCTCCTCGGGGATGAGCGGCACGAAGTCCGACGAGGACTGACGGTAGGCGTACTCATTGGAGGGTGGCGGTCCGTGCGGACCGCCACCCTCCGTCATGTCTTACGGGTACGGTCCGCGCCGCCTCGCCGCTGTCACATCGGTCGGTCGGGGGAGTCGGGAGAAGCTGAACGGGCACAGGCGTAGATCACCTCTGTCCTTTCGGCGGGTTGTGCTTTAGGTTCACGCAGGTTGGAAGAGTTCGACACACATCGCTTCGATGGTCGGCCACGCCAACGTCCTCCTCCCCATGCCCGAGAAACGGAGCGGCATGAACCACAAACCGCAGTCCAGGGCGCGGCGACGACTACTCGTCGCGCTGCCCGTCATCGCCCTCGCGGCCACGTCACTGACCGTGAGTGGCAGCGCGGCTGCCCAGACACCGTCCGGCACCCCCCAGGCGGTAATCGGTGCCGACGAGCACTACATCAACTACGCCGAGCCCGAGGTGCAGCCGGACACCACCGGCCGTGAGGTGAAGGGCAAGGGTGGCATCTACACCCCTGCCGCGGAGTCCGCGCGTGCGTTCGACCAGAAGCACGCCCGGGGCAACCCGGTGACCGCACGGCAGCTGGCCAAGGACGAGGCCAAGTCGCTGAAGACCGGTCAGAACCCCCGCAAGTTCAAGAAGGCCCCGACCACCCAGACGGCGAAGCTGCTGACGCTGCTGGTGGAGTTCAACGACAAGGCCAACGACGACTTCACCGGTGTGATGGTCCCCAAGACGGTGTTCGAGGACCGCACCTGCGTCCCCGGCACGGTCCAGAACGGCCCGAAGCACAACAAGATCCCGGACCCGGCGCGCCTGCCCCACGAGGACAACAACTCGATGTGGGTGCCGAACTTCTCGCCGCAGCACTACAACAAGATGCTCTACAGCAAGAAGGGCATCACCGAGCGGGTCCGCACGGACCTGAAGGGCCCGGACGGCAAGAAGGGCATCGACCTGTCCGGCCGCACCATGCACAACATGTACCTGGAGATGTCCAAGAACGCGTACACGGTCGACGGGCAGGCCAGCCCATGGATCACCGTGCCGCACTCGGAGGGCTGGTACGCCGCCAACCGCTGCTTCCAGGACGAGACCGGCGCCTGGGTCCCCGGCCGTGAGCAGTCGATGAACGGCCACCCGGACAACCCGGCCGGCGCGGGCCGTCTGGCGACCGACGCGATCGACGCGCTCGTCGCCAAGGACCCGGCCTTCCCGTGGGCCGACTACGACATCGAGGACCAGGCCGACCGCGACGGTGACGGCAACGTCTTCGAGCCGGACGGCGTGATCGACCACCTCGTGCTGGTGCACGCCGGTCAGGGCAAGTCCCGCGGCGGCGGCGCCGAGGGTGTGTACGCCGTCTGGGCGCACTCCTCCACGGTCGCCGGTGGCTACACCATCCCGGGCACCAACCTCAAGGCGTCGAACTACATCGTGCAGCCGGAGGACGCCGGCGTCGGCGTCTTCGCCCACGAGTTCGGCCACGACCTGGGCCTGCCGGACCTCTACGACACGTCCGGCAACGCCGACTCCGACGTGGACTTCTGGGACCTGATGGCCTCGGGCTCGCACTCGGGCGAGATCTTCCAGGCGCTGCCGACGCACATGGGCATCTGGGACAAGTGGGTGCTCGGTTGGGCCGACCCGCTGACCATCCGCCCCGGGTCGAACCCGCGTGAGGTGAAGCTCGGCCAGACGTCACGCACCCCGATCGACTCCGAGGACGGCATCAAGGTCGACCTGCCGGACAAGGTGACGACGCTGGCCACCCCGCACAGCGGCACCAAGATGTGGCACAGCAACAACGACCAGGAGTGGGCCGACGTCAAGCTGAGCCGCTCGGTCGACGTGCCGGCCGCTGCCGACTCGAAGTTCTGGATGTGGAACAACTACATCATCGAGGAGGACTGGGACTACGGCTTCGTCGAGCTCTCGACCGACGGCGGTACGACCTGGACCGAGCAGAAGGTGTACGACGAGACCGGCAAGGTGGTCACCACGCCGGACGGCTACGCCGACCCGAACGGCCGGATGAACGACTTCGGCGGCAAGAAGTACGGCCTGACCGGCAGCACCGACGGCTGGCGGCACGACTACGTCGACCTGTCGGCGCACGCCGGCACGACGGTGCAGCTGCGACTGCGCCAGGCCACCGACGAGGCGTTCGAGGAGCGCAACTGGTTCGTCGACGACTTCTCGGTCACCGGCGGCGGCGCCACCACCTGGAGCGATGACGTCGAGGGCGGCGCGAACGGCTGGACGGCCACCGGCGGCACCTTCGTCGACACCACCGGCGGCGGCTGGAAGGTCTCCAGCGGCACCGAGGTGCACGCCCAGTTCTACCTGGCGGAGTGGCGCAACTTCGACGGCTTCGACAAGGGCCTGAAGTACGCCTACGACACCATCTACTCGCACGAGGCGTGGAAGGTCGACCGGATCTCCTACAACGCTCCGGGCATGCTGGTCTGGTACCGGGACACCGCGCTCGGCGACGTCAACCACGTCACCGGGCAGATGACCGCGCTGCCCAGCTACGGCGCGAAGGGCGGGCTGCTCATCGTCGACTCGCACTTCGACCCGTTGCGGCGTACGGGCGAGGCGGCCGTGAAGGACCCGTCGGTGACGGACAACCTGCCGAGCCGCCCGCAGTCGTCGAACGCGGCCTTCACGCTGAACCGGACGTACCCGTTCACCGAGTGCCTGGAGGCGGCGGACGAGCCGTACAGCGCGTACTGCACGAAGTTCAAGGGACAGGCGCCGGTGAAGGCGTTCACCGACGCCAAGGGCTATTACCCGGGCATCGAGATGCGCGATGGCGCTGCCTACGCCCGGGACAACGACGCGTCGGTGGTCCTGCCGTCGCGCGACAACGCGCCGTACACCACCCGGGTCACCAACCCGGACGGCAGCCCCGCGCCGGAGTTCTACGGCGTGACCCTGGGCGGTGGCGCGATCGTGCTGGGCACCGGTAACCCCGGCGACCAGGGCGTGAACTACGGCGTCTCGCTCACCATCAAGAAGGCGGCCGGGGACAACTCGTCCGCCACGATCTACGTGACGCCGGCGAAGAAGTAACGGTTTCACGGATCAGGAACTGACGGTGGGGCCGGTGGCGGAGACGCTGCCGGCCCCACTGTCGTATGTGCGATCAGCTTGATCGAAAAATGTCGTTGTATACGTTCGCGTCCGGTCCACGCTGGTCAGCGTGGCTGATGAACCGGCGGGGTGTGACGGTGAAAAGCATTCCCAACAAAATCTTGCAACAAATCGACGCGAGCGTCTTCCCACCCGTCCCGCCAGTAACTATGTTCACCAATGGTCCCACTAGTGGGATCGATCTCCCACCGGCCTGTACCCCCGTTGGGCCGGTTCCCTCACACCGGAGGTACCACGTGCGCAAAGTCGCAGTGGGTCTGCTCGGGCTCTCACTGACGGCGACAGGCCTGGCTTTCGGCCCGTCCGCCTCGGCGGCGCCTCAGCCCAAACTGCCGGCCGCAGCACCGGCCGCTGCCGAACCACAGGCGCTGAAGGATGAACTCCCCGACAAGCTCGAGGAGAAGCGCCGCGCACTGCGTGAGCAGGGGCTCAGCGACGTGCTGAGCGGTCGGAGCAAGCCGATCGAGCGCAACGGAAGCACTGTCGTCAAGGTCGGCGAGACGAGCGGAACGGGCGCCAACGCCCGCACCGCCGCTGGCGCGAAGAAGACCAAGGACCAGTACGTCGAGCTCAAGCGCGAGCGGACCGACAAGATCTTCGTGATCCTGGCCGAGTTCGGGGACGAGCGGCACCCGTCCTACCCGGACAAGGACATGAACCCGGACATCGCCGGACCGTCGACGTTCCAGGGGCCGCTGCACAACAAGATCCCCGAGCCCAACCGGGCCGTGGACAACTCCACCATCTGGCAGCCGGACTTCAGCCCGGAGCACTTCCGCCAGCTCTACTTCGGCACCAACCCGGGCGACGAGTCGCTCAAGCAGTACTACGAGGCCCAGTCCTCGGGTCGCTACACCGTCGACGGTGAGGTGACCGACTGGGTCAAGGTCAGGTACAACGAGGCCCGCTACGGTCGCTCCGACGACCCGATCCCGGACCCGGAGCCGGGCCAGGAGCCGGACCCGCAGGATGACCGGGCCGTGTGCGCCGACAACGTCTGCCCGAACACCTGGAACCTGATCGCCGACGCCGCCAACCAGTGGGTCGCCGACCAGAAGGCCAAGGGCCGGACGGACGCCCAGATCGCCACCGAGATGAAGTCCTTCGACCAGTGGGACCGCTTCGACTTCGACGGCGACGGCGACTTCAACGAGTCGGACGGCTACATCGACCACTTCCAGATCGTCCACTCCGGCGGCGACCAGGCCGACGGTGACCCGCAGCAGGGTGAGGACGCGATCTGGAGCCACCGCTGGTCGGCGTTCAACAGCTCGCCCGTCGGCCCGCCGAACTTCCCGATCGGCGGCACCCAGATCGGCAACACCGGCGTCTGGATCCGCGACTACACGATCCAGCCGGAAAACGGCGGCCGCAGCGTCTTCTACCACGAGTACGGCCACGACCTGGGCCTGCCGGACGACTACGGCCCGGCGGACAACAGCAACGAGCACTGGACCCTGATGGCCCAGAGCCGGCTCGGCGCCAAGAACGACGCCGGCATCGGCGACCGGGGCGGCGACCTCGGCGCATGGAACAAGCTCCAGCTCGGTTGGCTCGACTACGAGGTGATCGTGGCGGGGCAGAAGCGCTCGTTGGAGCTCGGTCCGCAGGAGTACAACTCGGACAAGGCTCAGGCCGCCGTGGTCGTGCTCCCGCAGCGGGAGTACACGTTCAACTACGGCGCTCCGTTCGAGGGCGCCAAGCAGTACTTCTCCGGTAACGAGGACGACCTCGACAGCAAGATGACGAGGACGTTCGACCTCACCGGCAAGTCCGCGGCGGCGCTGTCGCTCAAGGGCAAGTACAGCATCGAGGCCGGCTACGACTACCTCTACTTCGAGGCGTCCACGGACGGCGGTAAGACCTGGACCGACCTGGACGGCACCGTCAACGGCACGCCGATCGGCGTCGACGGCGCGGGGCGTCCCGCCCTCGCCGGCACCAGCAGGGGCGCCTGGGCGGACATCAACATCCCGCTGACCTCGATCGCCGGCAAGGTGGCGCAGGTCCGCCTGCACTACGTCACCGACGGTGGCGTCTCCGAGGGCGGCTTCTTCGGTGACGCGATCACCGTGACCGCCGACGGTCAGACCGTGTTCAGCGACGGCGCCGAGACCGACGCCGGCTGGGCCCTGGAGAAGTTCCAGGTGGTCGGGGCGACCTACACCCGGCTGTTCGACAACTTCTACATCGCCGGCAACCGCTCGTACGTCTCGTACGACAAGTACCTGAAGACCGGCCCGTACTTCTTCGGCTACGCGAACACCCGCCCGGACTGGGTGGACCACTACGCGTACCAGGAGGGCCTGCTCATCTCGTACTGGAACACCCGTTTCTCCGACAACAACACCGCCCCGGTGTCGGAGTCCAACCCGGGTGGTCACCCGGGTGAGGGTCGCAACCTGTACATCGACGCGCACCCGCGCCCGATCTACAACCTGACCGGGGCTCCGTGGCGCGCCCGCGTCCAGGTGTACGACGCACCGTTCAGCCTGAACAAGGCGGACTCGTTCACCCTGCACCTCAACAGCCAGCCGCAGTACATCCGTGGCCAGGCCGCTGAGCCGCTGTTCGACGACACCAAGAAGTACTTCTACGAGGAGCTGCCGAACCACGGCGTCAAGCTCCCCGCAGCCGGTGTCAAGATCAAGGTTCTGGAGCAGGACGGCACCTCGATGAAGATCCGGGTCAGCTGACCGCTGATCCCGCACCACAAGCGACGCCCGGGCAGGTCACCTGCCCGGGCGTCGCCCTTTGCCCACCCAACTCCCCCGGTCCCGATCCGGGGCAACCCGGGGCTTTCCCCTGTTCAACGCGACCACCAGGGCCGCCCGCAACAACCGGGTCCTAGGCTGTCTGCCATGACCGACCAGCGCGGCGGGGCCGTCGACGAGTCCAGTGTCCTCACCGAGGGGCCGTGGACGCACCGTTTCGTTGGCGCCAACGGCAGCCGGTTCCACGTGGTCGAGGCTGGCACCGGGCCGATGGTGCTCTTCCTGCACGGCTTCCCCGAGCACTGGTGGGCCTGGCACCAGATGCTGCCGGCGGTCGCCGACGCCGGCTTCCGGGCGGTCGCCGTCGACCTGCGCGGCTACGGCGCCAGCGACAAACCACCCCGGGGGTACGACGGCTACACCCTCGCCGCCGACATCGCCGGGCTGATCCGTGCGCTCGGTGAACGCTCCGCGACGATCGTCGGCAGCGGCCTCGGGGGCATGGTGGCCTGGACGGTGGCCTCGTTCCACCCGTCCCTGGTCCGCCGGCTCGTGGTGCTGGGGGCACCGCACCCGCTGCGACTGCGCGCCGCCATCTTCGCCGACCCGCGCGGGCAGTTCACCGCCTCCACCCCGGCGTTGAAGTTCCAGCTTCCCCGCTACGAGCACGTGCTGACCCGCGATGGCGCGGCCGCCGTCGGCGAGATCATGCGCCGCTGGGGCGGCCCACAGTGGGTGGCCGGGTCGGACTTCGAGGCGTACGCCGAGCGGTGCCGGGAGGCGATGTGCATCCCGCAGGCCGCGTTCTGCGCGCTGGAGGGTTACCGCTGGGCGTTCCGCTCACTGCTGCGGCTGCACGGCTACCGGTTCGTCCGCCTCATGCAGAAGCCGCTGTCCACCCCGACCCTGCAACTGCACGGCGCCCTGGACACCGCCTCCCTGCCCCGGACCGCTCTGGGTTCCGGCCGGTACGTCGTCGCCCCGTACGAATGGCGACTGCTCGACGGGGTGGGGCACTTCCCGCACCTGGAGGCACCGGAGCTGGTGCTCGGCGAAATCCTGCGGTGGGCGAAGACGTGACCGGTCAGACCCGCTGCTCCCGCAGGTCGGTGACCTCGGCTGCCGGCGCCCAACCCTGGTAGACGCCGAAGTCGAAGACCTCCAGCCGCATCGCCTCGGCCACCGGCCAGCGACCGCCCGTGTATTCCACCCGCAGCCAGGCGTCGTGCTCGCCGAGCACGATGAACGGCTGCCCCTGCCAGGTGCAGGTGGTCCGCACGTACGCCAGATCCTCGATCTCGCTCGCCGGCAGCACCCGGACGTGGCGGCCCGCGCGGACCTCCTCGAAGCCCTCGCCCGGCTCGGGCTGGTAGAGGCGGATGTCGTCGCCGTCCGGGCTGGCCTGGTATTCCCGGCCCTGCCAGCGGGCCACGTAACCGTCGCGCATCACGCCTCCCCGACCCGTCGCCAGGTGACCGAGTCGGTGTCCAGCTCCGCGACCACCCGCTCGGTGCCGTCCGCGCCGATCCGCCAGAGTTGGGCGCCGTGCGGCAGGCGGGCGCTGTCCACCTTGAATTCCGCCACCACGTCGCTGCTCTCACCCGGGGCGAAGCCGTTGCCCCGGAACGGCGGGCGTTCGATGACCCAGCCCTCCATGGCACGCATCGCCGGCTCGTTCTGACCGCCGTACGGGATGCGGTAGAGGCTCGGCCGGTGCGCCGGCCAGCGCAGCACGTAAATTTCCTCGGCGTCCGGGGCGAACGGCGAGCCGGGGTAGCTGAGGCCGAGCGCGCCGTGCAGCTGAGCCGGTGTGGTCAGGTGGGACAGCTCGCCGGCCCGGTGCACGAACCCGGACACCCGGTCGTACCCACGATCCAGGTAGTACGCGAGCTGGCTCGGCGCGATCGCCTTCTGCATGACCGTCGGTCGGGTCGGGTCGACCGCCGCTGGGGCGTACCGGGGGCGGGCGGCGGGCTCGGCCTCGGCCGGCGCTTCCACCTGGTCCACTTCCAGGTCGTCCCCGAGCCCCACCTCGGCGGCCCAGTTGGCCAACGCGACGATCTGCTCGCCGGGCAACTTGGCACCGACCGGGGTGCCCGGGTTGACGGCGAACGACCAGTCCTCGTCGGGCCAGCGCCGAATCAGTTGGGCGAACTTCACCCGGACCGTGTCGACGTCCCCATCGACATGGTCGGCGAGGCGTTCCGCTGAGGTGTAGACCACCACGTACGTCTCGCCGTCGAGCTGCCCGGTACGCCAGACGAAGCCCGGGTCCCCCGGGCGGCTTCCGCGTACCGAGTCCGGTGCCGCCGGCAGCAGCACCCGGGCCAGCAGCAGGGTGGACAGGAACGTGTCGGTGCTGCCGGAGCCGGCGGCGCTGAGCAGGTCCTCCTCGACCGTGTTGGCCGGCTCGAACTCGACGGGCGGCGGCTCGTCGGCCGGTAGTTGCGGATCGTCGCCCGCGAACATGCTCTCGCTGCCGGCCCGGTCCGTGCCGGTCAGGCCGACCGAACCTCCGCTGTCGGCCCGATCGGCGCTGAACGTCGCGTCGGTCCGCATGCCGCCCACACCGGCATGGCCGGCCTCGGTCGGACCGGTGGGATGCGGAATTGACGGGCTCGGGGCGGGCTGCCCGGGGCTGAACGATGCGGGAGCGGAAGGGCTGGGGCTGGGCGACGACGGACCGAACAGGCCCGGGTCGGAAGGCGCCGAGCCGAACCGCGGCGGGGCGGCCTCAGCGGGGCTGGGGCCAGGAGACGACGCGCCGAACAGGCCCGGACCGGAGGGCACCGCGCCGAACGGCGGCGGGGCGGCCTCGGCGGGGCTGGGCCGGCGGGGCGCCTCGACCGGCGCGCTGCTCTCGACCGGGTCGGTGAGGTCGCGGGACTCGATGATGGTGCCCTCGATGACGATGGGCGTGAAGCCGCGACGGGGCGCGGGTGGCCCGGAGACCGGTTCCGCGACGGACGCCGGCAGATCCTCCGTCGGCCCGAACCGGCCCGGCCGGTCCTGGGGGATCGCCTGCGTCTCCTCTGCCGACGGATCAGGCCGCCCAGGTGCACCGGCCTGTGGAGGCTCACTGGTCACCCGGAACGCGCGGGTGGGCTCCTCGGCCAGCGGGTTGTGCCGGCGCGGGGGCAGCGGCTGGGTGATCTCCTCGCCGGACGGCGGCGCGCCCGCCCCCCGGGACGCGCCGAGGCCGCCCTCCGGCCGACGGATCGGCTGGGTGGCTGCCGGGTCCGCTGCCATCGGAAAGGCCCGCGTCGCCGTCTCGTCGGCCGGCGCATCGGCTGGGCGGCGGCGAGGAAAGGGCTGGCTGCCCCGCCCGAACCGGGTCGGCGGGGCCGCCCGGTCACCCGAACGCCCCCCGCTCGGGGCCGGGTCGCGGGCCGGGTCGCGGGCCGGGTCGCGGGCCGGGTCGCGGGCCGGGTCGCGGGCCGGGTCGCGGGCCGGGCTGGGGTCGAAGAAGGAGCGCCGAGGCGCCGCCTGGGGGCCGCCGTTGCCGTTACCCGCGGCGGGGCCGTCGACGTCGCTCGGCCGGGGCGCCGCCGGCCAGCCCACGCTCGGCCCGGCCTGATCGGTGGTGGGGGCGGCGGACGCCAACGGGGTGAACCGGGACGGCCGCGCGCTGCGGGGCACGGCTCCGGTGCCCGACGCGGGCCGCGGCGGCTCGGTCGGGTACCGCTGGCCGGCAGCGGGCAGGTCCTCCTCGCCGGGTCGGCGCGTCGGCTCAGCGGGAACGGGTGGCCGGTCAGCGGGCACGGGTGGCCGGGGCGCCGGGCCCGGCACCGACGGGGCACCCACCCGGGGCCCCCTTCGGGGCGCGAGCGGGGCGCTGTCGAGCCCGGACGAGAACGCCCCCGTCGCCGGCGGTGATCCCGCGGCCGGCGCGGCGTCCCGGGGTGGCATGCCGGGCCGGGTCCGGGCCAACGTCTCGGCCCGCTCCAGGCGAGCGCGGGCACCCATGGCACGGCCGGGCAGTCGCACGTCGCCTCGGGACAGCTGCGACACGAACCAGGCCGGCAGGTAACCCTCGACCGGCAGGCCCGGATTGACCGCGAGCCACCATTCGTGGTTGGGCCAGCTGGCCGCGAGATCGGCGAAGGGGATGCGTCGGTTGCTGCCGGCGTGATCGCCGAGGCAGGCCCGCAGTGCGGCGGCGGAGGTGAAGGCCAGGACGTGGGTCCGACCGCCGGTGGTCCAGGTGCCCCATCCGGCGGGTGGCTGGCCGGGCTGCGTCGGCGCGGAGACCGGCAGCAGCACATCGGTGCGGGACAGGAGCCGGAAGTAGAGCTCCTGGTCGTTGGCGCGCAGCGCGTCGCGCATCGCCACCTCGGCCTCCGTGGCCGGCTCCCATTCGGTCACGGCCACCTCCCCTTCCGAGAACAGGCCACAGGTATCGCGTACAACCTACAAGGTGGTACCAAGATCACAATGGCTGGCCAGTGGCGGCCCGCCAAGGCGCGGAGGAGGCGATAACATCCCGTTCCGGAGCCGACACGATACGGAGGGTGCCGATGTCCCGATCGATTGCGCGCCCGGTCCTCGCGGGTCTGGCCGCCAGCCTGTTGACCGTACCGGCCCTTCCGACAGTTGCCGCCACCGCCGGGCTCCGGGCGGCACCGGCCTGCGCGACCCCGCTCGCCCCCGTCCGGCCGGTCGCGGCCAGGCCCTGGCCACAGCAGCGGTACGACCCGGCGCGGCTCGCGCCGCTGGCCACCGGCGCCGGGGTGACAGTCGCGGTGGTCGACTCCGGCGTGGACCGGGTGCACCCGCAACTGGCTGGCCGGGTGCTGGCCGGCACCGACCTGCTCGACCCCGGCGGGGACGGCGGTCGGGACTGCGCCGGGCACGGCACCGGTGTGGCGAGCATCATCGCGGCGGCACCCCGCCCCGACGTCGCCTTCCGTGGCCTGGCGCCGGGTGCCCGAATCCTGCCGGTGCGGGTGAGTGAGCAGCAGGTGGTGCAGGGGCGGGAGTCGGGGCGGACGGTCAGCGCCGGCGAGTTCGCCCGGGCCATCCGGTGGGCCGTCGACCATGACGCCGACGTGGTGAACCTGTCCGTGGTGCTGTACGCGGACGACCCGGAGGTCCGTGCGGCCGTGCGGTACGCGGTCGACCGGGACGTGGTGCTGGTGGCCGCCGCCGGCAACCTGCACGACAGCGGGAACCCCCGGCCGTTCCCCGCCGGTTACGACGGGGTGCTCGGCGTGGGCGCGATCGGGGCGGACGGCGGACGGGCGACCTTCTCGCAGACCGGCCCGTACGTCGATCTGGTAGCGCCCGGTAGCGAGGTGCTGACCGCCGCGCCCGGTGCGGGTCACCATCGGGTCGAAGGCACCAGTTACGCGGCGCCCTTCGTGGCTGCCACCGCCGCGTTGCTGCGGGAATACCGGCCGGAGCTGACCGCCGCGCAGGTGGCGGAGCGGATCGTCGCCACCGCCGATCCAGCTCCGGGCGCGGGCCACGGCGGCGGGTACGGCGCCGGGGTGTTGAACCCCTACCGGGCGGTCACCGAGACCAGCGGCGGCCGTGCGGCCGGTGCGCGGCCGGTCGCCGCGCTCGCCGACGATCGGGCCGACCCGGCGCTGCTCGCCCGTCAGGCCCGCCGGGTCGCCGCGCGGGACCGCGCCCTGCTGGTCGGCGCGGTGGCCGGCATGACGGCGGTCACCGTGGCGCTGCTCGCGCTGGTGGTGCCCCGGGGCACCCGTCGACGTTGGCGCCCGGCCGGCCCGGCCTGAGCCCGCCCGCGAACGGCCTGAGCCCGCCCGCGAACGGCCCCGACCTCGGACCGGCTGCGGGCGGGGCGCTGCCGCGGACACGGTCAGCGCTCCCGGCCCACATCGTTCACTGGAACAGCCCGGTGTTCTTCTTTTCGGTGTCCAGGTAGTCGGTGGCGGAGTCGTTCACCGCCAACCTGATGTCACGCAGCATCCCCTGGAGATCCTGCGAGGCCGAGCGCCAGCGGGCCTGCCGCTGCTCGTAGGCCTGCCGCGCCTCGCCCGTCCAGCTCTCCACCAGCGGGGCGGCGTCGCGTTCGAGTTGGCCGAGTTGCGCGTCGAGAGTCTTCAACGCCTTCTGAATGTCAGCGCCGGCCTGCTGCAGCGCGGCGAAGTTGACGACCAGCACACCATGGTCCATCGGATTCCCTCCCCAGCGGGATCAGAGCGGCAGCTGGATGCCGCCGCGGTTGGTGCCGGCCACCCGGCTGGCCACGTCGTCGTCGGACACGTCGTACTGCCGACCGGCGGTGCGGATCGCACCGGCGGTCTCCCGCAGCGCGCGGTGCAGCGCGGCCTGGTCCTGTGACCACTGCTGCTTGACCTGCTCGAACGACCGGCCACCAGCGCCACGCCAGGCCTGCTGCAACACCTCCAGCTCGGCCAGCAGGCCGGTCAGCATGGACTGCAACGACTGGTCCACCTGCTCGAACTTCGCGGCGGTCTGCTGCATCACTGCGGCTTCTGCCTTGGTTTGGGACACCCGGACGTCACCTCGTCTCTCGGATCGAACCTGGCCGTCGACGCGCCCACCCTGGGGAGACGCGTCGTCGCTTGGCCCGGTCGTCGAGCACTGAGACACGGGTCAGCGAAGGGCTTCGTGGCTGACGGTAGCGACCTCGTAGCGGTTCTGCTACCCCACGGGCTTCCCCTGTGGACAACCGGGACGGCCATCGGTCGCTTACGATGTGCCGCAGCCACGTCGCGGCGTGTGACGGGCCGTCAGAGGCGGCCGGCCGCCCGACCCGGTCCCCACTGGTCGAGGAGGCACGGTGCCGGCGATCACCACCGGAGGGCCGCATCCACCGACGGTCGGGCCCGAGGCAGGCGCCTCCGCACGAGCGATCGGGCCGGGCCGACCCACCGACCACGACCCGGGGTCGGCCGATCAGCGCATCCCCCGTCGCCGATCACCGGTGGACCGGTGGGTCACAGTCGGCCGTCGCGCCGGCGCCGCAGTACGAGCCGGCCAACTGGTCACCGCGCAGGTCGCGGCGGCGCTCGTCCTCGTCGCCCTCGGCCGACCCGCACCTGTCGTCGCGGTGGCCGTACTGGTGGCCGTGCTGCTGGTGGCGGCCGCCTGGGTGCCGGTTCGGGGGCGCTGGCTCTTCGAGTGGCTGGGCACCGCAATCGGGCACCTCACCCGCCGGCGGGCGCTGACCGGGCCGGCCGGAGCGGCCGAACTGCTCGACCTGGTCGCCCCGGGCACCGTCGTCCGCTCGACCGAGCTGACCGGCGGGCCGGCGGCCGTCCTGGAGGACACCACGGGCATGGTCGCGCTCCTGGAGCTCGGCGACCCCGGTGATCTGCTCGGTGACGCGTCCCAGGCGATCCCCGCCCCGGCCGCGTTGCTCCCCCCGACCGGGCCGGACCAACCGCCGCTGCTGGTCCAACTTCTGCTCGCCGGTGCACCGGCGCCGGTGCCGAGCGCCGGTGGCACTGTCGGCACGTCGTACCGGCAGCTCACCGACGGGCGTCTCGCCGGGCGCGAACGGGCGGTGGTGGCGATTCGGGTGCTGCGGGTGAACGGTTGGTCCGAGGAGGACCTACGCCGCGTACTCGCCGGCACGGTCCGTCGGATCGTCCGGCGGCTCGGGCCGTTGGCCGCGCGGCCACTCGGGGTGCCCGCGGCGCTGCGGGTCCTGGGCGAGCTGGCCCACCACGACGGCGAACCGGTCCGGGAGTCCTGGTCGACGATCCGGTCCGGCACCCTGGTCCAGGCCACCTTCCGACTGGTCCGGTGGCCCGACGCGGGGGGTGCGGCCGGACGCCGGCTGGTGCCCCGCCTGCTCGCGCTGCCGGCGACGGCCACGACGGTGTCGATGTGCGCGGGCCCGTCGCCGACGATGACGACGACGTCGGGTCCGCCGACGGCCAACGGAGCACCGACCGAGCTGACCGTACGCCTGGCGGCCGGGACGGCGACCGAGCTGGCGGTGGCCACCGAGGCGCTGATCCGCCTGGTGACCGACCTGGGCGGAAAGCTGCGACGGCTCGACGGCGCCCACCTGGGCGGGCTGGCCGCCACGCTGCCGTTGGCGCTGACGGCGCCCGGGGCACAGCCCCGTCCACTGTCGGCCGGGGCGCAGCCCAGCGCGGCGGCGGACGACTGGGAGTTGTCCCTGGGCGACGCGGGAATGCTGGTCGGCACCAACCGGCACGGTCGAGCCGTCACCGTGCGACTGTTCCGGCCGGAGAGCACCCGCGTGCTGCTGGTCGGCGGGGTGCGCGCAGCCCAACTGGTGGCCCTGCGCGCGCTGGCGCTCGGTGCCCTGGTGGTGGTGCAGACCGCCCGGCCACGGGCCTGGGAGCCGTTCGTCCGGGGGGTTGGCGCGCCGGGCGCGATCCCGTTGCTCCCGCCCGGGCGGGCGGTCGCCGACGGGATCGGCACCGCGCTGCGTCCGTTGCTGCTGATCGTCGACGCCGGGCCGGTGGCGGCCGAGGCGGCGCCGGGCCCGCCGTGGCGGGCCACCCTTGTGGTACGAGACGAGCTGACCCCGGCCGATGTGGACGCGTTGAGCCGCGCCGACCTGGCATTGCTGCAGCCGTTGACCTCCGCCGAGGCCACCCTTGCCGGAGCCGCGTTGGGGCTGGGCGGCTCGGCCGAGTGGCTGACCCGGATCCGCGAGGACATGGTGGCCGTGGTCAACCGTCGGGCGCTGCGCTGGGCGCTGCTCTCCCCCACTCCGATCGAGGCACAACTGATCGGGCCGCCGACCCGCCGTTGATCCACCAGATGGCCGGCTGCCGGGTTACGCCGGTGCGTGGTCCGTGGCACGATCCCCGCCATGGGTTTTCTGAAAGGTCTGCTGATTCGGCTGGCCAGCACAGCTCTGGCTTTCTGGCTGGCCACGCTCCTCATCCCGGGCATCTCCCTGGATTCGAACTCGGCCACCGAAACGGTGACCACGCTGCTCCTGGTGGCGGTGATCTTCGGTGTGGTCAACGCGGTTCTCCAGCCGATCATCAAGACCGTCGGCTGTGGCTTCTACCTGCTGACCCTGGGCCTCATCGCCCTGGTGGTGAACGGGCTGCTGTTCCTCCTCACGAGCTGGATCGCCGACCAGGCCGGGCTGCCGTTTGAGGTGGACGGTTTCTGGCCGGCAGCCGTGCTCGGTGCCCTCTTCGTGAGCATCGTGACCTGGATCCTCGGCGCCGTCCTCGACCGGGACTGACCGCCGACCAGCCAGCACCGACCCGGTCCGTCCGGGGCTCCGACCTCGGCCGGGGCCCCGGCGGGCCGATGACCAGAATCCGGGAATGTGACGGCCAGACCGCCCGCCTCGGCGGTTAGCGTCGCGGCATGTTCTCGCTTACCTATTCCGACGGTCACCTGCTCAGCACCGATCCGGCGCGGATCGATCTGGACCTGGTGCACCACTGGTTGTCCACCGACGCGTACTGGGCGCTCGGACGGGACCGGGAAACCACCGAGCGGTCGTTCGCCGGCTCACTGCCGTTCGGCATCTACCGGCCGGAGGACGGCCGACAGGTCGCGGTGGCCCGGGTGGTCACGGACGGTGCCACCTTCGCCTGGCTCTGCGACGTGTACGTCGACCGGGCCGCCCGGGGTCGCGGGCTGGGCGGGTGGCTGGCCGGCGCGGTCCGCGACCACCTGGACGAGCTGGGCGTACGCCGGATCCTGCTCTGCACCAACGACGCCCACCAGGTGTACGCGGGGGTGGGCTTCACCCCGCTGGACGCGCCGCAACGGTGGATGCAGCTGGACCGGCGGACCCCGGTGACCCCGATCACCGGAAAGGAACAAAGCAGCACTACGCCCCTTACGGTGGAGGCGTGACGCCACTCCGCCTGGGATACCTCTACGGCCTCGGCGCGTACCTGCTCTGGGGTTTCTTTCCGCTCTACCTGAAGTTGCTGCGACCCGCCGGCCCGCTGGAGATCCTGGCCCACCGGATCGTCTGGTCGGTGGTCTTCGTGGCCCTGCTGCTGGCGGCGCTGCGCAACGTCGGTTTCCTGCGGGCGCTGCTACGCCGCCCCTGGGCGGTGGCGGGCATCGTCGCCGCCGCCGCGCTGATCGCTGTCAACTGGGGCACCTACATCTACGGGGTCAACTCCGACCGGGTGGTGGAGACCGCGCTCGGCTACTTCATCAACCCGCTGGTCGTCGTGCTGCTCGGGGTGACTGTGCTGCGGGAGCGGCTCCGCCCGGCGCAGTGGGTGGCGCTGGGGATCGGCGCGTCGGCGGTCGCGGTGCTCACCGTGGACTACGGCCGGCTGCCCTGGTTGGCGTTGACGCTGGCGTTCAGCTTCGCCGGCTACGGCCTGGTCAAGAAGCGGCTCGGGCTACCGGCCGCGGAGGGGCTCTTCGTCGAGTCGGCGGTGTTGGCGTTGCCGGCTCTGGGCTACCTGGCGTGGCTGACGGCGAAGTCCGACCTGGCCTTCGGGCACGTGTCAGCCGGACACACCGCGCTGCTGGTGCTGGCCGGCGCGGCCACGGCGATTCCGCTGCTGCTGTTCGCCGGGGCGGCCAACCGGCTGCCCCTGAGCAGCCTCGGCATGGTCCAGTACCTGGCGCCGATCCTCCAGCTCGGATGCGGTGTGCTGATCTTCCACGAGCCGATGCCGCCGGCCCGCCTGGCCGGCTTCGCACTGGTCTGGCTGGCCCTGATCGTCTTCACCGCCGACGCCGTCCGAACCTCCCGCCGCACCCGCCAGTCGCGCCAACCCACCCCCGTCCCGACCCCTCTCCCCACCCCCTGACCCCGCGATCTTGCAGTTTCGGTGGTCGATATGCCGGCCACGCCCCTTATGGAAGGGCAGAAAGTGCAAGATCGCGGAGGGCCGAGGTGGGGTGGGTGGGTTAGGGGACGGCGTAGGTGAGGAGGGGGGTGCCGTCGGCCTTCTGCAGCTCCACGCTGACCAACTCGGCGTCGGTGAACCTGGTGGCGCCGGTGAACCTGAGGTCGTCGCCGGGGGCCGCCAGCCAGGAGCCGATCTGCTCGGTGGCGCCGTTCGGGCCCCGCGCCACCAGCCGGAACGGGTACGCCTTGCCGTAGCTCGTCCGCGCGTCGTACCCGCAGCGCATGGTCACCTCGGTGCCCCACTTGGTGCCGGTGAGCCCGAGGTCGGCGTGCACCGGCCCGGCCGCGGCCACCGGTCGCATGGCGACCATCGACACCGGCGGGGCCTGGTTGCCCTGCGCGCCGGGCGGCCGGGAGGGGCTGACCGGTCGAGGCAGCGCCACGGCGGTGCCCACGCCGACCAGCACCGCCAGCCCGGCGGCGGCCAGTGTGGTCAGTGCGTACCGTCGCCGGTCCGCGGAGCGTTCCCGACGACGGCGGTGGCGGGCCTCGTCGAGCAGCGCGGGCACCCGGGGCGGGGCCGGCGGCGGCAGGATCTGCTCCAACCCCGCCGGGTCGAGGCGCCCGAGCAACCCGGGCAGGACGGCGATCTCGGCGACCGCCTCCCGGCACGAGGCGCAACCGCCGAGGTGCCGCTCGTAGGCCGCCCGCTCGGCCGGGGCCAGGGCACCAAGCACGTACGCGCCGTCGTCGTACGCGAACTCGCACCCGGTCATCCCGTCACCCCCATCTCGGCCAGGACCAACCGTAGAGACCGCAGCGCGTAGTGGGTGCGGGATTTCACGGTCCCTGGCGGTACGCCCAGGCGGGACGCCGCCTCGGCCACTGACCGCCCCTGGTAGAAGCACTCGACAAGCACTTCCCGGTGGGTCGGGCTGAGCCGGTTCAGCGCCTCGGCGACGGTCCACGCCTCCACCGCCCGTTCCGCCTCGTCGATCACCTCGGGCGGTTCGGGCAGATCGTCGGTGAACACCTCGCCGACCCGGGTGGATCGCCGCCGCCAGGCGTCGATGGCCAGGTTGCGGGCGGTGGTGAACAGCCAGGACCGCACCGATCCGCGCCTCGGGTCGAGTGACTCCGGATGTCGCCAGGCCCGCAGCAGCGTCTCCTGTACCAGGTCCTCGGCCCGCTGCCGGTCCCCGTTGACCAGCCGCAGGGCATGGGCGTACAGCGCCTCCGCGTGCTCGTCGTGCAGCGCGCGCAGCAGTTGGGCGTCGTGGTCGCTGATGGCGGTCTCCTCGCTTCCGGCGCGCGTCCGGCGGTGCGTCCGCTCGGGAATACGTGCGGTCACGCCGATCGGTTCAGCCCGAGGTCAGACCGGTTGCGTGGTGGTCGCCGCCCACGAAGGTGTTCATGCCCGGTTCACATCGCGGCTGACGTGCGCTCACCACGTCCTCCTAGCGTCCGGCTGGTACGCCGCCTGTCGTGTCACCGACTTCTCTGGAGGCCTCCCCCATGAGCGACCGTCCCCGGCTGCTCCCCCTGTTGAACGGCGCCCGTCATGGCACCCGTGACGCCATGACCTGTCTGTACCGGTGCGGAAACGCGTGTGACCACCCGGTGCCGAACACCTCCGACAACGCGTACTTCGGTGATGTGGTGAACGCCGAGGTTTCGCGGCGTGGCGTGGTGCGGGCCGGCGCGGTCGGCGCGCTGGTGCTCGGTTTCGGCGGCGCTGCGGCCGGTGCGCTCGCCGGCGCGGCCCCGGCAGTGGCGGCCCCGACCACCCCGGACGTCCCGGAGGCCTTCGGTTTCGGCCGTCCCAGCACCGGGGTCGGCAGCGGCGCGCTGACCTTCAAGCCGATCCCACCGAACAAGTTGGACACCCTTGTCGTGCCGAACGGCTACGACCACGCCGTGGTGATCAAGTGGGGTGACCCGGTGCTGCCGGGCGCCCCGGAGTTCGACCTGCGTCACCAGACCGCCGCCGCGCAGTCCAAGCAGTTCGGTTACAACAACGACTTCGTGGGCGTGCTGCCGCTGGACAAGCAGGGCAAGCGGGCGCTGCTCGTGGTCAACCACGAGTACACGAACGAGGACCTGATGTTCCCGGGCTTCCCCGGCCTGGACGGGCTCTCCGTGGAGCAGCTGCGCACCGCCATGGCCGCGCACGGCATGTCAGTGGTGGAGCTTGAGCGGGTCGCCGGCACCGGGCAGTGGAAGCCGGTCGACAAGGGCCCGCGGCCGTACAACCGGCGGGTCACCGCGCTGAGCACCAAGTTCGACCTGACCGGTCCGGCCGCCGGCTCGGCCTGGCTGAAGACCGCCGCCGACCCCAGGGGCCGCACGGTCGTCGGCACGCTCAACAACTGCGCCGGTGGCGTGACCCCGTGGGGCACTGTGCTCTCCGGCGAGGAGAACTTCAACCAGTACTTCGTGGGCGCCGACGCCGCCCCGGCCGAGCTGAAGCCGAAGCTGGACCGTTACGGCATCAGCACCGCCAGCCGCTACCCCAGCGGCAGCCGCAAGTGGGAGCGCGCGGACGAGCGCTTCGACCTGGCGAAGCACCCCAACGAGGCACACCGGTTCGGTTGGGTCGTCGAGATCGACCCGTTCGACCCGGAGAGCCGTCCGCGCAAGCACACCGCGATGGGCCGGTTCAAGCACGAGGGCGCCAACGTGATCGTCGCGAAGGACGGCCACGTGGTCGCGTACATGGGCGACGACGAGCGGTTCGACTACCTCTACAAGTTCGTCTCGGACAAGAAGTTCATGAAGGGCAACTCCTGGGCTGCCCGCAAGCACAACCTGACGCTGCTGGAGTCCGGCACGCTCTACGTGGCGAAGCTCGACCAGACCAGCGCCGCCGAGATCGACGGCTCGGGCAAGCTCCCCACCGACGGCGCGTTCAACGGCCGGGGTCGCTGGATCAGGCTGGTCAGCGGCAACCGGTCGTTCGTCGACGGGATGACCGCCGCGGACGTGCTCACCTTCACCCGGCTCGCCGGCGACAAGGTCGGCGCGACCAAGATGGACCGCCCCGAGGACGTCGAGCCGAGCCTGCTCACCGGCAAGGTGTACGTGGCGCTGACCAACAACACCAACCGTGGTGTCGGCAGCAACCCGAAGGCGGACGAGGCCAACCCGCGCAACGCCAACAAGCACGGGCAGATCCTGGAGCTGGTCGAGGATCGCAACGACAACGCCGCGGAGACCTTCGCCTGGTCGCTGCCGATCGTCTGCGGCGACCCGACCGACCAGTCCACCTTCTTCGCCGGGTACGACAAGACCAAGGTCTCCCCGATCTCCTGCCCGGACAACGTCGCCTTCGACGCCACCGGCAACCTCTGGATCTCCACCGACGGCAACGCGCTGGGCAGCAACGACGGCCTGTTCGCCGTCGCGGTGGAGGGCCCGGAGCGGGGTCACCTCAAGCAGTTCCTGACCGTGCCGCTCGGCGCGGAGACCTGCGGCCCGTTCATCACCGGCGACAACCGCTCGGTCTTCGTCGCGGTGCAGCACCCGGGCGAGATCACCGGGGGCTCGGTGGAGAACCCGGCTTCGAACTGGCCGGACGGCGACTACGCCAAGCCGGGCGTGGTGGTCACCTGGCGCCTCGACGGCGGCCCGGTGGGCAGCTGAGCGGCCGATAGCCCCCGCTGACGTTGCTCCGGCGGTCCGGCGCCGGACCGCCCCGAGAGGCCCTCTCCCAGCCCGGGAGAGGGCCTCTCGGCGGTCAGTTGTCGGAGGCGATGCCGTCGGCCACGCTGCGGGCCACGGTGAGCAGCTTGGCGCGTACCACCCGGGCGGAGGTCATCATCTCGCTGGCCGGCAACGCGCAGGCCAGCACGACCCGGCGTTCCATGTCCTTGTCCGGCGCGACGAGCACCGCCGCGCAGGCCACCCCCTGCCGGAACTGCCCCATCTCCAACTGCATGCCTCGCCGGTCACCGGCGGCCAGGTCGGCCTCGAAACTCTCGGTGGTGGTCAGCGTGGCGGTGGTGAACGGGCGCATGCCGTACTCGCGGAGATAGCGGTAGCGCTGGTCGGTCGTGAGGGTGGCGAGGAGCGACTTGCCGAGAGCTGTCGCGTGCGCCCCCTCGTCGAAGCCGGGGACCAGGTCCTCCAGGTAGGGCGAGCGGTGCCCCTCGGCGACCGCCGTGAGGGCCACCTGACCGCCCACGAACCGACCGAGGTAGTGGCTGTAGCCGGTGTCCAGGGCGGCCCGCCGCAGCGTCTCACCGACCGCCGGCGGGCCCCGGAACGCCGTCACCAGCTCCCGGTACCGGTCGGCCACCTCCAACCCCACGATGTACGTGCCGTCCTCGCGACGGATCACGTAGCCCTCGTACGCGAGGGTGCGGACCAGGTGGTAGGTGGTGGCCACGGTCAGCTCGCAGCGCCGGGCGATCTGCTTCACGGTCAGGCCCTTCGGGGCGCGACCGACCGACTCCAGCACCCGTAGCGCTCGGGACACGCTGCGAATCAGGTCCGAAGGTTCTGCCAAGGGGTCGCGCACAACCACCTCCGCCGCCGGGGACTTACACCATATGAAAAACAGGCCCGGTGCGAAATGCCTGTTCGGGTCGAGGATGCCAGATCACCATCCACAGCTTGTGCCCTGCCGGTCACCAGGAGTGCTCTGAGTGGGGCTCGCGTAGGTTTGCCGAACGATGAGCGACACCTCCACAACCCCCGATCCGGCGATCGCCCAGCCCCACCCGGTCCGGGCCAGCGCCGGCGCAGTCGTCACCACAGTGGCCTGCGTACTCCCGGTCTTCCTGCTCGGCGGTCTCGCCGTGCAGATGGGCGCTGACCTCGGCTTCTCGCCGGCCGGTCTGGGCCTGGCCGTCTCCGTCTACTTCGGGGTCAGCGCGCTGGCCTCGGTGCCCTCCGGCCGCCTGGTCGAACGGTACGGACCGGCAGTGGTCGCCCGCTGCGGCATCCTGCTGGCCGCCGGGTCGATGCTGGCCGTGGCCGCCTTCGCCCGGTCGTACCCGGTGCTGGTCGGCCTGCTGGCGCTCAGCGCCGCCGCGAACGCGCTCGGCCAGTTGGCCAGCAACGCCGCGCTGGCCCAACACGTGCCGGCCCGGCGGCAAGGGCTGTCGTTCGGTGTCAAGCAGGCCGCCATTCCGGTCTCCACCCTGCTGGCCGGTGTCGCAGTGCCCACCATCGCGCTCACCGCCGGCTGGCGCTGGGCGTTCGTTGCCGCCGCCGTGGCCGCGCTGACGACGCTGGCCGCCGTACCCCGGCAGTTGCCCGGCCCGGCACGGCGAGCCGGTGCCACACGCGCCGGGCGGGCGACGACGGCGCTTGTGGTGATCGGCGCGGCGGCGACGTTGGCCTCGGGCGCGGCCAACTCGCTGGGCACCTTCCTGGTGGACTCCGCCGCGGCCCGGGGCCTGTCGCCGGGCCTCGCCGGCCTCACGCTGACCCTGGGTAGCGCGGTCTGCGTGGCCGCACGGGTGGGCGCCGGCTGGTTGGCCGACCGCCGCGAGACCGGCCACGTCGCCCTCATCGCCGCGATGCTGCTCGTCGGCGCGGTCGGGCTGGGCCTGCTCGCGTTGACCGGCTCGGTGCCGTTGGTGGTCGGCGTGGTGCTCGGCTTCGGCCTGGGCTGGGCCTGGCCCGGCCTGATGAACTTCGCGGTGGTCCGGCTCCACCCACAGTCACCGGCCGCCGCCACCTCGATCACCCAGACCGGGGTGTACGCGGGCGGCTGTCTCGGCCCGCTGAGCCTGGGCCCACTCGCCGCCCACCTCGGCTACCCGGCGATGTGGAGCATCGCGGCCGTGGCGATGCTGCTCGCCGCCGCCCTCATGCTCGTCGGCAGCCGACTGTTGACCCACGCCGCCGCCGCAGCGGGCCGGGGCGTGGATCAGCTGGTGCGGTCGGCGATGTAGTCGCAGAGCGACTCGAGCGCGCTGCGGGACGGGCCGTTCGGCAGCGGGGCGAGCTGCGCGCGGGCCTCCTCGGCGTAGCTGCGCACGGTCTCCCGGGCCCGCTTGAGCGCCGGGCTCTCCCGGAGCAGCCCCAACGCCTCGGCGTGCAGCGCGTCGTCGGTCAACGGGCCGGTCGCCAGGATCTCCCGCAGCCGCACCGACGACGCGTCGGAGTCGTCCGCCTCGCGGGCGTAGAGCACCGGCAAGGTCGGGACACCCTCGCGCAGGTCCGTGCCGGGGGTCTTGCCCGACTGCACCGACTCGGAGGCGATGTCCAGCAGGTCGTCGGAGAGCTGGAAGGCGACGCCGATCGTCTCGCCGTACCCGGCGAGGGCCTCCACGTGCTCCGGAGCGGCGCCACCGAACATGCCGCCGAACCGGGCCGATGTGGCGATCAGCGAGCCGGTCTTCTCGGCGATCACGTGCAAATAGTGGGTCACCGGGTCGTCGTCGGCGCGCGGCCCCACCGTCTCCGCGATCTGGCCGTGCACCAGTCGCGCGAAGGTGCGCGCCTGCAACCGGACCGCCTCGGGGCCCAGGTCGGCGGCGATGTCCGCCGCGCGGGCGAAGAGGTAGTCGCCGACCAGGATGGCTACCGAGTTGGTCCACCGGGAGTTCGCGCTGGGCGCGCCCCGACGGACGGCGGCCTCGTCCATCACGTCGTCGTGGTAGAGGGTGGCGAGGTGAGTGAGCTCCATCACCACGGCGGCCGGGACCACCTGCGCACTTGTCGGGTCACCGAACTGGGCGCCGAGCGCCACCAGCAACGGCCGGAAACGCTTCCCGCCGGCCTCGACGAGGTGCCGGGCAGCCTCGGTGACGAACGGGTCGGCGCTGGCCACGCTGGCCCGCAACTCGACCTCGACCGTGTCGAGTAGGCCCAACACGGATGCCTCGACACGGGGATCGGCGAGGTTGAGGCCAAGCGCGCCGAACTGACTCGTGCTCGCCCGACCCCGCCGACCGCCGGAGCCGGAGGCACCTGAACGCTCGCCCGCCGGATTCACCACGCTATCAACCATGCCACACGCGTTCGACCTGCTCCGGGCCGGGGATACGCACCGGGGGCCGGCGCGTGAACACGCGCCGACCCCCGGTGATCGATCCTTCGGTTATCGAACGAATTCGGCTGCTCCGGTGGCCAGATCGAGCAGCGGCGCCGGGGCGACGCCCAACACCAGGGTCGCCAGCACACCGATCATCAGCGCCGCGGAGGTGAGCCCACCGGGCACGGTGACGGTCGGGGTGGACTCGCCCGGCTCGGAGAGCCACATCATCACCACGACCCGCAGGTACGGGAACGCGAGCACCATGCTGGTCAGCACACCGGCGATCACCAGCCAGGCCTGGCCACCCTCCAGCGCCGGCCCGAAGATGGCGAACTTGCTGGTGAAGCCGCTGGTCAGCGGGATACCGGCGAAGGCGAGCAGGATGAACGTGAACAGCGCGGCGAAGAACGGCGACCGCCGGCCCAGCCCGGCCCAGCGGGACAGGTGGGTGGCCTCGCCGTCCTCGTCGCGTACCAGGGTCACCACGGCGAACGCGGCCAGCACCGAGAAGCCGTAGGCGACCAGGTAGAACATCGTGCCGGCGAGCCCGTCACGGCTCGGCGCCAACACACCGACCAGCAGGTAGCCGGCGTTGGCGATCGAGGAGTACGCGAGCAGCCGCTTGATGTCGGTCTGGGTGACCGCCAGCACCGCACCCACCAGCATGGTCAGCACCGCCACCGCGCCGAGGACCGGGGTGAAGTCCCAGTTGGCGTCGGCGAACGCGACCTGGAAGACGCGCAGCAGGGCACCGAACGCGGCGACCTTGGTGCAGGCCGCCATCAACCCGGTGACCGGGGTCGGAGCGCCCTGGTAGACGTCCGGGGTCCACACGTGGAACGGGGCCGCCGCGGCCTTGAAGAGCAGACCGATGGCGAGCAGCGCCATGCCGGCGAAGAGCAGCACCGGGCTGGCCGGTGACTCGCTCACCGCCGCGTGGATGGTGGCGAAGTCGACGCCGGCCGAGCGGCCCGGCATGCCGGCGGTGAAGCCGTAGATCAGGGCCACGCCGAACAGGAAGAACGCGGAGGCGTACGCGCCGAGCAGGAAGTACTTCATCGCCGCCTCCTGGCTCAGCAGACGCCGGCGACGGGCCAGCGCGCAGAGCAGGTAGAGCGGCAGGGAGAAGACCTCCAGCGCGATGAACATGGTCAGCAGGTCGTTCGCCGCCACGAAGATCAGCATGCCGCCGATAGCGAACGTGGTGAGCGGGTAGACCTCGGTGAGGCCGTTGCGCCCCTCGGCCTGCCGCCGGTCGTCGGCCGACTCGGCGGTCACCGCAGCCTGGGCGACGAACGCCCCGCCCCGCTCGACCGAACGGTCACCGATCAGCAGCAGCGCCATCGCGGCCAGCACCAGGATCGCGCCCTGGAGGAAGAGCGTCGGCCCGTCGATCGCGAGGGACTGGCCGGCGGTGATGATCCGCTCGTCGGCGCTGAGGACCACCATGGTCAGTGCCGCGAGCACCGCCAGCAGCGCCAACGTCAGCTGCACCACGTGCCGCCAGCGCCGAGGCACCAGGGCCTCGACCAGCACGCCGAGCAACGCCGTGCCCAGCATGATCAGGATCGGAGCGATCGCCGCGTAGTCGATCGACGGCAGTTTCAACTCGGTCACTTTGCCGCCTCCTGGACGGTGCCCACCGACGGGGCCGGGTCGGTTCTGCCGATGTCGTCCATGGTCGCCTGGACGGCCGGGTTGATCACGTCAGTGACCGGCTTCGGGAAGAAGCCGAGCAGCACGATCAGCGCGATCAGCGGGGCGACCACGACCTTCTCACGCAGGTTGAGGTCCCGGCGCATGCCGTCGACCTCGGTCAACGCCGGGTTGAGGGTGCCCTGGGTGGTGCGCTGCACCATCCACAGCACGTACGCGGCGGCCAGGATGATACCGAGCGTGGCGATGACCGCTACCGGCTTGTTCACAGTGAAGGTGCCGATCAGCACCAGGAACTCGGAGATGAACGGCGCCGTACCCGGCAGCGCCAGCGAGGCGAGACCGGCGAAGAAGAGCACCCCGGCGAGCACCGGGACGAGCTTGCCAGCGCCACCGAAGTCGCTGATCAGCGACGAACCACGCCGGGAGATGAGCATGCCCACCACCAGGAACAGCAGGCCGGTGGCCAGCCCGTGGTTGAGCATGTAGAGCACCGCGCCGGTGCCGGCCTGGGTGGTGAAGGCGAAGATGCCCACCCCGATGAAGCCGAAGTGCGCGATCGAGGTGTACGACACCAGCCGCTTGAGGTCGTTCTGACCGACCGCCAGCAGCGCGGCGTAGACGATGCCGATCACGCCCAGCGCCAGCGCCCACGGCGCGAACCACTTCGACGCCTCGGGGAACAGCGGCAGGCAGTAGCGCAGGATGCCGAAGGTGCCGACCTTGTCCAGCACACCGACGAGCAGCGCCGCCGCGCCCGCCGGGGCGGCACCACCGGCGTCGGGCAGCCAGGTGTGGAACGGGAAGAACGGCGCCTTGATGGCGAACGCGAGGAAGAAGCCGAGGAACAGCCACCGCTCGGTGCCGCTGCTGATGTCGACCTGCGAGAGCGCCTGCCAGTCGAAGGTCTTGCCACCGACCACCCACAGGCCGATCACCGCGGCCAGCATGAACAGACCGCCGACGAGCGAGTAGAGGAAGAACTTCACCGCCGCGTACTGCCGCTGGTGGCCGCCGTAGCTGCCGATCAGGAAGTACATCGGGACCAGCATGACCTCGAAGAACACGTAGAACAGGAAGACGTCGGCGGCCGCGAAGACGCCGATCATCGTGCACTCGAGGACCAGCAGCAGCGCGAAGTAGACGGGCACCGACCGCTTCGACGACTCCGCGTCGTGCCACGACGCCAGGATCACCAGCGGCACCAGCACCGCGATCAGCATCAGCATGACCAGCGCGATGCCGTCGGCGGCGAAGGTGAAGCTGACACCCCAGTTCGGAATCCACGAGTACGACTCGCGGAACTGGAACCGGTCACCGCCGGCGTTGAAGCTAACCCACATCACCACCGAGAGCACCAGCACCAGCAGCGACCAGGCGAACGCCACCTGCTTGGCCAGCTCCGGGCGGTGGCGCGGCAGGAAGGCCACCACCAGGGCGCCCACCAGCGGCGCCACGGTGAGCACCGAGAGGAACGGGAAGTTGGACATTATGCGGCCTTACCTCCGTCGTCACTGCGTGGTCCGCCGGCGGGGGCGGCCGGGAACAGGTCGATCACGCCAACCACCCCGCCTGCACCGCCAGGAACGCCGCCATCACCAGCAGCGCACCGGCCAGGATCGAGGTGGCGTACGAGCGGACAAAGCCGGTCTGCATCCGACGGAGGCGACCCGAACCCCCGCCGACCGCGGCGGCGAGCCCGTTGACGAGCCCGTCGATGCCCCGGTTGTCGAGGTACACGAGCGCCCGGGTGAGGAAGATGCCCGGCTTCTCGAAGACCGCCTCGTTGACCGCGTCGGTGTAGAGGTTGCGCCGGGCGGCGGTGACCAGCACCCCGGCCGGCTGCGGCGCGGTGGCCGTACCGGCCCGGAACAGGAACCAGGCGAGCCCGGCGCCGAGCACGGTGACCAGCAGCGACAGCGTGGTGATCACGGCGTGCGAGAGGACCGCCTCGTGCTCGGCGTGCTCGCCGCCCAGCCCGGCGGTCTCGGTCAACCAGTCCGGAACGGACGTGGCGAGCAGGAAGCCGGCGCCGACCGACCCGACCGCCAGGAGGATCAGCGGGATGGTCATCAGCTTGGGCGACTCGTGCGGGTGCTCGATGTCCTCGGTCCACCGCTGCGGACCGTGGAAGGTGAGCACGAACAGCCGCGTCATGTAGAACGCGGTCAGCCCGGCGCCGAGCAGCGCCGCCCCGCCGAAGAGCCAGGCGGTCCAGTCGTCCCGCTCGAAGGCGGCCACGATGATCGGCTCCTTGGAGAAGAAGCCGGAGAACGGGAACATGCCGATGATGGCCAGCCAGCCCATCATGAAGGTCAGCCAGGTGATCTTCATGTACTTCGACAGCCCACCGAAGCGGCGGATGTCGACCTGGTCCTTCATTCCGTGCATGACCGAGCCGGCGCCCAGGAACATGTTGGCCTTGAAGAAGCCGTGCGCCAGCAGGTGCACGATGGCCAGCGCGTACGCCGCGCCGCCGAGGCCCACACCGAGGAACATGTAGCCGATCTGGCTCACCGTCGACCAGGCGAGCACCCGCTTGATGTCGTCCTTCGCCGCACCGATGATGCAGCCGATCAGCAGGGTGAGCGCGCCGACGCTGACCACAACGAGTTGCAGCGTCGAGTTGGCGGAGAAGATCGGGTTGGACCGGGCGATCAGGTAGACGCCCGCGGTGACCATGGTGGCGGCGTGGATGAGCGCCGACACCGGCGTCGGGCCCTCCATCGCGTCCGGCAACCACGCCTGGAGCGGGAACTGACCGGACTTACCGGCCGCGCCGAGCAGCAGCAAAAGGCCGAGGACCAGCACTGTGGTGCCGGTCAGCGCGCCGACACCGTTGAACACCTCGTCGTACTGGGTGGTGCCCAGGGTGGCGAACATGATGAAGATGCCGATGGCCAGGCCGGCGTCGCCGACCCGGTTCATCAGGAACGCCTTCTTGCCGGCGGTGGCCGCGCTCGGACGCTCCGTCCAGAAGGAGATCAGCAGGTACGACGCCAGACCGACGCCCTCCCAGCCGAAGTACAGCATCACGTAGTTGTTGCCAAGCACCAGCAGCAGCATCGCCGCGACGAACAGGTTGAAGTACGCGAAGAACCGACGACGGCCCGCGTCGTGCGACATGTACTCCACCGCGTACAGGTGGATCAGGAAACCCACCCCGGTGATCAGCAGTACGAAGACCGCGGCCAGCGGGTCGAAGAGCAGGCCGAAGTCGACCCGCAGATCGCCCACCGCGATGAAGTCCCAGAGGCTCAGCTCGACCGACTTGTTCTCCAGGCCACGCAGCTGGAAGAAGAAGCTCAGGCCGAGCACGAACGCGGCGCCGATGGCGCCGACGCCCAACCAGTGCCCCCAGCGGTCGGCCCGGCGGCCGAGCAGCAGCAGGATGGCCGCGCTGACCAGCGGGATCGCCACCAGCAGCCAGACGCCCCCGAGCAGCCCCGTGGCCTGGGCGTATTCCACAGTCTCTTCCACCGGTGGACCCCTCTAGTACTTGAGCAGGTTGGCGTCGTCGACACTCGCCGAGCGTCGCGTCCGGAAGATGGACATGATGATCGCGAGCCCGACCACGACCTCGGCCGCCGCCACCACCATCACGAAGAACGCCATGATCTGACCGTTCAGGTCACCGTTGATCCGGCTGAAGGTGACCAGCGTCAGGTTGGCCGCGTTGAGCATCAGCTCCACGCACATGAACAGCACGATCGCGTTGCGCCGGACGAGCACCCCGGCGGCGCCGATGGTGAACAGCACCGCCGCGAGCACCAGGTAGTAGTCAGGCGTCATGGCTGGACTCGCTTTCGTTCGCGACTGCGGGGCTCCGCTGCGCTGCACTCCTCGCGCTCACCGGTCCGTCCCCTTCAGCGTGGTCTCCTGCGCCGTCAACTCCCGCACCGGCAGGATGTCCGGCGTACTCCGCTCGGAGAGGCGGCCGTCCGGCAGTCGGGCCGGGGTGGCCACCGAGGACGAGGTCGCGAAGACACCGGGGCCCGGCTTGGGGCCGGGGTAGTTGCCCGGCGCGAAACGGGCCCGCATCGTCGACACCTGGTCGACCTTGTCCTGCTTACGACGCTCGATGTGCGCGAGCACCATGGCACCGACCGCCGCGGTGATCAGCAGCGCCGAGGTCAGCTCGAACGCGAAGACGTACTTGGTGAAGAGCAGTCGGGCGATGCCTTGGACGTTGCCCTCCGCGTTGGCCTGCTCCAGGCCGACCGCTGTGGTCCCCTGCAGCGCCCGGTAGAGCGCGCCGCCGACCAGGCCGGCGAAGCCCAGGCCCAGCACGATCGCGGCGACCCGCTGGCCGCGCAACGTCTCGATGAGCGAGTCGGTGGAATCCCGACCGACAAGCATCAGCACGAAGAGGAAGAGCATCATGATCGCGCCGGTGTAGACGATGATCTGCACCATGCCGATGAACGGCCCGGCCTGGAGCACGTAGAACACGCCCAGACAGAGCATGGTGAGCACCAGCCAGAGCGCGGAGTGCACCGCGTTGCGGGCGGCCACCATCCCGATCGCGCCGATGAGCGCGAGCGGGCCGAGGATCCAGAAGGTGACCTCCTCGCCACCGGACACCCCACCCGCCGCGGCCAGCACCGTAGACGTGGTCATGCCTTCTCTCCCTTGCCGGCCGCGACGCGCTGGGCGGCCTGCTCGGCGCCCGGGAACGTGACGCCGGGGTGCTCCTCGACCTGGTAGTGGCCGGGCCCCATCGGGGACTTCTCCGCACCGGCGGAGGTGCCCGGGTTGTCCAGCGCGCCGACGTAGTAGTCCTTCTCGCTGTCACCCAGCCGCATCGGGTGCGGCGGCTGCTCCATACCCTCGAGCAACGGCGCGAGCAGCTGCTCCTTGGTGAAGATCAGGTCCTGCCGGTTGTCCCGGGCCAGCTCGTACTCGTTGCTCATGGTGAGCGACCGGGTCGGGCAGGCCTCGATGCACAGCCCGCAGAAGATGCACCGGGCGTAGTTGATCTGGTAGACGCTGGCGTACCGCTCACCCGGCGAGAAGCGCTCCTCGTCGGTGTTGTCGCCACCCTCGACGTAGATCGCGTCCGCCGGGCAGGCCCAGGCGCACAGCTCGCAGCCGATGCACTTCTCCAGGCCGTCCGGATGCCGGTTGAGGATGTGCCGCCCGTGGTAGCGCGGCGCCGACACCGGCGGCTTGAACGGGTAGTCGGTAGTGACGACCTTCCTGAACATGTGCGAGAAGGTGACACCGAATCCCTTGAACGTTCCGGTGATCGCGCCCACGTCACACCTCCCTGGAGTCCGAGCCGGCAACGATGTTGGCCGGCTCCCGCTCGGCGACCACGCGCGTGATACGCGGGCTCGGTGGTACCTGAAGATCCATCGGTGGCAGCGGGAAGCTCCCGTGCGGCCGGTTGTCGACCTGTTCCTGCGTCGTCGGCTTCGACTTCGGGCGCCGGCTGGGCCAGAAGATCGAGGCGATCAGCAGGATGCCGGCCGGAATGCCGACGGCGATCACCTTGCCGCGGGTGTCCCAGTCCTCGATCGAGCGAAGGCCCGACAGGACCAGGATCCAGACCAGGTTGATCGGCAGCAGCACCTTCCAGCCGAGCCGCATGAACTGGTCGTACCGCAGCCGGGGCAGCGTGCCACGCAGCCACACGAAGACGAAGACCAGCGCGATCACCTTGCCGAAGAACCAGAGCATCGGCCACCAACCGGAGTTGGCGCCCTCCCAGATGGTGATCGGCCAGGGTGCCCGCCAACCGCCCAGGAACAGCGTGGTGGTGACCGCGGACATGGTCACCATCGCCACGTACTCGCTGAGCATGAAGAGCGCGAACTTCAACGAGCTGTACTCGGTCATGAAGCCCGCGACCAGCTCGGACTCGGCCTCGGGCAGGTCGAACGGCGCCCGGTTGGTCTCACCCACCGTGGCGATGAAGAAGATGATGAAGCTCGGCAGCAGCAGGATCGCGTACCAGCCCGGCGCCGGGATCGTCTGGCCGAAGATGCTCAGCTCGGTGCCGTCGCCCTGAGCGGCGACGATCCCGCTGGTGCTCATCGTGCCGGCGGTCATGAAGACCGCCACGATGCTCAGCCCCATGGCGACCTCGTAGGAGATCATCTGGGCGCTCGACCGGAGACCACCCAGCAGCGGGTACGTCGAGCCGGAGGCCCAACCACCCAGCACGATGCCGTAGACGCCCATCGAGGAGCAGGCGAGCAGCAGCAGCACCGCCACCGGCACGTCGGTGACCTGCAACGGCGTGTGGTGACCGAAGATGCTCACCATCGGGCCGAACGGCACCACCGACAGGGCGGTGACCGCGCAGATCACCGAGATGGTCGGGGCGAAGAAGTAGACGACCTTGTCGGCCGCCTTCGGCAGGATGTCCTCCTTGAAGGCCATCTTCAGGCCGTCGGCGAGGGTCTGCAGCAGGCCGAACGGGCCGACCTGGTTGGGGCCGGGCCGCACCTGCATGTAACCGACCACGCGCCGTTCGAACCAGACCCCGAGCAGGGTGGCCAGCAGACCGAAGGCGAACGCGAAGACAATCTTGCCGAGAACCAGCCACCACGGATCCCGGCCGAAGTCGGCAAGCGTCGGATCCTGGGCGAGGATTGACGAAGTCACTGGTTACCCCCAGAACTGAGGAGTGGACCCGGGAGACCGGTCTCGTCGGCCGCCACGCGCCCGGCCGGGATGGCCGTGCTCGGTGCGGGGACGGAGATCCGGACGACCGCGCCGGACGTCGCCCCGAGGCTGCGCCGCACGGTCGAGCCGGGTGAGTTGGTCGGCAGCCAGACCACGCCGTCCGGCATCTCGGTGAGTTCCGCCGGCAGGGTCAGCGCCCCCCGGTCGGTGCCGACAGTGACCGCGTCACCGTCGACCACACCGAGCGCCTCGGCGGTGCCCTTACCCAGCCGGACAACCGGCGGACGGGCGGTCCCGGCGAGGTTCTCGTCGCCCTCGGTCAGGGTGCCGAGGTCCACCAGCTGGTGCCAGGTGGCCAGCACGGCCTCCCCGGCCTTCGGCTCCGGCACACGGCCCGGCGCGACCGACGGCGCGGCCGGACGGGACATCCGCGTCGCCGGCAGCGTGCCCAGCTCGCGACGCACGCTCGGCACGTCGGCCGTGCCGAGGCGCACGTCGAGCAGCGCGGCCAGCGCGTCGAGCACCCGACCGTCGGTCATCGCCGCGGTGTTGAGCACCGCCTCGAACGGACGCAGCCGGCCCTCCCAGTCCAGGAAGCTGCCGGCCTTCTCGGCCACCGGGGCGACCGGCAGCACGACGTTCGCCCGCCGGGTCACCGCGCTGGCGCGCAGCTCGAGGCTGACCAGGAACGGCACCGCGTCCAGGGCGGACTCGGCCAGTCGCGGGTCGGCCAGGTCGGCCGGGTCGACACCGCCGACGACAAGTGCTCCGAGCTGCCCGTTGGCGGCCGCGGTCAGGATGCCGTCGGTGTCCCGACCGGCCTGGCTCGGGATCACCCCGGCCGGGATGTCCCACGCCTCACCAAGCTCGGCCCGGGCGGCCGGCTCGGTGACCAGGCGTCCACCGGGGAGCAGGTTGGGCAGGCAGCCCGCGTCGACCGCGCCGCGGTCACCCGCGCGCCGCGGCACCCAGGCCAGCTTCGCGCCGGTACGCCGAGCCACGTCGGCCGCGGCGGAGAGCCCACCCGGCACACTTGCCAACCGCTCGCCGACGATCAGGATCGCGCCCGGTGCGCTCAGCGCCTCGCTGACCGTGGCGTGCTCGGCGAGCACGCTGGCCTCCTCGCCCGGCACCACCCGGGCCAGCTTGGCACCGAGCTTCTCCAGGCCACGGGTGGCGAAGGGCGCCAGCGCGTACACCGTCAGGGTCTTCTTCAGGTACGCCTTGCGCAGCCGCAGGAAGAGGATGGGGCACTCCTCCTCGGGCTCCAGGCCGACAAGCACCACCGCCGGCGCGTTCTCCACGTCGGTGTAGGTGACGTCGGTGACCCCGGCGACCGAGCTGGCCAGGAAGTCGGCCTCCTCGCGGGAGACCGGCCGGGCCCGGAAGTCGATGTCGTTGGTGTTCAACGCGACCCGGGCGAACTTGGCGTACGCGTACGCGTCCTCCACGGTCAACCGACCGCCGGTGAGCACCGCCGTGCCCTGCTGGCTCTCCCGAGCGGCGTGCAGCCCCTCGGCGGCGACGGTGAGCGCCTCGCTCCAGGACGCCTCGCGCAGCTCACCGGTGTGCTCGTCGCGGACCAGCGGAGTGGTCAGCCGCTCGGCGGCCCGGGTGTACTGGAAGCCCCAGCGGCCCTTGTCGCAGTTCCACTCCTCGTTCACCGCCGGCTCGTCGCCGGCCAGCCGGCGCAGCACCTTGCCGCGCCGCCAGTCGGTGCGCTGCCCGCAGCCGGCCGAGCAGTGCTCGCAGACGCTCGGGCTGGAGACCAGGTCGAACGGGCGGGCGCGGAAGCGGTACTGGGCACCGGTCAGCGCACCCACCGGGCAGATCTGAACGGTGTTGCCGGAGAAGTAGGAGTTGAACGGGACATCCCCCGCGTCGCCCTCTTCGCCGTACGCGTCGTCCCGGTAGATGTTGATCTCCTCGGCGGACGACCGGCCCATCAGGTCGATGAACTTGTCGCCGGCGATCTCATCGGAGAACCGGGTGCACCGCTGGCAGAGCACGCACCGCTCGCGGTCCAGCAGCACCTGGCTGCTGATCGCCATCGGCTTCTCGTACTCCCGCTTGTGCTCGTGGAAGCGCGAGTCGGTGCGGCCGGTGGACATCGCCTGGTTCTGGAGCGGGCACTCACCGCCCTTGTCGCACATCGGGCAGTCCAGCGGGTGGTTGAGCAGCAGCAGCTCCATCACCCCCTCCTGCGCCTTCTTGGCCACCGGGGAGGTGATCTGGGTACGCACGACCATGCCGTCGGCGACGGTCTGGGTGCAGGAGGCGACAGGCTTGCGCTGCCCCTCCACCTCGACCAGGCACTGGCGGCACGCGCCGGCCGGGGCCAGCAGCGGGTGGTCGCAGAACCGGGGGATCTCGGTGCCCATCTGCTCGGCGACCCGGATCAGCAGCGTCCCCTTGGGGGCGGTGACCTCGACGCCGTCGATGGTGAGGGTGACGGTCTCGGTCTGCTTGGCTACGTCGGTCATTAGTGCGCCCCTACCAGGGTCTTCTCCGACAGCTTGGGTGCGGTCCGACCCTCGATGTAGTCGAGGTAGTCCTGCTTGAAGTACTTCAGCGAGGAGGTCACCGAGCTGGTCGCGCCGTCACCCAGACCGCAGAACGAGCGGCCGAGGATGTTGTCGCAGGTGTCCAGCAGGGTGTCCAGGTCTTCGTGGGTGCCCTGACCGGCGAGGATCCGCCGGTAGACCCGGACCATCCAGTAGTTGCCCTCGCGGCACGGGGTGCACTTGCCGCACGACTCGTGGTGGTAGAACTCCAGCCACCGGTACGTCGCGTAGACCGGGCAGTCCTGGTCGGAGAAGATCTGCGTGGCAGTGGTGCCGAGGATCGAGCCGGCCGCCGCCACCCCCTCGAAGTCCAGTGGCACGTCCAGGTGCTCGGCGGCGAGCAACGGGGTGGACGAGCCGCCCGGGGTCCAGAACCGCAGGTTGTGGCCGGGCTGCATGCCACCGGCCAGCTCCAGCAGCTCGCGCAGCGTGACACCCATCGAGCACTCGTACTGGCCCGGATTGGCCACCCGACCGGAGAGCGAGTAGATCATCGGCCCGGAGGACTTCTCGGTGCCCATGCTCTTCCACCAGTCGGCCCCACCGAGCACGATCGGCGGGACGCTGGCGATGGTGCCGACGTTGTTCACCACAGTCGGGCTCGCGTACAGGCCGTGGGTGGCCGGGAACGGTGGGCGCAGCCGGGGCTGACCCCGGAACCCCTCCAGCGAGTCCAGCAGCGCCGTCTCCTCGCCGCAGATGTACGCCCCGGCGCCGGAGTGCACCACCAGCTCCAGGTCGTAGCCGCTGCGCAGGATGTTCCGGCCCAGGTAGCCCTTGTCGTACGCCTCCTGGACCGCGCTGCGCAGCCGACGCGCGGCGTGCACCGCCTCGCCCCGGATGTAGATGTAGGCGCGGGCGGCCCGGATCGCGTACGACGCGATGATCACGCCTTCGACCAGCGCGTGCGGGTCGTGGGTCATCAACGGCAGGTCCTTGCAGGTGCCCGGCTCGCCCTCGTCGGCGTTGACCACCAGGTAGTGCGGCTTACCGTCGCCCTGCGGAATGAAGCCCCACTTGAGGCCGGTGGGGAAGCCGGCGCCACCTCGGCCGCGCAGCCCGGAGTCCTTGATCAGCTGGATCAGGTCGTCCGGGTGGGCCTTGAGCGCCTTGCGCAGCGCGGCGTAGCCGTCCAGCTGCTCGTACGTGCCGATCCGCCAGGCATCCGGCGACAGCCAGCGCTTGGTCAGCACCGGCGTCAGCTTGGCCAGCGTCTCCGGGCGGGGAGTGGTCACTTCTGGGCCCCCGTTTCGTTCGCGTCCGCCCGTCCGGCGCCGTCGGCGTCCGTCCCAGCCTTCGCTTCGGTGAGGTTGCGCTCCTGCGCCCCGGCCTCGTCGCCGGCGGGCTTGCGGTCGCCAGCGGGCTCGTTGGCCGCAACACCGGCGGCCGCCGCCTTCTGCGCGTCACGCGGTTCCGGCGGCGAGGTCTCCGCGGGAATTTTTGCGGACGCCCCGTCGCCACCCTTGACCGGTGCCGCGCTGGCCTCGACGGGCGCCGGCTTGGTGGCCTCCGCCTTCGCCTTCGCCTCGGCGGCGGCCTTGTCGGCCTCGGCCTTGCTGCGGATCGGGGTGTTCGGGTCGAAGCCCGGCACCGAGACGCCGTGCTGCTGGGCCAGCCGCAGCCCGCGCAGGGTGGGCTCGCCCGGTCCGCCGTCGGCCACCGCACCGTCGCGCTCGTCGGCGAAACCGGCGAGCTGCACCGCCATCTCCTTGAGGGTGCAGAGCCGGGCGCCCCGGGTCGGCATCGGCCGGCCACCGGCCCGCAGCTCGTCCACCACACCGACAGCCGTGGAGGCGTCCACACCATCGAAGAAGTCGTAGTTGACGGTCATCACCGGGCCGTAGTCGCACGCCGCCAGGCACTCGGCGTGCTCCAGCGTGATCGTGCCGTCGGCGGTGGTCTCGTCGTGCCCGACGCCCAGGTGCTCGGCGAGGGTGTCGTAGACCTCCTGGCCACCGAGCACATTGCACATCGTGTTGGTGCAGACGCTCACCAGGAAGTCACCCGTCGGCTTGCGCTTGTACATCGTGTAGAAGGTGGCCACCGCGCCGACCTGGGCCTTGTTCAGCCCCAGCACCTCGGCGCAGAACGCGACCCCGGCCGGGGAGACGTACCCCTCTTCGGCCTGCACCAGGTGCAGCAGCGGCAGCAACGCCGAGCGGGACCGGTCCGCCGGGTAACGGGCGATGATCTCGCGCGCCCGCTCCCGGGTCTCATCAGTGAAAACACTCATCGGCGTCGCCTTCCCGTTCGCGACTGCGGGGCTCGCAAGCTCACTCCTCGCGCTCACCTGTCACAACCCCCCATGACCGGGTCCAACGAGGCGCCGCCGGCGATCACGTCGGCGATCAGGCCGCCCTCGGCCATCGCCGGGAGGGCCTGCAGGTTGACGAAGCTCGGCTCCCGGTAGTGCACCCGGTAGGGCCGGGTGCCGCCGTCGGACACCGCGTGTACGCCCAGCTCGCCGCGGGGCGCCTCGATGGCGACGTACACCTGGCCGGGCGGGACCCGGAAGCCCTCGGTCACCAGCTTGAAGTGGTGGATCAGCGACTCCATCGACTGACCCATGATCTTCGCGACGTGCTCCAGCGAGTTGCCCATGCCGTCCACGCCGATGGCCAGCTGCGCCGGCCAAGCGATCTTGCGGTCGGCGACCATCACCGGGCCCGGGCGGAGCCGGTCAAGTGCCTGCTCGACCAGCTTCATCGACTCCCGGATCTCGGCGAGCCGGACCAGGTAGCGACCCCACACGTCACCGTCGGGGTGGGTCGGCACGTCGAACTCGTACGTCTCGTAGCCGCAGTACGGCATGGTCTTGCGCAGGTCCCAGGCGAGGCCGGCGGAGCGCAGCACCGGGCCGGTGATGCCGAGGGCCACGCAGCCGGTGACGTCCAGCACCGCGACGCCCTTCGTCCGCTCGGTCCAGATCGGCTGGCCGGAGAGCAGGTCCTCGTACTCCTTGAGCTTCTTCGGCATCATCTTGAGGAACTCGCGGATCTTGACGATCGCCTCGTCCGGCACGTCCTGCGCCACACCGCCCGGCCGGACGTACGCGTGGTTCATCCGCAGACCGGTGATGGTCTCGAAGATGTCGAGGATGTACTCCCGCTCGCGGAAGCCGTACAGCATGATCGAGATCGCGCCCAGCTCCATGCCGGTGGTGGCCAGCCAGACCAGGTGCGACGAGATCCGGTTGAGCTCCATCATCAGCACGCGGATCGTGGTGGCCCGCTCGGTGATGTCGTCGGTGATGCCGAGCAGCTTCTCGACCGCGAGGGCGTACGCCGTCTCGTTGAAGATCGGGGCGAGGTAGTCCATCCGGGTCACGAACGTCGAACCCTGGACCCAGTTGCGGTATTCGAGGTTCTTCTCGATGCCGGTGTGCAGGTAGCCGACGACCGAGCGGGCCTCGCGGACCGTCTCGCCCTCCAGCTCCAGGATCAGCCGCAGCACCCCGTGCGTGGACGGGTGCTGCGGACCCATGTTGACGATGATCCGCTCGTCGTTGATCGGGTCGGTGCCCGCGACGATCGTGTCCCAGTCTCCACCGGTGACGGTGAAGACCCGCCCCTCGTCGGTCTCGTGCTCGCTGGCGTAGTTCGACGTAGCGCTCACTGGTACGACCTCCGCTCGTTCGGCGGCTGGATCTCCGCGCCCTTGTACTCGACGGGGACGCCGCCGAGCGGGTAGTCCTTGCGCTGCGGGTGGCCCTCCCAGTCGTCTGGCATCAGGATCCGGGTCAGGCTGGGGTGGCCGTCGAAGACGATGCCGAACATGTCGTACGCCTCCCGCTCCTGCCAGTCGGCGGTCGGGTAGATGGCGGTCACGCTCGGCAGGTTCGGGGCCTCGACGGAGACCGCGGCCTCCAGCCGGACCCGCCGCCGGTACGTCATCGAGGTGAGCAGGTAGACCACGTGCAGGCGGCGTTCGTCGGCGCCCAGGTAGTCCGCACCGGACACCGAGGAACACAGCTCGAAGCGCAGCGCCAGGTCGTCCCGCATCACCTGGCAGACCTCGGCGATGCGCTCCGGGCGTACGTGCAGGGTCAGCTCACCCCGGTCGACCACGACCTTCTCGATCGCGTCGCCGAAGGCCGGGTACGCCTCCTCCAGCGCGTCACGGACCTCGTCGAAGTAGCCCCCGTACGGCCGGGACGCCTCCTCGATGGGCTGGCGCTGGCGGACCAGGCCGCCGTAACCGGACACGTCGCCGGTGCCCTGGTTGCCGAACATCCCGCGACCGGCCGGGCTGGACGGCGGGAGCTCGGCGGGGGCACCACTTGTGGCGCCGGCCGGCACCACCGGCAGCGGTACGCCGCCGTCGTTTGGCTTGTCCGTGGGTGACGTCATTTCGGGCCTGCCTGCGGGTGGAGGTGGTTCTGAGCGTTCATCCAGTTCTCGATACGCAGCTGCTCCTCGCGGCCCTCGCGGACCGCCCGGGTCCACTCGGCGCGGCGGGCCTTGTCGCTGCGGTACGAGGAGGGCATCGAGCCGTAGGGAACGATCGGAACGTCGCCACGCTCCTGGCGGGCGGCGAGCATCTTGCGACCGTTCGGGCCCAGCGGCTCGTACATGATCTTCTCGCGGAGCTTGAGGATCGCGTCGATGAGCATCTCCGGCCGGGGCGGACAGCCGGGCAGGTACATGTCGACAGGCACCACGTGGTCGACGCCCTGCACGATCGCGTAGTTGTTGAACATGCCGCCGCTGCTGGCGCAGACGCCCATCGAGAGCACCCAGCGCGGCTCGGCCATCTGGTCGTAGATCTGGCGCAGCACCGGGGCCATCTTCTGACTCACCCGGCCGGCCACGATCATCAGGTCGGCCTGCCGGGGCGACGCCCGGAAGACCTCCATGCCCCAGCGGCCCATGTCGTAGTGCGGACCACCGGCGGCCATCATCTCGATGGCGCAGCAGGCCAGGCCGAAGGTGGCGCCCCACACGGACGACTTCCGAGACCAGTTGACCAGCTTCTCCACCGAGGTGAGCAGGACGCCGGCGGGAAGCTTCTCCTCGATGCCCATCTGACGTTCCTTCCTCAGTCCCAGTCCAGGCCGCCGCGCCGCCACACGTAGGCGTACGCAACGAAGACCGCGACGATGAACAGGACCATCTCCACGAAGCCGAAGATCGGCAGAGCGTCGAACGAGACCGCCCAGGGGTAGAGGAAGATGATCTCGATGTCGAAGACGATGAAGAGCATCGCCGTCAGGTAGAACTTGATCGGGAACCGCCCGCCGCCGACCGGCTGTGGGCTGGGCTCGATGCCGCACTCGTAAGCCTCGAGTTTGGCCTTGTTGTAGCGACGGGGACCGGCGAAGCGGGCGGCGCCAACGGAAAACAGCGAGAACGCCGCGGCGAGGGCGAACAGCCCGATGATCGGTGCGTAAGGCGAGAGCGACATCGTTTTCTCCTGCTCGTCCTTCCCTGCCCTCGGTGCTTGACGAAAATCACACTATTCACGTCCCTCGCAGTGGCAGTCGGCGGGGGTCGATCTTTGTCAGCGTCGGGGCCGTGACCAGCGCCGATGCCGTCCTACTTATACGGCTGGGGCGGCCTTCGTCATCGCGTTGATGACCCGATCCATCGCGTCCCCGCCACGCGGGTCGGTCAGGTTGGCCAACAGCTTGAGGACGAAACGCATCAGCGTCGGGTGCGGCATGCCGTGTTTGGTGGCGATCCGCATGATCTCGGGGCGGCCGATCAGTTTCACGAAGATGCCGCCCAACCGGTAGTAGCCGCCGAGCCGGGCCTTCAGCTCGTTCGGGTACGCCATCAGCGCGCGCTCGCGTTCCGGGCCGGCCGGCCGGGCGAGGGCCTGGACCATGGCCTCCGCGGCCAGTTCGCCGGACTCCATCGCGTACGCGATGCCCTCGCCGTTGAACGGGTTGACCATGCCGCCCGAGTCGCCGACCAGCAGCACGCCCCGCGTGTAGTGGGGCACCCGGTTGAAGCCCATCGGCAGCGCGGCACCGAGGATCGGACCGTCGGCGTTGGTCTCGTCGGTCATCCCCCAGTCTTCCGGGGTGTTGGCGAGCCAGTCGGTGAGCAGCCGGCGGTAGTTGGTCTTGCCGAACGCCGACGACGAGTTGAGCACGCCGAGGCCGACGTTGACCCGGCCGTCACCGAGGCCGAAGATCCAGCCGTACCCGGGCAGCAGGTTGTCGCCGCTGTCCTTGCTGCGCAGCTCCAGCCAGGACTCCAGGTAGTTGTCGTCGGCCTTGGCCGGTGAGCGGTAGTAGCGGCGGACGGCCACGCCGATCGGCCGGTCCTCCCGCTTGGCCAGCCCGAGCGCTAGCGGGAACCGGCCGGAGACGCCGTCCGCCGCGACGACGAGCGGGGCGTGGAAGGTGGTGGGCTCCTTGTCCGGCCCGACCTCCGCCTCGACGCCTGTCACGCGACCGTCGCCGTCGAGCACCGGGCCCAGCACGTTGACGCTGGTCCGCAGCTTCGCGCCGGCGGCCACCGCACGCTGGGCGAGCAGGTCGTCGAAGTCCAGACGCGTGCGCACCAGACCGTAGTTGGGGAAGCTGGCCAGCTCCGGCCAGTCCAGTTCGAGGCGCACCCCGCCGCCGATGACCCGCAGACCCCGGTTGTGCAGCCAGCCAGCCTCGGGCGAGGTGTCCACACCCATCCGGATGAGCTGGCGCACCGCGCGCGGGGTCAACCCGTCGCCGCAGACCTTCTCCCGGGGGAACTCGGTCTTCTCCAACAACAGCACCCGTACGCCGTGCCGGGCCAGGTGGTACGCAGTCGCTGATCCACCGGGACCGGCGCCCACGACAATGACGTCGGCGTCGTGTTCCACCGCGGTCATTCGCGCCTCCTCCCGCACGCTCGTGAAATGCTTCACAAGCCAGACGGGACGAGTGTATGACCGGCGTCATACCAGCGCAGGATCAGGGGTACCTAACTCGCCGATGTGACAGCCGATGACCGTCCACAGCGGTCGGGTGTCAGGCCGGGCTGGAGGCGTCCAGGCCCGCGTCGACCCGGATCGTCTCCGGCAGATGTTCGCGGAGCGCCCCACCCGCAGCCCGGTCCAGTGCGGCCAACACCTCGGCGACCACCTGCCGGACCTCCACCGGGTCGGCCCCGGCCAACTGGCGCAACTGGGCGATGAGTTCGGCCGCGTCGTCGTCGGTGGCGGCCACCGGGTCCGCCGGGTCTGCTCCGGTCATGCGCTCGAGCGTACCGGGCAAAGTGGACTAAAAGCCGATATTGCCGGAACCTGAATAATGTCCGTGCCGCTTGATGCGGTCCGTCAGCTACTCGCGGATCCCCCGGTGCAGGGCCACCACGCCGCCGGTCAGGTTGCGCCACGCCACACGTCCCCACCCGGCCGCGGCCACCCGCCCGGCCAGCGCGGACTGCGCCGGCCAGGCCCGGACCGACTCGGCGAGATAGACGTACGCCTCGGGGTTGCTCGACACCGTGCGGGCCACCGCCGGCAGCGACCGCATCAGGTACGACAGGTAGACCGTCCGGAAGACCGGGTTGACCGGGGTGCTGAACTCGCAGACCACCAACCGGCCACCCGACCGGGTCACCCGGGCCAGCTCACGCAGCGCCGCGTCGGTGTCGTTGACGTTGCGCAGCGCAAAGGAGATGGTCACCGCGTCGAAGCTGGCGTCGGCGAACGGCAGGCGCAGCGCGTCTCCCGCCAGCAGCGGCACCTCGGGCCGGGCCCGCTTGCCGGTGTGCAGCATGCCCAGCGACAGGTCGACCCCGACCGCGTACGCCCCGGACTGGGCCAGCTCGCGCGTCGAGACACCGGTGCCCGCGCCCACGTCCAGCACCCGCTCGCCCGGCCGGAGCCCGAGCGCCGCCCGGGTGGCCCGGCGCCAGGAGCGGTCCTGACCCATCGAGATCACCGTGTTGGTCAGGTCGTAACGCTCTGCCACGCCGTCGAACATCGCGGCGACCTCGTGCGGCTGCTTGTCCAGACTGGCGCGCTGGCCCTGCGGGGTACGGCTCACCCCTCCACTCTGCCAGCCGCCCGCCAAGCGACGCTCGCTGGGTGGGCGGCACGCCCGCGACGCTCGCTGCGTGGGCGGCATGCCGCGCGTACGCGAAAGGGCGGGGTGGTCGCCCACCCCGCCCTCGCGTCGTGCCCGCGTCCATGACGCCTCGGTCAGGACGCGTGTCGTCCTCGCACCCGTCGCGGTCGCGCCTCTTCTGCGCGCCGCTGGTCAGGGCACCGGTGTCAGTCGGTCGACTTCTCGTCGGCCGGCGACACCAGGACCACCTTGCGGCGACGGCTGAGCACCAGCAGCGCTCCGCCCACGAGCAGGATGATCACGCCGATCCCGCCGATCAGGCCGACCTGCACACCGGTCACGGGCAGGCCGCCACCGCCCGAGCCGCCACCGTCGGAACCGCCGCCGGCACCCGGCGAGACGGTCGTGCCCGGCGTCGTCGTACCGCTCGGGACCGGAGTCGGCGTGGCCGTCGCGGTCGGGGTCTCGGTCGGGGTGGCCGTCGCGGTCGGCGTCGGAGTGACAGTCGGCGTCTCCGTCGGAGTAGCCGTCGGGGTCGGGGTCGGCGACTCGGTCGGAGTGACCGTGGGCGTCGGGGTCGGCGTCTCGGTCGGCGTCGGCGTCTCGGTCGGAGTGACCGTGGGCGTCGGAGTCGGCGACTCGGTCGGCGTAGCCGTCGGCGTCGGGGTCGGCGACTCGGTCGGGCTGACCGTCGGCGTCGGAGTCGGCGTCTCCGTCGGCGTCGGCGTCTCGGTCGGAGTGACAGTCGGCGTCGGAGTCGGCGACTCGGTCGGCGTCGGAGTCGGGGTCGGCGATTCCGTCGGAGTGACCGTCGGCGTCGGAGTCGGCGTCTCGGTCGGGGTGACGGTTGGCGTGGGCGTCGGCGTCGGGTCCTCGGCCTGGTCGACGAAGACGTCGAAGATCGCCTGGTTGTCGCCCTCGTCGACCTCGGTGAAGGTCTTCCGCTGAGCGGTGCTGGCCCGCTTCGGCTGCTCCTCGGGCTTGCCGGCTGCCGCGTCCAGACCGTGCGCGACCAGCTCGCCGACCCGCAGCACCGGCTCGGTGACGTCCTTGCCGACTGTCACCTTGATGTCCGCCGTGTAGTAGTCACCGGGCTGGATCACCGCGCCGTCGTCCTGACAGAGCGCCTGAGCGACACCGAAGGACTGCTGCGTGCACGTGTCCGGCAGGGTGTCGAAGGTGACGCCCGCCGGGAGGGTGAGCACGTAGGCGAGGCCGGTGGCCTTGCGGCTGCCGTCGTTGTAGACGGCCCAGTCGACCGGCACCGTCTCGCCCGGCCGCACCGGCCGAAGGTCGGGGTCGTCGCCGTTGACGCCGTTCACCACGACGTTCGCGTTGACGTCCTGCACCCAACTGGTCAGGTCGTACCCGGGCTCGGTGACGGTGATGTCGTGCTCGACCTTGTTGTCTTCCTTGTTGGGGTCCTCGGTGGCGGAGCGGATGGTGACCACCAGCGTGCCGGCGGCACCCTTACCACCGGTGGAGAAGATCGGAATGCCGAAGTCCTCGCTGGTGCCGGCGGCCAGGTCACCGAGGCGGCAGGTGAACTTCTTGCCGTTCACCCGGCAGCCGTCGGGCACCACGACCCGAACCTTGTTCGTCTTCAGCTTGCTGGTGTCCACCGTGTAACTGACACCCTTGGCGTCTTCCTCGCTCCGGGTGTTGTCGACAGTGAACTTGAACGGCTTGCTCTTGGCCTCCGTGACACCCTTGGCCAGGTTGTAGCTGAGCGGCACCAGGGCAAGGTCGGCCTGCTCGGCCGCCAGCACTGGGGCGGCCACGGCGGCGATGCCGCCGGCCGCGAGCAGCGCCACGACACTGGCGCGCACCAGCGTCGAGCGGTGGAACGCTGTCATCAGTCCCCCGGGGGTAGGGAAGAAAGAATGGTTGCGGAACGAGCGGACGCTATCGGAGGCCGATCTTCCACGCCAGCAGGCGGACCCGTTTTCATCCGTCCAGCCCCAGCTGGGCAGACAGTACGGGCGGGATGGTCACCCATCCCGCCCGTACTGCCGTGCGTTATATGAACGACCCGCAGCGGGCCGATGGAGGACAGCCCCGTCTGGCGACGGTGGTCACGGATATGAGCCGGGACGCTAGCGGCCGACGATCATCTCCACCAGCCCCGCACCGGACAGCCTGACGCTGCGGCGGCGGGGACCACCCGTACCGCCGGGGGGTGATCCGGCGGGAGCATGAGCGTCGATCAGCCGAACGGCCGGGTGTCGAGGCGGCCGTGGCCGTCGCGAAGCAGACGGCGCGTCAGCTGACGTCCACCAGAGGCAGGGATCGGCCCGCGCCGCCACCGGGCAGCGCGATCGAGGAGAAGTGCGAGACCACCCGCTCGTCGGTCGGGTCGTCGGCCGGCGTGTGGTGCACGGCGAGCCGGTTGTAGAGGGTGTCGCGCTGGGCGGGGATCCGGTCCGCCGAACGGATCATGCCGATCAGCTCGTGCAGGTTGGAGCGGTGCCGCGCCCCGGCGGAGGAGATGACGTTCTCCTCCAGCATGATCGAGCCGAGGTCGTCCACGCCCATGTGCAGTGAGAGCTGCCCGACGTCCTTACCGGTGGTCAACCAGGACGCCTGCAGGTGCGGCACGGTCTCGAAGAAGAGCCGAGCCACCGCGACGAGCCGCAGGTATTCCAGGGTGGTCGCCTGGGTGCGGCCCTTCAGGTGGTTGTTCTCCGGCTGGTACGTCCACGGGATGAAGGACCGGAAACCGCGGGTGCGGTCCTGTACGTCCCGGATCATGCGCAGGTGCTCGATCCGCTCGGCGTGCGTCTCGCCGGTGCCCATCATCATGGTGGCGGTCGACTCGATGCCCTGCCGGTGGGCCAGCTCCATGACCTCCAGCCAGCGCTCGCCCGACTCCTTGAGGGGCGCGATGGCCTTGCGGGGCCGCTCGGGAAGCATCTCCGCGCCGGCGCCGGCGATCGAGTCCAGGCCGGCGGTCTTGATCCGGGCGATGGCCTCGTCCAGGCTCACCCCGGAGACCTTGGCCATGTGCAGGATCTCGCTGGGGCCGATCGAGTGGATGACCAGCTGCGGGTACGCCTGCTTGACCGAGGAGAACAACTCCTCGTAGTACTCCACGCCGTAGTCCGGGTGGTGCCCGCCCTGGAGCATCACCTGGGTGGCGCCCAGCTCGACCGCCTCGCCGCACCGGCGCAGGATCTCCTCGGTCGGGTGGGTCCACCCTTCCTTGTGCTTGGGGGCCCGGTAGAACGCGCAGAACTTGCACGCCGTCACGCAGACGTTCGTGTAGTTGATGTTGCGATCGATCAGGTAGGTGACGACGTTGTCCGGGTAGCGCCGCCGACGCACCGCGTCCGCCGCCTCGCCCAACGCGTGGAAGGGCGCCTCGGTGTAGAGCAGCAGCGCCTCCTCGGGCGTGATCCGCCCGCCGTCCGCGCCGCGCTGCAGGATGTCGTCGATCTCCCGGCTCACCGTCACCCCCCGAGCCTACGTCGGCCCCCGACGTGGCCTTCGGCCCGGGGATACACATGCGGGCGCCTATTATATTTTGAGATCATCTATAACTTGTCAGTCTGCGCTTGACAACCTGTACTCATGAACGCGAACATCCTCTTCAAGGCTTCGCCCCAGGGAGGTTGCGATATGAGCGAGATGGATACCGCTCCGGGCATTGCCGCCCGATGTCGGGCCGACGGCGGGCTAACGGAAGCAACCCTCGGCGAGTTACGGGACGAGTTGGGCTACCGAAAGCTGGGCCGTTGGGTCTTGGTGGAGATCGCGGACAGGCTCAGGGCGACCGGCCTCGGCTTCTTCCCCCCACAACGGCTCGATGCGGAACTCAACACCGAGCCTCGCCAGTCGCAGACGGTCTGGATCTACGTGCGAGACGGCGGGTCCCGGGCACGGGTAATCGACGCTGTCCTTGAGCCTGACAACTGCGACGTTCGGGCGGAGCTCAACGCCATCGGCACCAAGCACCTCGAAGCACTGACGCCCCAACAGAGGCTGGATCGAATCCGCGACATCGTCAACGCCTGACCCGCCCTTGGCCTCCACGAGAAAGGTCCACGCTCCATGAACGCGCACGTCTTCGTGGACGAGACCAAGGAGCGAGGGCTTCTCGTCGCGGCTGCGATCGTACTGCCGGCGGATGTGGCCGCTGCCCGCCGGACCATTCGCGATCTGATCCTGCCCGGCCAGCGCCGTATCCATTTTCACAAGGAAAAAGACGACCGACGCCGGCAGATAATCGCTGCCGTCGTCACACTGTCTGCCCACGCGGTGATCTTCGACGCAAGAAGACATCGTGACCCCAGGATGGTGCGCGAGGCTTGCCTCGTCGAACTCGTGGAGCACGCAGCGAAGATAAACGCTGCACGCCTCGTCCTGGAGCGTGACGATTCGACATTCCAAGCCGACCAGCGTCTGCTCTTCGAGCAGGTGAGGAAGTCGGGGACGTCCGGCAACCTGCGTTACGACCAACTGAGAGCCCACGAGGAGTGCCTGCTGGCGATTCCCGACGCACTGGCCTGGTGCTGGGCCAAGGGTGGCCGATGGAAGACGTCCGTGCAGCGCGTCGTCAGGGAGACGCGGCAGGTCTGACAGGGCCCGGGAGACGCGAAACCCGGCTCACCCACCGTCCGGAAGGCTGCCGGGTTCACTTCCAAGGAGCTACTGCCCCTGGCAGTTGCAGGCTACCTCTGCCCGTCTCCCACGGGCAAGGAATTGGCCGTTGGGCGATCTGATAAATCTCCCCTATGCCGGAGTGATCTAGGGCAACACCCCCGGAACGGCAGGCTGCCGGATCTACTCAGCTCTCGCGTACCTCGACGTTAATGCCGTAGGTGTCCCGCAGTTCCGCCGCGAGTTCCGGCCCCGCCCAGGCCGGCGCGTACGCCTCCCACCACGGACGCTCGGAGAGCCCCGGCATCCCCTGCTCGGAGAGAACTGCCCGGAACCGCTCGTCCGCAGCCGCGACCCGCTCCCGGACCCACCCCATCTGCGGAAAGCCGAACAACCGTTCGTCGGTCAGCACCCTCTCGATGGCGTCCCGGATGCTGAGGTCGAGCCAGTACTCGTCGAAGACGTCGTCGTAGCCCTCCTCGCAGAACCCGACGAACTGCTCCCATCCCTCCACGTAGCCGGTCGGACGACGCCCTCCGGTGACGTCGGCGAACCGCTCGACGAACTCGCGGTCGTTCGGCGGCCTCACGCGTCGTAGTCGATGGTGAGCTTGTCGGTGGTCGGGCTGGACTGGCAGGTCAGGACGTAACCGGCGGCCAGCTCGTCGGGCTCCAGCGCGTAGTTGCGGGCCATCGTGACCGAGCCGTCGACGACCTTCGCCTTGCAGGTCGAGCAGACACCGCCCTTGCAGGCGTACGGCAGCTCGCCCCGTACCTTCAGCGCGGCGTCCAGCACCCGTTCCTCGCGGCCCATGGTGAAGCTCGACGACCGGCCGTCCAGCACGATGGTGACCTCGGCCCCGGCGCCCGCCTGGTCGACGGGTCGGCGCACCGGCTCCGGTGGTGTGTCGACGTGGAACAGCTCGGTGTGCACCGCCGACTCGGGCAGCCCGTGTGCGGTCAGCACGTCCCGGACGTCGACCACCATGCCGTACGGGCCGCAGAGGAACCACTCCTCGATCAGGTCGCCCGGCACGATGGTGCCCAGCAGCCGGCCCAGCCGCTCGGCGTCGATCCGACCGGAGAGCAGCGGCGACTCGCCCTGTTCCCGGGAGAGGACGTGCACCAGGTGCAGCCGGGTGGGATAGCGGTCCTTCAGGTCGGCCAACTCCTCGGCGAACATCACAGTGTTCGCCGTGCGGTTGCCGTACACCAGTGTGAAGGTGCTGGCCGGCTCGACGGCCAGGGCTGTCGCGACGAGCGCGAGCACCGGGGTGATGCCGGAGCCGGCGACGACCGCGCCGTAGTGCCGCGCGCGGTCCGGCGCGAACGCCGTGGTGAAGGTGCCCAGCGGCGGCAGCACCTCGACCGTGTCGCCACCGCGCAGCGCCCCGCAGGCGAACGCCGAGAAGGCGCCGCCGGGGATCTCCCGCACCCCGATCCGCAACCGGCCGCGCCGGGCCAGGTCGTCGGGGGTGGAGCAGATGGAGTACGACCGGCGCACGTCCGCGCCGTCCTCAGCAACTCGCCGGACCGTGAGGTGCTGGCCCGCGCGGAACGCGAAGGTCTCCCGCAGTTCCTCGGGTACGGCGAAGGTCACCGCCACGGAGTCGTCGGTGAGCCGGTCGACGGCGGCGACGGACAGCGGGTGGAAGACCGGCCGGCGGCGAACCGGACGGGTGATGGTGACAGTCACAGCGCCTTCAGGTGGTCGAAGGGTTCGGAGCAGGAGCGGCACCGCCACAGCGCCTTGCACGCGGTGGAGCCGAACCGGCTGACCTGCTCGGTCTCCGGCGAGCCGCACTGCGGGCAGCGGACCGCGAGCGTCAGCGACACGACGCCGGCGGTGGGCACCGGGGCCGGCGGGGCGATCCCGGCGGCGGCGAGCTTGGCCCGCCCACCCTCGGAGATCCAGTCGGTGCTCCACGGTGGGCTGTAGACGGTCTGGACCTCGGCGTCCGGATGGCCGGCAGCGGTGAGCGCGCGGCGGATGTCGGCCCGGATCACGTCCATCGCCGGGCAGCCGGTGTAGGTCGGGGTGATGGTGACGGTGACCCGGCCACTGGTCGGGTCCTCCTCGACCGCCCGCAGGATGCCCAGCTCGTCGATGGTGATGACCCGGATCTCCGGGTCCACCACCGACGCGGCCGCGTCTCTGGGGTTCACCAGTTCGCTCCGGGGTGGGCCCGGTGCAGCACCTGCATCTCGGCGAGCAGGTAGGCCAGGTGCTCGGTGTGCACACCGGCCCGCCCGCCGGCCGGGGCCCAGGCACTGTCCGGCCGGGTGAGCGTCGCCTCGGCCAGCGCCGGGCCGACGACCTCGTCGAACGCCGGCCGCACTGTGGCCGGGTCGACCGGCGCCGCCGGGTCCGCGGCGAACAGCTCATGGGTGTACGGCCACACCTGGTCGACGGCCGTCTGCATCCGACGGTGCGACTCCTCGGTGCCGTCACCGAGCCGCTTCACCCACAGCGCGCCGTGGTCCAGGTGGTACGCCGACTCCTTGCGCGCCTTCGCGCCGATGGCGGCTAACCGCTCGTCCGCGCAACCGGCCAGCGCCGTGTACAGCGGCAGCTGGTAGGCCGCCAGGAAGAACAGCTTCGCCATCGTCACCGCGAAGTCGCCGTTGGGCAGCTCGACCAGTAGCGCGTTGCGGAACTCGCGGTCGTCGCGCAGGTACGCCAACGCGTCCTCGTCGCGCCCGGCGCCCTCCAACTCGCCCGCGTACGACAGCAGCAGGCGCGCCGCGCCGAGCTGGTCGAGGGCGATGTTGGACAGCGCGATGTCCTCTTCCATCTCCGGTGCGCGGGTGGCCCACTCGGCCAGCCGCTGGGCCGCGACCAACGCGTCGTCGGCGAGCGAGAGGGTGAAGTCGAAGGGCCCGTTCACAGGTGTGCCACCCCGTCCGGCACCTCGTAGAAGGTGGGATGGCGGTAGACCTTGTCGGCGGCCGGGTCGAAGAAGGCGTCCTTCTCGTCCGGGCTGGACGCGGTGATCGCGCCGGCCGGCACCACCCAGATCGACACGCCCTCCTGGCGGCGGGTGTAGAGGTCGCGGGCGTTGTGCAGCGCGAGCTCGGCGTCGGGGGCGTGCAGGCTGCCGACGTGCGTGTGTGACAGCCCGCGCCGGGCCCGCACGAAGACCTCCCACAAAGGCGAATGACTCGTCATGCCAGGTTGCTCGGCTTGCTCGCTACGCACGCTCACGCGGCCACCGTCTCCTTCTGTCCCGCCCGCTTCGCGGCGTACGCCGCGGCGGCCTCGCGTACCCAGGTGCCGTCGGCGTGCGCGGCCCGGCGGTGGGCGATCCGCTCGCGGTTGCACGGCCCGTCGCCGGAGATCACCCGCATCAGCTCGTCATAGTCCGGCTGGGTGTAGTCGTACGCCTGCCGCTCGTCGTTCCAGCGCAGGTCGGCGTCGGGGATGCGCAGCCCGAGGATCTCGGCCTGCTGGACGCACATGTCGACGAAGCGTTGCCGCAGATCGTCGTTCGAGAAACGCTTGATCTTCCAGGCCATCGACTGGGTGGAGTGCGTGGAGTCGCCGTCCGGCGGGCCGAACATGGCCAGCGACGGGTACCACCATCGGTCCACCGCGTCCTGTGCCATCGCCCGCTGCGCGGGGGTGCCGTGCCCCAGGGTGTGCAGGATCTCGTACCCCTGCCGTTGGTGGAACGACTCCTCCTTGCAGACCCGGATCATCGCGCGGGCGTACGGGCCGTAGGAGCAACGGCAGAGCGGCACCTGGTTGACGATCGCCGCGCCGTCCACCAACCACCCGATGGCACCCACGTCGGCCCAGCTGAGAGTGGGGTAGTTGAAGATCGAGCTGTACTTCTGGCGGCCGTCGAGCAGCAGTTGGACCAGCTCGTCACGGCTGATGCCGAGGGTCTCGGCGGCGGCGTAGAGGTAGAGGCCGTGACCCGCCTCGTCCTGCACCTTGGCCAACAGGATCGCCTTGCGCTTGAGCGACGGCGCCCGACTGATCCAGTTGCCCTCCGGCTGCATGCCGATGATCTCGGAGTGGGCGTGCTGGGCGATCTGCCGGATCAGCGTCCGCCGGTACGCGTCGGGCATCCAGTCGCGGGGCTCGATCTTCTGCTCGGCGTCGACCACCTCGGCGAAGTACGCCGCCAGGTCCTCGTCCGGCGCGGGGCCGCCACGCCGCCCGCGCGCCGCCGCTGCTCGCAGCTCTGCCTCGGCGGCCTCGACCTCGCCCAGCAGGCCGCCGGGCGCCTCGTCCGGGGTGCCGTTCGGGGCGGAGAAGTCGTTGCCATACATGAGGCTAAGTGTTACAGCTTGCGCCTCGTTGCACCAGGGGGTGTAACAGGAATCCGAGCATCCCATCCGTAATCGAATGACTGCTTTGTGCTACCTGGAGGTCGTTATGTCGTCGTGACTTAGGCCACGAAACAAAGGTGAATCACTGCAAAAACCTCATACCGGCCCCATATCCCGCCTTTATCGCAGGTTGCCTAGTGTCGAACCCTGGCGGTCGGCCGGTCCGGACGTAGACTTCTGCCGGACAACCGATCGGCTGCCGACATCGACATCTCCACAGAGGCCACCTCCCCCGGCCTCGGCGATCGCACCGATTCGTCCCGACGACAAGCCGGTCCCCCCGGCCCTGACACCTGGAGTTCACCCACTCATGCGATCTCGCGTGACCCTGGTGCTCGCCATCACGGCGGTCGTGCTCGGTGGCGTCCTACTGGTCCCCACCGCGTACGCCCGACTCGCCAGTGACGACAGCGGCGGAGGCGGCGGAGGCGGTACGTCGAGCGTCGCCGCTCCCGCACCCGCCCCACCACCGCCACCCACCCTGGCGGCAGGCCCGGTGTCGGTGAGCTTCAAGGGGCAGTTCTTCTCGTGGGCTCTGCTGGATCGGAAGACCGGCAAGATCTCCGGGTCGCCGAACATGACCGCGACCAGCTCCACCGAATCGATGATCAAGGCATGGATCGTCTCCGACTACCTGCGACAGCTCGGCAACAAGGAGCCGTCCGCAGCGATGAAGGAGATGGCTAGACTCGCCATCGTCGACAGCAACGACGGGGCGGCCAACAAGGTCTACGCCGCCGCGGGAGGCTCGTACAAGGCTTCGTCCAGCAGCATCCCCGATCCGGTGATCCAGCGGGCGATCAAGATCTGCGGGCTGACCGACACCAAGCGCGGCAACGTCAAGCAGTACACCGGCTTCTGGAGCTTCACCCGGATGTCCCCCCGCGACGCGGTCCGGGTCGGCGACTGCATCGCCGACGGTAAGGCCGCCGGCCCGAAGTGGACCAAGTGGGTGTTGGACCAGATGAGCAAGGTCAAAGGCACCACCGCGGCCAAGGACCAGCGACCCTCGTCCGGCGGTGGCCGCTGGGGGATCATCGACGGTCTGCCCAAGTCGATCACCGCGCAGGGGCCGGTCAGCATCAAGAACGGGTGGACCCCCATCTACGGCGACGGCAACTGGCACGTCAACTGCCTCGCCGTCACCGGCAAGTGGAGCCTCGCGGTGATGCTTCGCTACCCGATCAGGACCGGTCTGGACTACGGCGCGAAGGTCTGCGCCAGTGTGGCCACCCAACTGGTCACCCCGCAGCCCGGCGCCGCGCTCAAGGTGCCGCAGCAGCCGGTCGGGAAGCTGTGATGGCCGGCAACCGTCGGGTCGACCGGCGCAACGGCGGCGAGGCCTCCCCGATTCGGCTGATCGCCGTCGCGGTCATCCTGATCGGGCTGGTCCTGGTGTCGCTGCGGCTGCTGCCCGGGTCGCCGTTCGAGTCGTCCGCAGCGGCCAAGTGGGGTGACGCCGGCTCCGACACCAGCGACCGCCCCACCGGCGCCGGCACCGACCGCAGCGCCCGCCAGCCGTCCTCGCCGTCCCCGAGCCCCAGCCCCTCGCTGGAACCGCTGCCCTTCGTGGCCAAGGACCTCAAGCTGGACATCAAGGGCTGGTACTCCTGGAGCGTCCTCGACCGCCGAACCGGAAAGATCATCGGTTCGAAGAACATGGGCGAGACCAGCACGACCGCCTCGATGATCAAGGCCTGGATCGTCGCCGACTACCTGCGTCGCGCGGCCGACGCCGGCCAGACCCCGAGCGACGCGAAGCTCGCCGACGCGACACGCATCATCAGGGACAGCGACAACACCCGAGCCGAACAGTTCTACAACCAGGTCGACCGGGACGCCTCGATCAAGCGACTCATCTCCATGTGCAAGCTGACCGACAGCAGCGTCGCCCCCGACGGCGGCTGGAGCCGGACGGCGCTCTCCCCCCGGGACACCGCCCGGATGGGCAACTGCATCGTCACCGGCACGGCCGCCGGGCCGAAGTGGACCAAGTGGCTGCTCAACGAGATGAAGCAGGTTCGCGGTGCTGGCGACTTCGGTATCCGCAAGGCATTCCCGGCCTCCGAGCAGAAGAAGATCGCCATCAAGAACGGGTGGATCGACCGGACCAGGGAGCAGGAGATGCACATCAACTGCCTGGCCATCGGTGACACCTGGACGATGGGCGTGATGGTCAAGTACCCGATCAACATGGGCTACGACTACGGCATGAAGAACTGCGAGAAGATCACCGAAGCGCTGCTCCGCCCCGGCACCTGAGCCGCGCAGGCCAACGCCGCCTGCGCTGGCCCCGGGGCCGGCGGTGTCAGCCGGCGAAGAACTCGGGGCCGCCGTCCGGCAGCGCCGGGGCCTCGCCGATGGCGGCGGCCCGCCGGGCCCACTCGCGCAGCCCGGCGACCTGCCGGTCGCCAAGGGAGAAGTCGAGGGTCCGGAAGTACGTGGCAAGCGTCTCCGCGTCGAAGGTCTCCCAGCGGGCAGCCGCCTCCGCGACCTGGTCCAGCTCCGCCAGGCAGAGGTCCCGCGAGCGCAGGAAAGCCTCGTGCACCTCCTTCACCAGGCCCGGGTGGGCGGCGGCGAAGTCGCGGCGGACCGCCCAGACGGCGAAGACCATCGGCAGCCCGGTCCACTCCCGCCACGCCTGCCCGAGGTCGGTGACCGTGAGGCCCTTCTGCGGTGCCTCGTAGTACGCCCGCAGCGCCACGTCGCCGATCAGCACGGCGGCGTCGGCCTCCAACAGCATCTGGGTCAGATCCGGCGGGCAGCGGAAGTATTCGGGCCGCACGTCGTACTGCTCGGCGAGCAGCAGCTGAGCCAGCATGACCCCGGTCCGCGAGGTCGAACCGAGCGCCACCCGGGCGCCGTCCAGCTCGCCGAGGGGTCGGGTGGAGACCATGTTGACCGAGAGCACCGGCCCGTCGCTGCCCACCGCCAGGTCCGGCAGGAGCAGCAGCTCGTCGGCGTGCTTCAGGTATTCCAACAGCGTGATCGGGCCGATGTCGAGATCGCCGGCGACCAGCGCCGCGCTCAACCGGTCCGGCGAGTCCTTGTGCAGGTCCACGTCGAGCAGGGCACCGGAGCGCATCAGACCCCAGTAGATGGGCAGGCAGTTCAGGAACTGGATGTGCCCGACCCGCGGGCGTGCGATGCGCTCAGCCATGGCCCGACCGTATCCCCGGCGGCTGGCTCCGGCTCGGCGGGCCGGCCCGGAGTGGCCAAGCCCGCACTTGACGACCGTCGTGCCGCGCGGGTCACGACCGGCACGAACACCAGCACCACCAGCAACCCGACCACACCAGCGCCGGCGATCAGTGGCCGAGGCGGAACGACCGCGAGCAACGCCCCGCCGATCAGGAAGCCCGCCATCGAGCCACCCTGCACGGCCGCGCCGTAGCTGGCGTACGCGCGAGCGCGCATCGCCTCCGGCACCCGCCGAGCGGTGAGCAGGTTGGCGAAGACGTTCTCGCCACCGTTGGCCGCACCCCCCACCAGCCAGAGCGGCACCAACACACCCGCCGCCGGCACCGTCGCCGCGAGCAACACCATCAGGCTGCACACGGCCAGAGTGGCAAGCACCCCCCGTACCAACGCGCCGTCGTCGTCGAGCCGCCTGGCGAGTCGTACGGCAAGCCAGGTCCCCGGCAGCATTCCGGCCATCCATGCGGCACTGACCAGGCCGTACGTGGTCGGTGAACCTCCCAACGTCTCCCTGATGAAGAAGACCTCGATCACGTTGATACCGCCGATCGCCGCGATCACCACGGCGGTGCTCACCACCATGACGAGCATCAGCGGGTCGCGGCGCAGCCGCCAGCCGATCTCCGTACCCCCGGCGGTTGGCACGCCGCCCGAGACGGCCTGGCTGCTTGCGGCGGCCTGGCTGGCGGCGGGGGCCTGGCTGCTTGCGGCGGCCTGGCTGGTGGCGGGCCGCCGGCCGCCGCGTCGGGTCCGCAACAGCAGGCCCGCGACCACGAGCGCCAGGTAGGTCGCGGCATCGAGAAGCAGCGGTACGCGGGTGCCGAACTGCCCCACCAACAGGCCGGCCAGCACCGGGCCGCCGAGCGCGCCGAGCGAGACGGCGGTCTGACTGATCGCGCTGGCCCGCGGCAGGTCGGCGGGACGGACCATCGCCGGCAGCAGCGCTGCCAGGCAGGGTTGGGTCACTGCGAGCCCGCAGGCCAGCAGGGTGACGAGCCCGACCACCAGGACCGGTTGCTCGACGACGGCGAGGAGCGCGCAGATCGCGGCCTGCGCGAACCCGATGGTCACCAGCAGGGAACGGCTGTCCATCCGGTCGGCGAGTCGACCCGCGAGTGGGGCGAGCACCACAAGGGGCAGGGTTGCGGCCAGCAGCAGCCCCGACACGGCCAGCCCACCGGCACCGGCACCCTGGAGGGCCAGCGCCAGGGCGGTCGCCGCGAGGAAGTCCCCGCAGATCGTGGTGCCCCGCGCCGCGGCGGCGATCCAGACGTCCGCCCAGCGCGACTCTCCAGTTGTGAAGGACATACTTCGAAGATAATCCTTCACAACTGATCCATGCAACCCTGCCTATGCCAGCGGCACCGTCCGGTACTGCACAGCTACCGTGCGCGCCCCCGGCGGTGGATCACCCTGCCGCCGTCGTGGTTGGTACGGCCGGAGCAGCGCCAGCACCGCCTCGTTCAACTCGGCCAACTCCTCGGCGGTGAGCAGCAACAGCGTGTCGCTGAACAGGGCCGTGTCGTACCACTCGGCGGGCTCGTCCCCAGCGCGCCGCAACCAGTCCCGGGTCCGCTCCATGGCCCGGACCGCATGCGCCTCCACCAGCGCCTGCTCGGCCGCACGCGCCTCAGGCCCGGCATCACGACCCGCCTCGACCAGCACGCTCAGACTCGGCACGCGCCACAGCCGCTCGCGCGCGTCCCCTCGGCTCGGCGCCTGCTCGACCAGGCCGAACTTCGCCAGCGCACGCAGGTGATAGCTGGTCGCGCTCGGCGACAGCCCAACGATCTCGGCACACTCGGTGGCTGTCGCACCGCTCTCGCGGCTACTCAGGTACTCCATGATCGCGATCCGGGCCGGATGGGCCATCGCCCGCATCACCTGCGGGTCGCTGATCGTCATCCGGCGCGAGTCAGGGCGGGCCTCGGTCATAGGCCCATGATCCCGGCAGGTCCCCCAACCCGCCATCACCCCCACGTTCGGCCCGGACCACGAGCAGGGCGTGGGGCTCGCCATGATCGACGAATTTGGTTTCCATCCATTGATCAACACTAACGCGAAAGTGTCGTACACCAGTTCTAGTGTGGCTTGATGTTGGAGGCGTTGACGCAGGTGGGCGGTGCGGTTGACCACTGCGCCGAGACCGCGCTCTGGGGGCTCTCCGACGACGATCTGCTTGCTGCTCTCGACGCGACTCAGGTGTTGGCGCAGCGGTTGGCCGCCGTTCAGCTCGGTCTGGTCCGCGAGTTGGACGGCCGCGGTCTGGCTGTCGCGCAGGGCGCCTCGTCCACCGCGGTCTGGCTGCGGGAGCGACTACGGCTCTCCGGTCGCGGTGCGCGCCAACTGGTCCAGCTCGCCGCCACCATCGACGCCGCCCCGTCAGCGGTGCGCGACGCGCTACTCGGCGGCGCCATCACCGTCGAGCAGGGCCGGGTGGTGGCCGAGACGATCGCCGCCCTCCCGGCGGAAGCCGGTCCCGAAGTGGCGGACAAGGCAACCCAACTGCTGGTCGCCTGGGCCGACCGCTTCGATCCGACAAGTCTGAGCCGGCTCGGCGAACGCGTCCTCACGCACGTCGCCCCGGAGCTGGCCGACGAAGCTGAGCTGAAGGCTCTGGAGCGGGCCACCGAGCGGGCCGAGGCCCGCCGGCACGTCACGCTCTCCGAGCAGCAGAACGGGCAGGTACGCCTCAGCGGCAACCTCGACACCGAAACCGCGAGCCTGCTGCGCGAGGCCATCGATCCGCTCTGCACCCCAGCCGGGGAGCACGATGACCGCAGTCCTGGTCAGCGCCGTGCCGACGCGTTGGGCGAGATCTGCCGGCTGGCGCTACGCACCGGTCAGCTGCCCGACAACGGCGGCGACCGTCCTCAGCTGGTGGTGACCGTGTCGCTCGACGAGCTGGTCAACGGCGTACGCGCCGGAGCACTGGAGACCGGCACGCGCCTCACGCCCGGTGCGGTCCGCCGCCTGGCCTGCGACGCTGGGGTGCTGCCGGTCGTGCTGGGCGGCAACAGTCAGGTCCTGGACGTCGGTCGTCAGCGCCGGCTCTTCACCGGCCCGCTACGGCGCGCGCTGGTCCTGCGGGACGGCGGTTGCGCCTTCCCTGGTTGTGATCGGCCGCCGAGATGGTGCGATGGTCACCACCTCCGACACTGGGCCGACGGTGGGGTGACGGCGCTGGGCAATGCGGTGCTGCTCTGCGGTTACCACCACCGGTTCATCCACCGCGGCGACTGGACGGTCCGCATCGCGGCGGACGGCCGGCCCGACTTCCTCCCGCCCAGCTGGCTCGACCCGCTGCGCACCCCACGTCGCAACCTCTACCACCGGCGCTGCTGACGCCGCCGACCAGACACCGCGACCTCATGACAACCGAGTCGATCACGGCGAGAAGGCCGCGCCACCTTGCGATACGCCACTCGGTGACACTCGACCGGGCAACACGCCGTCTCGGTCGGGTGGTCGCGTCGGTAATTCGCTGGATGCGGCGGGTTGGGGAGCGTAGGGTTGCAGCCCGCTTGACGGCCGAGGTGAGCTGCACCGGAACGGACGTCTTCGCGCCGGGCGGCCGGCCATCCGCCCCCGGACACGCGAGCGCGCAGCAGATGTGAACGATGGGACGTCAGCATGCCCGCACTTGACCTCGACACCCAGCTCAGCACCGACGCCGACACCGATACCGACCTCGACGCGGACCTGGCCGCCGAACGCGCACACCTCACCACCTCGCGGGCGGCGCTGGGTCGGATGCGGGCGAGGGCCGAGTCTCTCTTCGCCACCGGTGACCAGGTGGCCGGCGACGCGTACGCGGCCGAGACGCTCGGCCGCACCCTGGCCCGCCGGGTCGCCGAGCTGGCCGACGACCCGACCACTCCGCTCTTCTTCGGCCGCCTCGACTTCGCCGGCGCCCCCGACAGCAGTGCCACCGACAGCAGTGCCACCGACAGCGGCGCCACCGACAGCGGGACGACGGACACCGCAGACACCGGGACCACCAACAGCAGGCCCACGAGCAACGGGCCCACAGCCAGCAGGCCCAAGAGCGACCCGGCCACGAAGGGCCCGGCTGCACCCGACACCAGCGGTGATCATCACGGGCGGCGGTATCACGTGGGGCGGCGGCACGTCACCGACGAGCACGGCGAGCCGTTGGTGCTGGACTGGCGGGCGCCGGTCTCGCGCTCGTTCTACCGGGCCAGTGTGCGGGATCCGCAGGGGGTGGCGGTCCGGCGGCGGTTCGGGTTCAGCAATGGTGTGCTGACCAGCTTCGAGGATGAGCGGCTGGATCGGGGCGAGGAGCTCGGTACGACCAGTCGGATCCTCACCGCCGAGATCGAGCGTCCACGTGTCGGGCCGATGCGGGACATCGTCGCCACGATCCAGCCGGAGCAGGACGAGCTGGTCCGGGCTGACCTGGCCGACTCGATCTGTGTGCAGGGGGCGCCGGGTACGGGAAAGACGGCTGTGGGCCTGCACCGGGCCGCGTATCTGCTCTACCTGCACCGGGAGCGGTTGCGGCGGGCGGGTGTGCTGATCGTCGGGCCGAACCGGGCCTTCCTGTCGTACATCGCGGCGGTGTTGCCGGCGCTCGGTGAGGTCGAGGTCGAGCAGGCCACGGTGGAGGAGTTGATCTCCCGGGTGCCGGTCCGGGCGGTTGAGGCGCCGGCGGTGGCCGCGCTGAAACATGACGTACGGATGGCGAGCGTCCTGCGGCGGGCGGTGCAGGCACAGATCGGCACCCCGACCGAGTCGATCACCGTCTCGGACGGTTCGTTCCGTTGGCGGATCGGGCTGGAGCCGTTGCATCGGATCGTCGAGGAGACCCGCCGGGAGGGGTTGCCGTACGGCACGGGTCGGGAACGCGTCCAGGCGCGGGTGGTGAGCCTGCTGCAACGGCAGGCCGAGGCGCGGCGTGCGGAGTCGCCAAGCGACGCCTGGCTGCGTCGGATGAGCAGGTGCCGGCCGGTGCTCGACTTCCTGGACGCGGTCTGGCCGGCGCTCACTCCGGAAGGGCTGGTGCACGGTCTGTTCTCCGATCCGGGCCGACTCGCCGCCGCGGCGGACGGGCTGCTCAGCGACACCGAGCAGGCGCAGCTCACCTGGGCCAAGCCGGCCCGTACCCCGAAGGCGACCCGTTGGACCGCCGCCGACGCGGTGTTGATCGACGAGGCGACCGGGTTGCTGGAACGGCTCTCCGGGTTCGGGCACGTGGTGGTGGACGAGGCGCAGGACCTCTCCCCGATGCAGTGTCGGGCCATCGCTCGGCGCAGCGAGCACGGCTCGGTCACGCTCCTCGGTGACCTCGCCCAGGGCACCGCGCCGTGGGCGGCGACGGACTGGCGGGAGTCCCTTGCCCATCTGGGCAAGCCGGACGCGGTGGTGGTTCCGTTGACAGTCGGTTTCCGGGTGCCCGCCGCAGTCGTCGCGTTCGCGAACCTGCTGCTCCCGGCGCTCGCTGTGGACGTACCGCCGGCCGAGTCGCTGCGGCACGACGGCGGCCTGGACGTGCGTACGGTGACCGATCTGACCTCGGCGACGGTGGCCGAGGTGCGCGCGGCGCTGGCGCACGACGGCTCGGTCGGTGTGATCGCCGCGGACGACGCGGTCGACGGCCTGCGCGCGGCGCTGGCCGAGGCCGGCGTCGAGACCGCGACCGCCGACGACGTGGCGGCCGCGGAGCGGGTCACAGTGGTGCCGGCGACGCTGGTCAAGGGCCTTGAGTACGACCATGTGGTGGTGGTCGAGCCGGCGGCGATCGTCGCGGCCGAGCCACGCGGGCTGCACCGGCTGTACGTGGTGCTCACGCGGGCGGTGTCCCGGCTGGCGGTGCTGCACGTCGCGCCGCTGCCCGCCCCGCTCGTCGCCGGGTCAGCGGGCTGACAGGGCCGCCGCGATTTCCCGTAGCGGGCGGCCGGAGTCGGCCAGCGGCACGTGGAACGACAGCCACGACCCGTCGGCGAAGTCGATCCGCAGCCGTTTCCAGTTCAACCGGTACCTGCCGAACCGGGCGGTGACGGCCGTGCGCGGCACCGACCCGAGCAGGTCGATGTCGGTCTGCGCGCGCTCGTCCGCCGCCGAGCTGGACAGCAGCCCGACGGGTGCTGTCGCGCCGAGCAGCAGCCGTTGGTCGGTGACACCCAGCACGAGGGTTCGGACGCCGACGCTCTTCGCCGCCACGGTCAGGGCATGGTGCAGCACTGATGCCTGGGAGCCCGGTTCGCCTCGACCTCCGACACCGAAGACGAGCCAGTCGACGGCGTTGTCCGCCCGACCGACTGTGATGGTCGGGGACAGCACGTTGAGCAGGACACCCAGAAAGCCCGGCCCACCCGTGCTGGCTGGCGCCGACGGCTGCGGGGGCGGTGCCGGGGTCAGGCCTCCGCCCGCTCGAACCTTGGCCACCGCGCGCACCCGCTCGTCGACAGGTATCAGCCGGGTGATCCCCTCGACGTACCGTGCCCGACTCTCGTCGACAGTCATCGGCACCCCTCGTGGTCGGCCGGCGCCAGAGCCCCCAGCTCATTGCCCGGGCTTGACACGGACCCTCCCCAGTGGCCTGTGCGACGGATCGGTCGCCTCGGCTCCCCACCCTAGGCACTGCTCGCCGCGATCGGGGGTCCGCAGCAGCCGGTGATGACGGGGTCTCCCGTCTCGACTTTGTGCCGTAAAGTAGTTTGCGTGGACCTCGACGATGATTCACCGCCCACCGACGCGGCGGCGGCGCTCCGGCTGATCCAGGACCAACGGTCGGCGACGGCACGCCGGCTCGACCCCGACGCCCGCCTGCTCTACTGGCCGTGGGGTGTCGCCTGGCTGGTCGGCTTCGGGTTGTTCTTCCTGCGGTTCTCCCCCGGTGACCGGGCGCTGGTCGACCTGCCGAGCTGGCTGCCGCTGACCGTCCTGTTCGTCCTGCTCGCGGCCGCCGGAACGATCCAGGCGGTGGTCAGCGTGCGGGCCTACGGCCAGGTGACAGGTGACTCCGCCCGGCGTGGCAAGTGGTACGGGTACGCCTGGGCCCTCGGTTCGGTGAGCATCTACGCGGGGCTGGGCCGGATCTCCGAGCACCTGCCGCACGACCTGGCGGCGCTGCTCTGGTCGGCGACCGCCGTCGGGTTGACCGGCGCGCTGCACATGGCCGGCGGGGCGGTCTGGCTGGACCGGGACCTGTTCCGGCTGGGCGTCTGGATCAGCCTGATCAACCTGGTCGGGGCGTTCGCCGGGCCGGGCTGGCACCCGCTCATCGTGGCGGTGGCCGGCGGCGGCGGAATGCTGGTGGCCGGCGCGATCGCCCGGCGGCGACAGCGGCAGCGGCAGCAGCCGTGACCGAGCTGGATCCGGTCATCCACGCGCAGGCCCGGCTGCGGGTGGTCGCCAGCCTCTCCGCTCTCAACGTCGGCGACAGGATCGCGTTTCCCCGCCTGCAGGATCTGCTCGCGATGACCGCCGGCAACCTCTCGGTGCACCTGCGCAAGCTCGAAGAGGCCGGCTACGTGGAGATCACCAAGACCCATCGTGGACGCACCCCGGCAACCCTGGTCCGGCTCAGCCGGCGAGGTCGGCTGGCGTTCGAGGAGTACACCGAAGCTATCCGCGCCCTGCTCGACCCCATCCCGTCGAAGGAGCAGTCATGATCCTCGCCCGCGCCGACCAGGCCAGCCGCCGGTACGGCGACGTCCTCGCCCTCGACCGCGTCGACCTGGAAGTCCGGGCCGGTGAGCTGGTCGGCCTGCTCGGGCCCAACGGCGCCGGCAAGAGCACCCTGATGAACCTGCTGGTGGGCCTGCGCCGTCCCAGCTCGGGGCGGGTGGAGTTGTTCGGCGGCGACCCCCGCGACCCGGCGAGCCGGCGACAGATCGGGGTCACCCCGCAGGAGACCGGCCTGCCCGGCACGCTGCGCGTCGGCGAGGTCGTCGACTTCGTCTCCGCGCACTACCCCGACCCGGTGCCCCGGGCGGAACTGCTCGACCGCTTCGGCGTCGCCGACCTGGCCCGACGACAGACCGGTGGGCTCTCCGGCGGGCAGCGCCGCCGGTTGGCCGTGGCGTTGGCGTTCGTCGGCCGGCCCCGGTTGGTGCTGCTCGACGAACCGACCACGGGCCTGGACGTGGCCGCCCGGCACACCCTGTGGGACGCCATCCGGGCCTTCCACGACGACGGTGGCACCGTGCTGTTGAGCAGCCACTACCTGGAGGAGGTGGAGGCGCTCGCCCGCCGGGTGGTGGTCATCGGGCAGGGCCGGGTGCTCGCCGACGACAGCGTGGACGCGGTGCGCGGCATCGTCGGCGTACGCCGGGTCAGCCTGGTCGCCGACCACCTGCCCGACCTGCCCGGGGTCGTCCGCACCGAACGGGTGGACGGTCGGCTGCACCTGCTCACCACCGACGCCGACGAGCTGGTCCGAGCGCTGGTCACGGCCCAGACTCCGTTCACCGACCTGGAGGTACGGCCGACGTCGCTGGAGGAGGCGTTCCTCGCCATCACCAGCGGGGACGCGCCCAGCGGCGACGCGCCCGCCAGCACCGGCCGACCCACCACCGCCGCTGCCGGCGGCCGACCCACAAGCGTCTGAGGAGGCGACCGTGCAGCTCGCCCTGGTCCACGCCCGCTACCAGCTCCTGGAGATCATCCGGATTCCGGTGGCAGTCTTCGGCAGCGCCTTCTTCCCGGCCGCCGCCATGATCTTCTTCGTGGTGCCCTTCGCCGCTGACGACGCGGTGGGTGCCACCTACGCCACCGCGTCGATGGTCACCTTCTCGGTGATGAGCGCCAACATCTTCCAGTACGGCGTCGGTGTCGCCGAGGACCGCGACCAGCCCTGGAACCCGTACACCCGGACCCTGCCGGCCGGGCCGGCGCCGCGGTTCGCCGGCCGGGTGCTGGCCGGCCTGGCGCTGACCTACCTCTCGCTGATCCCGGTCGTGGTGATCGGCGCGACGCTGACCGCGGCCACGATCACCCCGGCGGCTTTCCTGCTGGCCCTCGGCACGGTGGCCGTCATCTCGGTGCCGTTCACGCTGATGGGGCTCGCCATCGGCTACTCGCTGCCGAGCAAGGCGGCGATCGTGGTGGCGCAGGTGCTCTTCCTGCCGCTGGCGTTCGGCGGCGGCCTGCTCTCCGCGCCGGGCGACGCGCCCGGGTTCATCGAGACGATCGCGCCGTACCTGCCGACCCGGGGCGCGGCCGAACTGATGTGGGCGGCAGCGGCCGACTACGACGTGCAGCCGCTGGCAGTGATCATGCTCGGTGTCTGGGTGGTGCTGCTCGCCGCGCTCGCCGGCTGGGCGTACCGGCGGGACGAGGGTCGCCGGTTCAGCTGACGATTCGTCCGTTTCCGCCCCGAGCCACAGCGGGACGGTGCCAGGATTCCGGCAGGGGGCCGCCGTGGCCACCCGGGCCGAGAGGGGTCTTGACGTGAGCACCGTCCCGCCGGGTACGCCCTGCTGGGCCGACCTGGCCACCCCGGACCTGACCGACGCCCGGCGCTTCTATCCGGAGCTGTTCGGTTGGACCGGCCAGGTCACCCCGGAGCCCGAGGCGGGCGGCTACACGGTCTTCCTGCTCGACGGCAGGCCGGTGGCCGGCGCCGGCCCGCCCGCGATACCGGACCAGGTCCCGATCTGGTCGACGTACCTCGCGACCGACGACGCCGAGCTGGTCGCCGGGCGTGTCGAACGGGCCGGCGGGCAGGTCGTCGTACCACCGTTCGAGGTCTTCGACAGGGGTTGGATGGCGGTCTTCGCCGACCCGGCCGGCGCCACGTTCAGCGTGTGGCAGCCGCTGGCCATGGCCGGCGCCGAGGTGTTCAACGTGCCGGGCGCGATGAGCTGGAACGAGCTGGTCACCCCCGACCCCGAGGGCGCGAAGGTCTTCTACGAGCTGGTGTTCGGCTGGCAGCCCGACGACCAGGCGGTGGGCGCGATGACGTACACCGGGTGGCGGCTCGGGACGCAGATCGTCGCCGGGATGATGCCGCCGCTGGCCGGCGACTTCCCGGCCGACCTGCCCGCGTACTGGACCGTGTACTTCGCGGTGGCCGACGCGGACGCCGCCGCGGCCCGCGCCTCCGAGCTGGGCGGAACGATCCTGGTTCCGCCCCGTGACATCCCGGCGGGCCGCTTCGCCGCCCTCCGCGACCCCCAGGGCGCTCTCTTCTCCGTCATCGACCTGGGCCCCTGACCAGCCGCCCCGCCCCGGCAGGCTCAGGGGCGGGTGGGGCGGACGGGGACCACCAGGGGGCCGTGTGTACCGGGGACCACCCGGACGCTGGCCCGGTAGTGGGTGGCGAGCAACTCCTCGGTCAGCACCTCGGGAGGAGTCCCGGCGGCCACCACCTGACCGCCGGCGAGCATCACCATCCGGTCGGCGTACTCACCGGCCAGGGAGAGGTCGTGCATCGTGGCCAGCACGGTCAGGCCGTGCTCGCGGCGTAGCTGGTCGACGAGTTCGAGCACGTCCTGCTGGTGCCCGATGTCGAGCGCGCTGGTCGGCTCGTCGAGCAGCAGCAGCGTCGCGCCCTGGGCGAGCGCGCGGGCGAGGAACACCCGCTGCCGTTCGCCGCCGGAGAGGGTGGCCAGTTCGCGACGGTGGAAGCCGGTGAGGTCCAACCGTCCCAGCACCTCGTGCACGGCGTCGATGTCGGCTGTCGACTCCCGGCCCAGCGCCGGGATGTACGGGGTGCGACCGAGCAGCACGTAGTCCAGCACCGACATGCCGGGTGGCACCACCGGCGACTGTGCCACAGTGGCCACCACCCGTGCGCGGTCCCGACGGCGCAGCGCGGCACTCGGCGTACCGAACAGGGTGATCGACCCCGGCGCGGGCAGCAGCCCACCGACGGCGCGCAACAGGGTCGACTTGCCGGCGCCGTTCGGGCCGATCACTGTGACCCACTCGCCGACGGCGACGGTGAGGTCGACGCCGGTCAGGATCGGCGTGCCACCGAGGTCGACGTGCAGCCCGCGCACCTCGACGGCCGGCGCGTCGACAGCCGGCGCTCCGACGGCGGGTCCGCGGCTCACGTGAGCACTCGCCGGGCGGTCCGCAGCACGAGGACGAAGAACGGGCCGCCCAGTAGGGCGGTCACCACTCCGATCGGCACCTCGGACGGAGCGGCGGCGGTGCGGGCCACCACGTCGGTCAGTGCCAGGAACGCGCCGCCGAACAGCAGTGACATCGGCAGGATCACCCGGTAGCTGGACCCGGCGAGCAGCCGGACGGTGTGCGGCACGATGATGCCGACGAAGCCGATCAGCCCGGTCGCGGAGACCGCCGCCGCGGTGCCCAGGGAGGCGGCGGCGATCAACAGGTAGCGGGTGCGCTGCGGGTGCAGACCGAGGCTTCTCGCCTCGTCGTCGCCGACCGCGAGGACGTCCAGCTCGCGGCGGTGCAGCAGCACCACCACAGTGGTCAGCGCGGCGTACGGCAGCACCAGCAGCACGTCGTGCCAACCGGCGGTGGCCAGCCGGCCGAGCAGCCAGGAGTAGACCGGCTGGATGCTGTCGGCGTGTCGTTGCAGGAGGTACGTCTGCCCGGCGGACAGGAACGCGGAGACCGCCACCCCGGCCAGGATCAGCATCGCCGGTGACCCGCGTCGCCCCCCGGCCGCGCCGAGCACGTAGGTCATCGTGACGGCGAGCAGGGAACCGGCGAACGCGGCCAGCGGAATGGTCATCGGCAGCCCGGAGAGCGTGCCCTGCTGGCCGGCGCCGCCGAGGGCGATCGCCGCGGTGACCGCGAGGCCGGCGCCGGCGGCCACACCCAGCAGGTACGGGTCGGCCAGCGGGTTGCGGAACACCCCCTGGTAGCACCCGCCGGCCATGGCGAGCAGGCCGCCGACGAGCAGGCCCAGCACCACCCGGGGCAGCCGCAGCTCGGTGACGATGGCGATCTCGCGCTCGGTCAGCCCGCTGTCCAGGTGCACCCCGGGGAACAGGTTGAGCAGCTCGGCGGCGACGCTGCCCGGGGGCAGGCTCACCGGGCCGAGCGACACCCCGACGACGAGCGCGACGAGCACCGCGACCAACCCCGCGACCAGCCAACGTTTGCGCAGCCCGGCGGGCCGGGCCCCAGATAGGAGCCCAGCGGGCCGGGCCGCGGACAGCGGCCCGGTCACCGACGGACGACGGTCACGCGGGCACCTTGGCGACCGCGTCGATGATGACCCGGAGCAGGTCCACGACGCGCGGCCCCCAGCGGGAGGCGATGTCGTCGTCCAGGGCCACGACCTGGTTGTTCTTCACCGCGGTGAGGCCGGCCCAGCCACTGCGGGCCTTGACCGTGTCGGCGCTCTGCTGGCAGCACTTGGCATCTGCCAGGAAGACGAAGTCCGGGTCGGCCTTGACGATGAACTCCTGGGACAGCTGCGGGTAGCCGAAGTTCTTGCCGTCCGCGTCGGCGGGGTCGGCGATGTTGGTCAGGCCGGCCTGACCGTAGAGCGAGCCGATGAAGGTCTTGCTGGTGGCGCTGTACAGCTCCGGGCCCAGCTCGTGGAAGTAGGTGAGCTTCTCCGCGCGCTGCGGCAGGTCCTTGACCAGCTTGGCGATGTCGTCCTTCATCCGGGTGGCGACGTCGGTGGCCTGGTCGGCGTGCCCGGTCAGCGTGCCCAGCTCGGTGATCTGCCGGTACGAGTCGTCGAGGGTGATCGCCGCCGGGGTCTGGTACACCGGGATCTTCAGCTTGCCGAGCTGCTCGACGATCTTGTTGCGGTCGTCGGAGAGCACCACGAGGTCCGGGTTCTTACCGGCGATCGCCTCGGCGTTCGGCTGGAAGGCGGAGAGGTCGGTCTTGGGCACGTCGGCCGGGTAGTTCGACTGGTCGTCGACGGCGGTCACCTGCGGGCCGGCACCGATCGCGAAGAGCATCTCGGTGGCGGTGGGCGACAGCACGACGATCTTCTCGGGCCGCTTGTCGAGGGTGAGCGCGCCGACGGTGACCGGGTAGGCGGCGGCCGCGGTGCCGGTGCTCGGCTTGTCGTCGGCCTTCTCGGCGCAGGCGCCGAGGGCGAGGGCGGCGACCGCGAGGGTCGCCGCGAAGAGCCGAGGGGTACGTCTGAACATGGGGGCCTCCTGTCGGTCGAGGAGTGTGGTGCTTCGCCGACAGGGACTTCCGTACGCCCGCCCACGAGGCGCCCTTCCTCGAGAGCGCGTTTCGCGACCGGTCCGCAGGCGACCTGGCTCGTCCCCACCTACCGGTGGGGCATCACAGTTGCGGGACAGCGCCGGGATGAGCACCGGCTTCGCTGCGGACTGGTCGGTAAGACGGTAGCGCACCGCCAGGACGTGCCGGATCGATCAAGGATTGATCGACGACGCACGATCGGCGGCTCGTCGCGCTCCGAGGGATTTGTCCCGGATCTGGAGGATCGGGAACGGGTGGTGGGGCCCCGCCGGGGCGGGACGGGGCCCCACCCGATCAGGAGGACGTGATGGTGACGTTGTCCACAGCCGCCTCCACCAGGCTGGCCCCGGACGCGTCCGCCGCCTCGATCAGCACGCGGACCGACTGGCCGGCGTACGGGGTGAGGTTGAGGTTCGCTACCGCCCAACTTCCGTTGCGGTTGCTGGCCGCGCCGGCCTGGGTGAGCAGCGCTGTGGTGCCGCCGTTGTGCACCACGCTCACCCGCAGGTAGTCCGCCGACGAGGCGTTCGAGCCGTGCGCCAGGTACCAGGCCAGCGAGAGGCTCAGCGTGCCGGACGACGGCAGGGTCACCGCCGGGGACCGGGCGCTGGTCACGCCGCCGTCGACGTCGTAGTCACCGGCGGCCGAGCCGGCGAGCCGGCCGGTCACCAGGTCGTTGGATCCGGCGTACGGGGTGAGCTGCTTGGCGCCGGAGGACGTGGTCGCCTGGGCGGCGCCCCGCTCGAACGCGCCGACTGTGGCGGTGTCGGTGCCGCCCGGGTTGATGGTCCAGCCGGTGGCGGTCTCGAAGGTGTCCGACCAGACAGTGGTGCCGCCACCGCCGCCGCAGTACTGCGACTGCTTGTTGATGGCCCGGTACGGGCAGTCGGCGTACTCGCTGAGCAGCAGCACTGCCTCCCGGTTGCGCGAGGTCTGCGCCGGGATGACCTCGTCGGGCGGGTAGAAGCCCCCGCCGCCGGACGAGCCGGGATACATCTCGAAGGTGTACGCCCAGATGTTGTGGGTGGCCCACATCCAGTCGAGGCTGTCCCCGTCGGTGATGTAGAGGTCGCTGGACTGTTCCGGGGTGTAGCCGTTGGTGGCCGCCATCTGCTGACCGATGGTGGCGAAGGTGTTGTACTGGTCCGCGCTCATCCCGGTCGCGGTGTTCGCCGTGGTGTAGCCGTACGGCCAGAGCACCAACTGCGAGTACGTGTGGAAGTCGATATTGGCCTTGATCTGCTGCACGCCACCGACCACCCGGCCGTTGACGAAGTTGCGCAGCGCCTGCGTCTCGGGGGCGGAGAACGCCGACGGCCCCCGGTAGGTCTCCGACGAGGTGGTGCCGGACGAGCCGCCGCAGCATCCCCAGTTGTAGGACCAGTTGCGGTTCAGGTCGGTGCCGACGTTTGACGAACCGCTGTTGGGCTGCCGGTTCTTGCGCCAGGACCGGTACGACCCGGTGGCGATGTCGTACTCGCTGCCGTCCGGGTTGACCGTCGGCACGATCCAGAGCTCCCGGCCGTTGACGATGTTGGTGATCCGGGAGTCGCTGCCGTAGCTGTCGGTGAAGAGGTTGAGCAGGTAGATCGCCATCTCGACGGTCAGGTGCTCACGGGCGTGCTGCTGGGAGTTGAACAGGATCTCCGGCTCGTTCTCGTCGGTGCCGACGTTGTCGGAGATCTTCACTGCCATCAGGTCGCGGCCCTCGTACGAGGAACCGATGCTGATCTTGCGGGCGATCGCCGGATGGTCGGCGACGACCTGGTTCACGACGGCTGTCAGTTCCGCGTAGTCGTGGTAGTTGGAGTCGGCGGGCGGGAAGGCCAGCGCGCCGAAGTCGCCGGCGCCGCGCTCGGCGTTGGGCGGCGGGGCCAGCGGTTCCAGCCGGAAGCCGAGTTTGCCGATCGCGGCGGCCTCACCCGCGGTCGCCGAGATGTGCAGCACCCCGTGTTCGGAGTAGTCGATGGCGGCCCCGGTGCGGGCCACCGCGTTGCGGTCGGCGAGGGTCCGGGGCCCGAGCACCCGGTAGCCGGAGGCGGCCTGCTCAGCGGTGCGGTCCGGTGCCGGTCGGGCGGCGACCGGACCGGCGGCGACTGTGACGATGCCCAGCCCGGTGACGACAGCGAGCACCAGGACACGGCGGAGAGGGGTGGGCGTGCGGAGGGCCATTGACTACCTCCTCGATGGGCGGGAGATCCCGCTCGGTGAAGGACACTTCACCACCTGTCACATGGTCATATCAATATTGATCGCTGCGTTCTCCATCCCAGGTGGACCATCACGGCGGCAATGATTTTCCACCTATCAACATCTGGCGAAACTTCCCTCCAAGCGGAAAACTGACCAGCGACGATGCCCCCTCGACACCGCGGAGCACCCATGGCCAGATCCCGCCTGCGCGCGGCCGCCCTCGCCGGCGTCACCACGCTCACCCTGCTCACCAGCGCCGCGCCCGCGCTGGCCGCCCACCCGCCCGCCCCCGTCCACGACGAGCAGATCACCTACCAGGACTGGTCCGGGCCCGCCGACTGGCACCGGGGCAGCCGGGCCGGCACCCGCGTCGTGCCCGGCGCCCGAGCGGGCGTCACCCTGGCCCGTCCGGCCGGCACCATCGAGTACGCGGACCCGCACACCGGCGCCACCCGCACCTGGGAGTACGGCACCTGGACCTCGCCGACGACCCGAATCGGGTTCGACGCCACCGAGCTGATCGCCTCCTGGAACGCGGAGACCCCCGCCGGCACCTGGATCCAGGTGGAGATGCAGGGCAACTACACAAGCGGCGACCAGACCCCGTGGTACGTCCTGGGTCGCTGGGCGTCCGGCGACACCGACATCAAGCGGACCAGCGTCGACCGGCAGGGCGACCCCTGGTCGACGATCTGGACCGACACCTTCAGCATCGACGACGCCACCGCCGGGGTGCTGCTGCGGTCGTACCAGCTCAAGCTGACCCTCTACCGGGCACCCGGGCAGAACGCCGCCCCGGTGGTCCGGATGCTGGGTGCGATGAGCTCCACAGTGCCGGACCGGTTCACAGTGCCACCGAGCGCCGGGCACATCGCCTGGGGCCGGGAGCTGCCGGTGCCGCGCTACTCGCAGAACGTGCACGCCGGGCACTACCCCGAGTACGACGGCGGCGGCGAGGCGTGGTGCTCACCCACCTCGACCGAGATGGTGGTCGAGTACTGGGGTCGCAAACCGTCGGCGGCCGACACCTCCTGGGTGGACCCGACCTACCCCGACCCGACGGTCAACCACGCCGCGCGGATGACCTACGACTACGCGTACGACGGCGCGGGCAACTGGCCGTTCAACACCGCGTACGCGGCCAGCTTCCCCGGGCTGGAGGGCCGGGTGACCCGACTGCACTCGTTGGACGAGCTGGAGCGTTTCATCGCCGCCGGCATCCCCGTCGTGACCAGCCAGTCCTTCCTCGCCAGTGAGCTGGACGGGGCGAACTACGGCACCTCCGGGCACCTATTCGTGGTGGTCGGCTTCACCGCCGACGGCGACGTGATCGTCAACGACCCCGCCTCGTCCAGCAACGACGTGGTGCGCAACGTCTACAAGCGTGCCCAGTTCGAACAGATCTGGCTACGGACCAAGCGCACCAACGCCAGCGGCGGCGTCTCGGGCGGCTCCGGCGGCGTCGCGTACCTGATCAAGCCGACGTCCAAGCCCTGGCCCAAGGCCCCCAACTCCACCAACTGGTAGGCACCGCGCGGTTGATCATGAAGTTATTGCCCGACTACTCGGCGTGTCGTGACAATAACTTCATGATCAACGCGGGGAGTCTGGGGTTTGGGTGGGGGGTTGGTCGTCGCCGGCCAGGGCGGAGCGGAGGCGTTCCTTCTCGGTACGGCGGCGCTCGGCTGCTTCGGCGATCTCCCCGGCCATCTCGTCCCGCCAACCGCGCAGCAGGAAATAGGAGAGCGCGGCAGAGAACACCAACGCCAGCATCAGCTTCAGGAACACGTTCATGTCGACCAGCCAGAGGCCCGCCAGCACGGCGACGAACAGCCCGATCCGGCCCAGCGTGTACTTGAGCGCGGCGCTCACCTGCACCACTCCGTTCTCTCCGTCGCCCGCCACTGCCGGCGGAAGGATCGAGCCGCCCGGCGGGCGGTCGTGGTCAGCCGGTCCGGCGGGCCAGCCAGCGGACGCCCGGGAACCAGAGAGCCGCGTACGCCACTGTGAACGCCCCCGCCGCCAACGCGCCGGAGAGCAGCGGCGGCAACCCCGCGCCCAGACCGGCGACCAGCAGCCCCACGAACACCCCGACGGCAGCGGCGACCACCGCGGCCAGCACCCGGGCCGCGCCGAACTCCCAGGCTCGGAAGTCGTCCCAGAACAACCAGGCCGGCAGGATCACCGCCAGCCAACCGTTTGTGTGCCCGAAGTCGCCGGCGCCGACCGAGGCGAACGCCCAGTCGAACAGCACCAACGCGAGCACACCGATGACCAGGCCGGCCAGGCACACCCCGAGCAGATCGCCCAGGGTACGGATGCGCCCATCGGCGTCCCGGCGGGGAAACCCGCCCTGCTGCTCAGGTCCTCGTTGCTCGGTCATCGACTGCGAGGGTACGTGGCGGCTCAGGCCCAGACCTGCTGCGGCTCGGCGCGCCGCTCGGCCAGCGACGGTGCCTTGTCGTACTCCCGGACCACGTTGTAGCGGGTGTCCCGCTCGACGGGCTGGAAGCCGGCGTCCCAGATCAGGTGCAGCAGGTCGTCGCGGTGCATGGTGTTCGGGGTGCCGTACGAGTCGGCGTCGTGCGTGATCTTGTATTCGACGACGGAACCGTCCAGGTCGTCCACGCCGAAGTTCAGCGAGAGCTGCGCCACCGACAACCCGTGCATCACCCAGAAGTTCTTCAGGTGCGGCACGTTGTCGAAGAGCAGCCGGGAGACCGCGAACGTCTTCAGCGACTCGGCCGGCGAGGCCATCGTGGTGCGCGCCTGGATCCGGTTACGGATCTTGCCGTCCGCCGAGTCGACGAAGTCGTGCTGGTAGCGCAGCGGGATGAAGACCGCGAAGCCGCCGGTCTCGTCCTGCAACTCGCGCAGCCGCAGCACGTGGTCGACGCGGTGCCGGGGCTCCTCGATGTGGCCGTACAGCATCGTCGCCGGGGTCTTCATGCCCTTGCTGTGTGCCAGGGCGTGGATGCGCGACCAGTCTTCCCAGTGGCAGGCGTGGTCGACGATGTGCTGCCGGACCTCCCAGTCGAAGATCTCCGCGCCACCACCGGTCAGCGACTCCAGGCCAGCGTCCATCAGCTCGTCGAGGATCTCGTCGGCGCTCAGGCCGCTGATCTTCTCGAACCACTGCACCTCGGTCGCCGTGAAGCACTTGAGCTTGACGTTCGGCAGCGCGGCCTTCAGCTCGCGCAGCACCTTCGGGTAGTAGCGCCAGGGCAGCGTGGGGTGCAGGCCGTTGACGATGTGCAACTCGGTGAGCTGCTCGTCCTCCATCTCCTTGGCCTTACGGACCGCCTCGTCGATGCGCATCGTGTACGCGTCCTTCTCGCCCGGCTTGCGCTGGAACGAGCAGTACGCACAGGACGCCGAGCAGACGTTCGTCAGGTTGAGGTGCCGGTTGACGTTGAACATCACCCGGTCGCCGTTCAGTTCGGTGCGCTTGTGGTGCGCCAGCCGCCCCAGCCAGGTCAGGTCGTCGCTCTCGTAGAGGGCGACCCCGTCCTCGCGGGTCAGCCGCTCACCGGCGTACACCTTCGCTTCGAGCTCACGCTTGAGTCCGGCGTCCATGGCACGTCCCTTCCACCTGCGGTCCGGATCGAGCGTACGTCGCGGCGCCGACGGGCCCGGCGGCACGGTCGCCGGCAGCGACCCACTTCACCAGACTCTCAGCCTCCCGTAACCCGGCAACGCATCGACATGAGTGGCGAGGTGCGGTAGTAACAAGGTGGGGCGGAACACACACACTGGTACCGTCCCGGCGGCCGCGCCCACCGAGCGCGGCGACGAAGGGTCGAACGGGGAGCGGAATGATCTACAGCGGGCGCGGGCGACGGCAGCGACGACGGAGCCCGGTGATCTCGCCGGTCCTGCGTCCGAAGCTCTGGGCCGCCCTGCTCGGCGCGATCGCCGCGGCCGTGCTGGCCACCCCGGCCTACGCGGAGCCCGGCCTGCCGACCACAGTGCCGGACACCGGCTCGCGCCCGGCGGTCACCGGCGCGCTTCAGCTGCCCGGCGGCGCACCGGTCGCCGGCGTGCCGGCGCCGCCGTTGGTCAACATCGGCAACGGCCCACTGGCCGCTGCGATCTCCGCCGGTGAGGCCCAGGTCGGCGCGCTCGGCGAGGATTTGCTGTTGAGGCGGCAGAAACGCGTCGACGCGCAGGCGCAGCTCGACGCGGCCGGCAAGGCGCTGGCGACCGCGCAGGACGCAGTGCTCCGGGCCCAGCAGACGGCCGACACCGCCGCCGCCGAGGCCATCAAGGCAGCCGCCGCTCTGCCGCCGGGCGACCTCGCCCAGGACATCCGTGGGCTGAGCCGCCTCCAGGCGATCACCCGTGGCGAGAAGGTCGACGGCGGCACCACCGGAGTGGCCGGGGAGCTGTCCCGGGCCCGCGCCGGTGAGCAGGCCGCGTACCAGAAGCACAGCGAGGCGAAGGATCTGCTCGCCGCCGCCGAGACGGAGTTCACCGCGGGTGAGAAAGGGCTCCGCACCGCCGAGGCGAGCCTGCTCAAGCTGCGCCGGGACAATGCCGCCGCGCTGATCGAGATCGAACGCCAGCAGGAAGCCGCCGAGCAGCAGATCGGCGCCGGATACGTCTCCAACCAGAGCATCAGCGGCATGGCCGCGCACCCCCGGGCACTGGCCGCGGTCCGGTACGCGCTCGCCCAGCTCGGTGACCCGTACAAGTGGTCCGAGGAGGGGCCGGACGAGTTCGACTGCTCCGGCCTGATGTGGGCGGCCTACCGGTCCTCCGGCGCCGACTACTTCGACCTGCCCCGGGTCTCCCGCGACCAGTACGCCGCCACCCGTGGCCGCACCGTTCCGCAGAGCGCGCTGCTCGCCGGCGACCTGCTCTTCTTCGCCTCGGGCAGCAGTTGGACGACGATCCACCACGTCGGCATGTACATCGGCAACGGCAAGATGGTGCAGGCCCCCACCACTGGCGACGTCGTCAAGATCTCGGTCGTCCGCTGGTCCCGGCTGTATGCCGCCACCCGGGTGATCGGCGCGGTGCCGGCACCGGTCGTGACCAATCCGACCCCGCCCGTCTCGACCCCGAAGCCGACGCCCACCCCGTCGCCCACCAAGACCAGCAAGCCGACACCCACGCCGTCGCCCACGAAGACCACCAAGCCCACGCCCACGCCGACGAAGACGCCCACGCCGACGCCGACGCTGACCACCACCCCGACGCCGACCCCGACCGGCAGCACCACGCCGACGCCGTCGAAGACCCCGAGCAACACTCCGACGACAGTGCCCTCGGCACCGACCAACGCCCCGACCAGCACGCCTCCGACGACCACGCCGAAGGCCAGCGCGAGCGCGACGGGCAGTGGCAGCGCGACGGGCAGCCCCAGCACCACGGGCTGATCCGCCACGACCGCCTCCGGCTGTCCGCTCGGCAAGATCTGTGGCACCGTGACAACCAGGCACATCCGACCCGACGTCACGGGTCCGGGTGCGAGCATGGCGCGGAGGGCGGAAATGGCCGAGCAGAGAGATCCGGCGGAGACTGTCGACCCCGTGGTCGACCAGGTCGGCCCACCAGGGCCGGAAACCGCCGACCCGGTGGCCGCCAGCGAGGCCAGCCCAGCTGACACCAGCCCGGCCGACAGCGAGGCCAGCCCGGCCCACAGCGGCACGGCAGCTGTCGTCCCGGACGCCTCGACCGACGCCGTACCCGCCGACGCCGTACCCGCCGACGCCGTGCCCGCCGACGCCACTTCCGGCGACACTGACGTTTCCGGGACCAGCGCCGCGGAGTCGGCCGCGGTCGACGCGCGCCAGGGGCAGGCCGCCGCACCGGTACGCGCACGCGCCAGCGTCGTGACCGCCGGGGCGCTCCGCAGTGACCTGCCGGCCAGCGCTCCGGTCACCGCGACCACCTACCGTGCGACCGGCTCGGCCAGCCCGGCCGACGTGTCGTTGCCGGGGCAGCGCAACGACTCCCCCGCGCCGGCCCGGGCCAGCGCCACGGTTCCGAGCGGCAGCCGGGGCACGGCCGACGCCCTGGGCACCCCGGACCTTCGCGAGAAATCGCCTGGCGTCTACCGAACCGCGCCGGTGGACGCCGAGCCGGAACCGGCACCGCCCTCGACGCCGTCGACTCCGGAGCCGGAACCCACGCCACCCGGTCCCGGGCCGACGCAGCCGCCGCCACCGGAACCGGAGCCCGCGCCGGCCCCGGGTCCGTTCCCGCCCGGTCCGATGCCGACGCCGGGCCCCCGACCCACGCCGCCACCCGGTCCGGTTCCGCCCGTTCCGGGCCCGCCCAACCCGCCGCCCTCGCCGGTGCCGCCCATCCCCGGCCCGCCGTCGCCGCCCGTGCCGAGCCCGCCGCTTCCGCCACCCGGCCCGCCGGTGCCCGCACCACCAGCCCCGCCCGGCCCGATGCCGGCACCGCCGTTTCCACCGCCGCCGGCGATGACCGACAGGCCCGGCGTACGGGCCAGCGCGTCGGTCTCCGCACCGCCGGCCGGGTGGCCATCCACGGCCGGGGCGACCCGCCCGACGTCCGGCGGCGGATGGACCGGGACGGCTGCCTCCGCGCCGCCGGTGGTACCCGCCCCAGCGCTGCCGAGCTGGCCACCGTCCACCGCCGGGGCTCCCTCGTCGACCCGGAACGGCACCGGAAACTCCCGAATGACAGCGTCGCCGAGCAGCCCACCGGCTGCTTCCCCCGGACGGGACGCGGCCGGCACCCGTGGCGGGCGGCCGGACGGCGGCTCCGACCTGGCCGGCTCGCGTGGCGGGCGGCCGGACGGCGGCTCCGATCTGGCCGGCACCGTATACGGCAACGGCGAGGGGGCCGGCTTCACCACGATCGCGATACCCGCCAACGCGGTGGAGACGTCCGGCTCGTTGACCGGGCACATCCTGGCCCAGGGCTGGGCCGACACGCCGGCCGAGCGGTCCAGTAACGCCCGGGTGATGATCGTCCTGGCCGCCGCTCTGGGGCTGCTGGTGGCGATCAGTGTTCTGGTCGTCCTGCTGGCCAGCGACGCCCTGGACGGTCTGATGGGCAGCGTGCTCAACGGGTGAGCCAGCGAGTGGTAACGATGGTGAGTCCGCCCACTACCGTCGGACAACCGGCTGGCGGCTTCGCCAGACCGCCGTACACTGGCTGAGATCACTGACCCGGCGCGCGTGGTGTGCGCCCCTGGGCGATCTTGCGGGCGATCCGGCGGTACAGCCGCGGCAGGCCATCGCGAAGATGCGCCCCGCTCGAAAGGTTTTTGTTGACCACCTCTGCTGACCCCAGCACCGTTTCGTCCGTTTTCAACTCAGTCCCGGCGACCGACACCGCCCGGGAGCAGCTCGACGTTCCTCCGAGCGAGGCCGGCACCGCGCCGGCGGCGACCGTCACCCAGCAGGCCGAGCCCGCGCCGACGGAGACCGCCGAATCGATCAGTTTCGCCTCCCTCGGCCTGCCCGAACCCCTGGTCCGCGCGCTGGCGCAGCAGGGCATCACCAGCCCGTTCGAGATCCAGCGGGCCACCGTTCCGGACGCGCTCGCCGGCCGCGACGTGCTGGGCCGTGGGCAGACCGGTTCGGGCAAGACGCTCGCCTTCGGCCTGCCGATGATCGCCCGGCTGGCCACCCGCAACCGGGCCCGGCCGATGCGTCCGCGCGCCCTGGTCCTGGTTCCGACCCGCGAGTTGGCCATGCAGGTCAACGACGCACTGGTGCCGCTGGGCAAGTCCGTCGGCATCTTCCTCAAGACCGCCGTCGGCGGTGTTCCGTACGACCGTCAGATCGACGCGCTGCGCCGCGGCGTGGAGATCATCGTGGCCACCCCGGGGCGGCTCGGCGACCTCATTGAGCGGGGCATCTGCCAGCTCGACGAGGTCGAGGTCACGGTGCTCGACGAGGCCGACCAGATGGCCGACATGGGTTTCCTGCCCGAGGTGACCGATCTGCTGGCGAAGACGCCCGCGAACAGTCAGCGGCTGCTCTTCTCGGCCACCCTGGACGGTGACGTCGACGCGTTGGTCAGGCGGTTCATGACCGACCCGGTCACCCACTCCACCGCGCCGTCCACCGCATCGGTGTCCACCATGGACCACCACATGCTGTTGATCCCGCCGCACGAGAAGTTCCCGGTGGCGGCCTCGATCGCCGCCAGGGACGGCCGGACCATGGTCTTCGCCCGTACCCAGCTCGGGGTGGACCGGCTGGTCGAGCAGCTCGCGGCCGTCGGCGTACGCGCCGGTGGTCTGCACGGCGGCAAGACCCAGCGGATGCGCACCAAGACGCTTGCCGAGTTCCGTGAGGGCCGGATGAACGTGCTGGTCGCCACGGACGTGGCGGCCCGGGGCATCCACGTCGACGGGGTCACCCTGGTGCTGCACGTCGACCCGCCGAAGGACCCCAAGGACTACCTGCACCGCGCGGGACGTACCGCCCGGGCCGGCGAGTCGGGCGCGGTGGCCACGTTGGTGCTGCCCAAGCAGCGCCGCACCACCCTGGCGATGATGGAGAAGGCAGGTGTCGCGCCGGCCGAGACCCGGGTCCGGGTCGGCGACGCGGCGTTGGCCGAGCTGGTCGGCGCCCGCGAGCCCAGCGGCGTTCCGGTTCGCGTCGAGGCGGAGCCCCGGGGCTACGGCGACCGCTCCGGCGGCCCGCGCCGGTACGACGACCGGTCCGGGGGGCCGCGTCGGTTCGGTGACCGCACGGGAGGCGAGCGCCGCTACGGCGACCGTCCGCAGGGCGACCGGCGCTTCGGCGACCGGCCGACCGGCGAGCGCCGCTTCGGCGACCGCCCGCAGGGTGACAGGCGCTTCGGCGACCGGCCGCAGGGCGAGCGGGGCCACGGCGACCGCCCGCAGGGTGACCGCGGCTACGGCGACCGCCCGCAGGGTGACCGCGGCTACGGCGACCGCCCGCAGGGCGAGCGCCGATACAGCGACCGGCCCACCGGCGAGCGCCGCTTCGGCGACCGCCCGCAGGGTGACCGCGGCTACGGCGACCGCCCGCAGGGCGAGCGGGGCCACGGCGACCGCCCGCAGGGCGAGCGCCGGTTCGGCGACCGCCCGCAAGGTGACCGCCAGTACGGCGACCGCCCGCAGGGGGACCGCCGCTTCGGCGACCGGCCGCAGGGTGAGCGGCGCTTCGGTGACCGGGACGCTCGGGGTGGTTTCCGCCCGGAGAGTCGGGTTCGGGACGACCGGCCCCGCGATGACCGGCCCCGCGATGACCGCCCGCGTGAAGACCGGCCGCGTGACGATCGGCGCGGTTTCGGCGGGCGACCGCCGGCGCGTACTCACTGATTGATCCACCGAACGCCGTCGCGAAGCCCAGGCTTCGCGGCGGCGTTCGCGCATGCCCTGCCGATGTCGGTCGGGTCGCGTAACGTCCGGCTCATGCCGACCATGCCGAAGTCAATCTTCTGGTCCCGGACGGACACCGCCGGCAGCGAGCAGGTCCTGCTCGACGACGGCCACGGGTTGGCGGCCCGGGGCACCCTGCTCGCCGTGGACCCGATCCCGTGGACCGCCCGCTACCAGCTGACCACCACGCCGGACTGGGCCACCACCCGGGTCGAGGTCGAGGCCGAAGGGCTCGGCTGGCTACGCCGGGTGACGTTGGAGCGGGCCGCGGGCCGGTGGCGGGTGACAACCGCCGAGCAGGGCAACCTGGACGCGGCCCTGGTCGCGGCCGGTCACCCCCGGGCCGGGCTGCCCGGCACTGACGACCCGGATCGGCTGGCCGACGCCCTCGACGTCGATCTGAGCGGCTCGCCGCTGTTCAACACCCTGCCGGTCCACCGACTCCGGATGGCGGCTGAGCCGGCCGATGTGGCACACCGGATCACCGTCGCCTGGGTGCTGCTGCCCGGCCTGGAGGTGGTGCCGGCCGAGCAGATCTACACCGGGCTGGGCCCGGGTCGGGTGCGCTTCGCGAGCGGCACCTTCACGGCCGACATCGATCTGGACGACAGCGGCTACGTAGTGCGCTACCCCGGGCTGGCCGAACGCATCGACCCGCGCTGAGAAGCGCTCAGCCGGGCCAGGCCCGCTGGGCGGTTCAGCCGGCCCAGGCTCCGCTGGGCGGTTCAGCCGGGCCAGGCTCTCAGCCGGGCCAGGCCCCGCTGGCCAGGAATCGGTCGATCGTGGCCAGGTGCGGGGCCAGGTCGAGGCCCTGGGCGGCCACCCAGTCGTCGGCGTAGTACGTGTCGGCGTACCGGTCGCCCGGGTCGCAGATCAGGGTGACCACCGAGCCGGTCCGACGCTCGGCGAGCATCCCGGCGATCAGGCCGAACGCGCCCCACAGGTTGGTGCCGGTGGACCCACCCACCCGACGGCCCAGCAACGCCGACCCGGCGCGCATGGCGGCCAGTGACGCCGCGTCCGGCACCTGGACCATCCGGTCCACCACCGAGGGCAGGAACGACGCCTCCACGGTGGGCCGGCCGATCCCCTCGATACGGGAGCCCTTCCCGGTGCGTACCGACCAGTCGGCGGCCAGCCAGGCCGGGTAGAACGCCGAGTTCTCCGGGTCGACCACGCAGAGCTTGGTGGCGAGCCGGCGGTACCGGGCATAACGGCCGATGGTCGCGCTGGTGCCCCCGGTGCCCGCGCCCACCACGACCCAGGCGGGAATCGGGTGTCGCTCCAGCTCCAACTGTGCGTAGATCGACTCGGCGATGTTGTTGTTGCCCCGCCAGTCGGTCGCCCGCTCGGCGTAGGTGAACTGGTCCATGAAGTGCCCGCCGGAATCCTCCGCGAGCCACCGGGCCTCGACCACCACGCTTGCCGGGTCGTCCACCAGGTGGCACCGGCCGCCCTGGAACTCGATCTGCGCGATCTTCTCCGGCGAGGTGGAGGCGGGCATCACCGCGATGAACGGCAGGCCCAGCATTCGGGCGAAGTACGCCTCGGAGACCGCCGTGGACCCCGACGACGCTTCGACGATCGTGGTGCGCGGCCCGATCCAGCCGTTGCAGAGCCCGTAGAGGAACAGCGAGCGAGCCAGCCGGTGCTTCAGCGAGCCGGTGGGGTGTGACGACTCGTCCTTGAGGTACAGGTCGATCCCCCATTCCCGGGGCAGCGGGAACGGCAGCAGGTGGGTGTCGGCCGAGCGGTTCGCGTCCGCCTCGACGGCGGCGATCGCCTCGGTCACCCAGGTCCGGCTGGCTTCGTCGCACCGGTCGAGATGAGTCACGCTCGGAAACCTAGCAAGCAGGTCAGCGGCGGTCTGCGCCGGTACGAGGTGGTCAGGCCGCAGCCGGGCCGACCGGTTGGGGGCGGTTCTCCCACTTGGTGGAGAGCGCGATGGCGGTACGGGTGGAGGCGACCCCCGGCGTCCGGTTCAACCGCACGATCAACTGCTCCAGCTCGGCGATCGTGCCGACCCGCGCCTTGAGGAGGAACGACTCCACGCCGGCCATGAAGTAGCAGGACTCGATCTCGGGCAGCACCCGCAGCGACTCGAGCATGTCGTCGGTGTCGGCACCGGAGTCCTCGACGATGCCGATCAGCGCGGTGACACCCAGCCCGATCGACTCCGGAGCCACGTCCGCGCGGTAGCCCCGGACCACCCCGCTGCTCTCCAGCTTGCCGACCCGCTCGTGCACGGCTGGGGGTGAGAGGCCCACCTGGCGGGCCAGCTCGGCATACGAGAGGCGCGCGTTGCCGCGCAGCAGGTCGACGAGGCTCAGGTCGATGGCGTCCACAGAGAGTGACCTTAACTGTTCGCGCGTAACGTGCGGCCTTCGGCACCCGTTGGACTGAGCGGTGAGTCACTGTTCATAAACCGCCGGTCAGGGCAGAGGTAGCACCAGTAACATTACTAACTCCCCACTCAGTGCATTTTTCGCGTTTGGGCGGACAGGCCATGTCCCTGGTGCTGTAATTGCCATACGTCCCTCATGACGGCTCTGGGCTACGCACCAGCCGGGGGCAGTGTGTTCAGCCGGGGGCTTCGTCGACGCGAGGAGGGGGCTGTGGACACTGGAGATCGCCTGCTGACACCGGGTGAGGTCGCCGCGCTGTTTCGGGTAGACCCGAAAACGGTGACGAGATGGGCGGCGGCCGGCCGGATAGGAAGCATCCGGACTCCAGGCGGGCATCGCCGGTTTCGGGAATCCGAGGTGCGAGCCCTGCTTGAGGGGGAGGGCATGCTGGACGAGGTGGATGAGGTCGGAAAGCCACGCAATGTGGGGCCGGCGGCATCCACGGGGCCGGGTCCGGCCAACGCCGGCATGTACTGAACTGGTGCGGACAACGCCACGCGGACCGGACACCAGTCCGGTCCGCGTCCCGCTTCGGCCGATCGCCGGCATGAACGGGACGGCCCGGCACGAGCGGACGGCTCAGCTTCGGGCCGCCCCGAGTTCGCCGGACCAGCGCCGGAACAGGGTGTGCTTGACGCCGAGCGCGTCCAGCACCTTGCCGGCCACGAAGTCGACCAACTGCTGCGCGCTGGCCGCCGCGCCGGCGCCGTAGAAGCCGGGGCTGGCCGGCAGCACCACCGCGCCCGCGTCGTGCAGCGCGATGAGGTGCTCCAGGTGGCTGCGGGTCACAGGTGTCTCCCGGGGGACCAGCACCACGGGACGGCGTTCCTTGAGGTTGACCTCGGCGGCGCGCTGCAACAGGTCCTTCGAGAGGCCGATCGCGACGCCCGCGCAGGCTGCGGTGCTGGCCGGGACCACTGCCATCCCGCGTACCCGGTAGGAGCCGCTGCTCGGCCCGGCGGCCAGGTCGCCGGCCGGCCAGTGCCGCACGTCCGCCCCGGTCAGGTCCCGGTCGAGCCAGGCGGCGAGGTCCTCGGCCCAGTGCCCGTCACGGAAGGGTCGGCCGGTCTCGTCGAGCACGGTGAGGCGCGCCGCCCGGGACACGATCAGGTCCACCGGCTCGCCCGCGTCGAGCAGTCCGCCGATGACGGCCGCCGCGTACGGCGTACCGGAGGCACCGGAGACCCCGACCACCCATGGTTCCCGCATGCCCCCAGCCTGCCTGGTCCGGCTGGTTCGCTGGTGGGCACCCCCGGCGTTGGTCCGGTCCGACATGTCGGGCGGGGTACCTGCGTATCCCGCCGACCTGAGATGCTGCCGCTGGCGATTCGCACCGGAAGCATGTCGCAGAGGAGGCATCGGTGACGACCGGCGAGATCCTGCGGGCGCTGCGTGCCGATTGTCCGATCCCGGCCCGGCTCCCCCCACACGCCGATCGTGTGCAGGGCTGGCTGCTCGGTCTGCTGCCCGAGCTCGGCCTTGCGCTGGACGACGCCGCGCTGCACCGACTGTCCCGGGGAGCCTTCGCCCGGTACGCCGGGCGGCTCTACCCGGAGGCGACCGAAGCCGACCTGCGGGTGCTGGCCGCGCTGTTCACCTGGTTCTTCCTGGTCGACGACGCCTGCGACGGGCCGAATCGGTTGACCCCGGAGCAGATCCGGGCGCTGCGCAACGGCACCCTGGCGCTGCTGCACGACGGCACCCGGCTGCGGCAGGCCGGGCTCACCGGCCCGCTACGACGACTGCTGGTGCTGGCCTGGCGGGAGCCGCGCCGCCGGATGCCGGCCCGGTGGCGGCAGCGTTTCGCCGACGCGGTGGCCCGGCACCTCGACGGCACCTGGCAGGAGGCGGTCAACAAGGAGGCCGGCCGCCGCCCCAGCGTGGACCAGTACGTCGAGCTGCGCCGGTCGACCTCGGCGGCGGAGGTGTCGTACCCGCTTGTGGAGTTCGTCAGCGGTCGGCCGCTGCCCGACCCGGTCTACCACCACCCGCTGCTGCGTCAGATCGCCCGTACCGGCAACGACCTGCTCTCCTGGTACAACGACCTGGCCTCGCTGGAACGGGACCGGACGACGGCCGGCGGGCACAACATCGTCCTCGCCCTGCAGGCCGAACTGGCCGTGCCCGAGGCGGAGGCGGTCGAACGGGCGGCCGAGCAGTGGCGGGCGGCGATGCGACGCTTCGTCGCGCTGCGAGCCGAGGTGCCGTCGTTCGGCCCGACGTTGGACAAGGCGGTCACCGACCATCTCGACGGTGTCGCGTACGCCGTGCGCGGGACCATCGACTGGACCTTCGAGAGCGCCCGCTACCCCGTCAGCTCCACGCCGCCAGCCTCAGGGCCGTAGGCCGAGCCGGATCACCCAGCCTCAGGGCCGTAGGCCGAGCCGGATCACCAGGTCGAGCAGGGCGAAGAGGAACAGCGCGATGCCGACGAACCCGTTGGCGGTGAAGAACGCCCGGTTGACCTTGCTGAGGTCGGTCGGGGTGACCACCAGGTGCTGGTAGGCGAACGCCACGGCGGTCAACGCCAGCCCGATCCACCAGAGCCAGCCGAGACCGATCAACGCACCGAACCAGATGAACAGCGCGAACGTCACCACGTGCGCGACGGTGGAGGCGTGCAGCGCGAAGCGTCGACCGTATCGGGCGGGCACGCTGTGCACACCGATCTCCCGGTCGATCTCGGAGTCCTGGCAGGCGTAGATCAGGTCGAACCCGCCGATCCACAGGCCCACGGCCGCGCCGAGCAGCCAGGCCGGCCCGGAGCCGGACAGGGTGCCGGTGACCGCCAGCCAGGCGCCGACCGGGCCGACCGCCTGGGCGACCCCGAGGATGGCGTGCGGCCAGTTGGTGAACCGCTTGGCGTAGGGGTAGACGACGAGCGGCACCACGGCTAGCGGCGCGAGCACCAGGCAGAGCGGGTTGAGCAGGGCGGCAGCGACGAGGAAGACCACAAGCGCGACGGCCGCGCCGGTCCAGGCCGTCCGCACGCTCACCTCTCCGGTGACCAGCTCCCGACCGGCGGTACGCGGGTTCCGCGCGTCGATCTTGCGGTCCAGGATCCGGTTGGCGGCCATCGCGAACGTCCGTGCCCCGACCATCGCCACGGTGATCAGCAGCAGGTCGAGCCACCGCACCCGCCCGCCGTTGACCTGCATCGCGGTCAGCGCCGAGAGGAACGCGAACGGCAGCGCGAACACGGAGTGCTCGACGGCGACGAGCTTCAGGAAGGACTTGGTCCGGCCCGGCTTCGTGGCCGGTGCGTCGAGGACGGCCATCAGATTCCGTACTCCTTCCAGCGCTTGTCGACCAGGGCCGTGACTTCCGGGCTCATGCTCATTTCCTCCGGCCAACCGCGGGTGTAGCCCTCGGTGGGGAGCTTGCGGGTCGCGTCGACGCCGGCCTTGCCGCCCCAGAACTGCTGGTACGACGAGTGGTCGAGGTGGTCCACCGGGCCCTCGGTGAGCAGCAGGTCGCGCGCGTAGTCGACGTTGCCGAAGGCACGGAAGGCGACCTCGTTGTAGTCGTGCACGTCGCAGTCCTCGTCGACGATCACGATCAGCTTGGTCAGCGACATCAGGTGCGCACCCCAGATCGCGTTCATCACCTTCTGCGCGTGCTTCGGGTAGCGCTTGCGGATGGAGACGATCGCGCAGTTGTGGAAGACGCCGGCGGCCGGCAGGTCGTAGTCGACGATGTCCGGGATCATCAGCTTGAGCAGAGGCTGGAAGATCCGCTCGGTGGCCTTGCCGAGGCCGTGGTCCTCCTGCGGCGGCTTCGAGGTGACGATCGAGTGGTAGACCGGCTTGCGCTGCATGGTCATCGCCTCGATGTGCAGCACGGGGAACGGCTCGACCGGCGTGTAGAAGCCGGTGTGGTCGCCGAACGGTCCCTCGGGCAGCCGCTCACCGGGCTCCAGGTAGCCCTCCAGCACGATCTGCGCGTGCGCCGGCACCTGCAACGGCACTGTGAGGCAGTCGACCATCTCCACCCGCTCGCCGCGCAGGAACCCGGCGAACAGGTACTCGTCGATGTCGCCGGGCAGTGGAGCGCTGGCCGCGTACGAGACGACCGGGTCACAACCGATCGCGATCGCGACCGGCAGGCGCTGCCCGAGCCGCTCGGCGACCGCGTGGTGCGCTGTGGAGTCCTTGTGGATCTGCCAGTGCATTCCCAGGGTGTTGCGGCCGTGCTGCTGGAGTCGGTAGAGGCCGAGGTTGCGCTTGCCGGTCTCCGGGTGCTTGGTGTGGGTCAACCCGTAGTTGTGGAAGATCCCGCCGTCGTCGGGCCAGACCTGCAACCCCGGCAGCCGGTTGAGGTCGACGTCCTCACCCCGGTAGACGACCTCCTGGCAGGGGGCGGTCTTCACCTTGCGCGGCGGCACCGACTTGAGCTGCATGACCTTGCCGAGACCCTCGCGGATGCCCGACCAGCCGACCGGCAGCTCCGGCTTGATCAGCGCGCCGATCCGGGCGCCGACCTCGTCCAGCGAGTCGACGCCGAGGGCCATCGCCATCCGCTTCTCGGTGCCGAACAGGTTGATCGCCACCGGCATCTCGCCCCGGGTCGGACGCTCGAAGAGCAGCGCCGGGCCGCCGGCCCGCACCGTGCGGGTGACCACCTCGCTGATCTCCAGGGTCGGATCGACCGGGACGTCGACCCGGCGCAACTCCCCCGCGCGCTCCAGCGCCGCGAGAAAGTCCTTGAGATCGGTGTACGGGAAGCCACGAGCCGCCATGTCGCCCAGTCTCCCGCACCGGCTCCCGCACGGCCCAAGCCGGGTGCTGTGACGCTCGCGATCCCCCCAACGCCAACTGCGGCCGGGGTCCAGATCCACTGGCAGGGCCCGCACCTCGCGGGCATGGCGGCCGGTTGAGCGGGTAGCCGGGCAGGCGGCGGGCGGACGGCAGAGTGCACGCGCAGGCGGACGGCGGACGGAGGCGGCGATGGGCGGGGAGCGGGTTCCGGCGGGGTTCACCGAGCAGCGGGCACGGGTCGGCCAGATCACCATGAACTACGTCCGTGGGGGCACCGGCCCACCGCTGGTGCTGCTGCACGGGTATCCGCAGTGTTGGTACATGTGGCGGCACCTGCTGCCCGAGTTGGGGCGCTCCTTCGACGTGGTCGCGCCCGACCTGCGGGGCTTCGGGGGCAGTGACGCGCCGGACGGCGGGTACGACAAGAAGACGGTCGCCGCCGACCTGCACGGACTACTCGACCAGCTCGGCCTGGTCAGTGACCTTCGGCTGGTCGGACACGACCTGGGGACCATGGTGGCGTACGCGTACGCCGCCGCCCATCCGCAGCGGGTGAGTCGGCTGGCGCTCACCGAGGCGCCGATCCCCGACGAGAGCATCTACACGTTCCCGGCGCTCACCTCGGTCGGGCCCGGGGTGTGGAACTTCGGCTACTTCTCCCTCGGCAACGGGCTCCCGGAGGCACTGGTCGACGGGCGGGAGGCGCTCTGGGTGGACAAGTTCACCGACGCGCTGATGGTGCGCAAGGGCAGCATCGCCGCGCCCGACATCGAGGAGTTCGCGAGCCATCTGCGCGACCCGGCGCATCTGCGGGCCAGCTTCGCGTACTTCCGGGCGTTCGAGCAGGACATCGCGGACAACGCGGCGTACCGGGGCACGAAGTTGACCATGCCGGTGCTGGCCGTCGGGGCGGCGGCCAGCCTGGGCGGTCAGGTCGCCGAGCAGGTTCGCCGGTACGCCGACACGGTCCGCGGCGAGGTGATCGAGGACTGCGGGCACTGGCTGTACGAGGAGCGCCCCGACGAGATGCTCGCCCTGCTGCGCGACTTCCTCGGGGCGTCCTGAGCAGCAGCCGGCCGGCACCCTCGGTCAGGCGGCGGGCGTCCAGGCGTGGACGGCCAGTGGCGCGTCGAGTGGTGCCCGGGTGAGCCGGTTGGCAAATGTGGACATGGTGTACGCGCCGATGCCGAGCACCACGTCCAGCGCGTGCCGGGGCTGGTAGCCGGCGGCCAGGAAGTCGTCCATCTCGTCGTCGGGCACTGCGCCCCGGTGGTCGAGCACGGCCAGCGTGAAGCGGCGCAGCGCCTCCAGGCGCGGGTCGGGCAGCACCGAGCCGGCGCGCAGCGCGGTGATCAGCTCGGGGGTCGCGCCGAGTCCGGTGAGCTTGCCGGTGTGCAGGGCGACGCAGAAATGGCATTCGTGACTGGTGGAGACGGTCAGGATGACCACCTCCCGGTCCAGCGGGGCGAGGTCGGTCTGCTCGAAGCCCGTGCTGGCGGTGAGGAAGCCGGTAAGCAACTGCGGCGAATCGGCCATCAGCGCCACCGGGGTGGGCAGCCAGCCGAACCGGCCCTGCACTCCCTCAATGGCTCGGCGGGCGGCGGCGGGTGCGGTCTCAGCGGTGTGGGCGGTGAAGACGGACATGGTTACCTGCTTTCCGAAACCTGGATCGGGGGACGCTACGATAGTCAACGTGGTTGACGAAATAGTAAACGTGGTTGTCGAACATGGCAAGCGCTGATCCCGCGCGCCCCGGCTTCGCGCTGCCACTGCTGCTGCTGGCCGGCTTCCGGACGCTTATCGACGACCTGCACACCGAGCTGGCCCGGGAGGGGCATCCGGAGCTGCGACCGCTGCACGGGTTCGTGCTCCAGGCCGTTGGGGCGGACGGCACCACCGCCACCGAGCTGGGCCAACGGCTGGGCATCTCCAAACAGGCCGCGGGCAAGACCGTCGACCGGCTGGTCGCCGTCGGCTATCTGGAGCGGGTCGACGACCCCTCCGACGCCCGACGGCGGCTGGTCCGGGTGACACCGCGCGGCGCCGACGGGTTACGCCGCTCGGCCGAGATCTTCGACCGACTGCGCGCACAGTGGACCGACGCCCTCGGCCCGGAACGGGTCAACGCGATGGAAGACGACCTGCGCACGATGGCCTCGGCCAACTGGTTCCGGCTCGACGTGCCCGGCTGGTTCGGCGGCTGATCGCAAGGCCGCCGACCGGCTGCCTGGTTTGGCGGCTGATCGCGGCTGCCGACCGGTTGCCCGGCTCGGCGGGCGGTCAGGGGGTGCGGGCCAGCTCGACGAAGGCCCGCCACGCGGCCGGGCTGAAGGTCAGCAGGCCGCCGTCGCGGTCCTTGGAATCGCGGACGTGCACCCGGCCGGGCAGGTTGTCGGCGACCTCGACGCACGCGCCGGCATCGTTGCCGCTCCGGGTGGACTTGCGCCAGCGGGCTCCGGTCAGATCCATGGCTTCACGATCTCCTCGAGCAGGTCGATCGACTGCTGCCGGGGCAGCGCGTCACTGCGCAGACTCTCCCACCTTCCGAGCAGGGTCGCCACCTCGTTGATGTCGTCCACGGCGGTGCCACCGGTCTGGTTGTCGAGGAAGCCGAGCCAACTGCCGTCGGCGGTGCGGCCGAGGATGAACGGCCCGAAGAGGCCGGCGTGCAGGCCCACTCCCTGCGGCAGCACGTGCACCCTGATGTGCGGGCGGCGGGCGCACGCCACCAGGTGCCGGAGCTGCTCGGCCAGCACCCCGGCGCAGCCCTCCGCGAAGCGCTGCAGCGCTGCCTCGTCGATCACGGCGGTGAGCTGCGGCGGGTGCTCCCGGTCGAGGATCGTCTGCCGCTCCAGCCGGGCCGCCACCAACTCCTCCACCCGGTCGGCGGTCAGCCCGAGGTCGAGCCGGAACACCGCACGGGCGTAGTCGGCGGTCTGCAACAGCCCGGGAATCATCGTCGCGCCGAAGCAGCGCAGCTGGGTGGCGACCCGTTCGACCTCCAGCCAGGGGCGGAACCAGATCGGCTCGCCGTCGCGCCGGCCCAGGTCTCGAAGCGAGGTCAGCAGGCCGCCGGTGTCGAGCACCTCGTCGGCCCGGGTCAGGTACGCCTCGTTGGGCGCCGTGTGCCCCAGCTCGACGGCCGACACCATGGACGGCGAGTAGTGCGCGCGTTTGCCGTACTCCTCCTGGGTCAGACCGGCCGCGAGCCGGGACCGCCGGAGCTGCTCCCGGATCAGCGCCGCCGTGGACACCACTGTGGTCACTGCGCCCCACCTTCCGCCACCGATTGTTGGGTCGCACGACCCACCTGCCGCACGGTAGCGAGCGGTCAACGCTGTGTCAGCACACAACACGGATATCGGGGTAACGCGAGCTGCCGCCCGGCCCCACCGCGTGATTCGTCGACCGCCACATAGCCGGTCAGGGTCGGGTCAATACCGGCGGACACATCTCACCGTGCCTAGCCGAATGGCGGGACAGAATGTAGAACTACGCTTCTAAGAAGTGTGGTTCTACGTTCTGTCAGGATCAGTCCAGCCCGCCGTACGAGTGCAGGCCGGTGAAGAAGATGTTCACGCCGAACAGGTTCATCAGCATGGTGAGGAAGCCGAGCACCGCGATCCAGGTGGCCACGTTGCGCTTGACGCTGGGAGTCGCGCGGGCGTGCAGGTAGCCGGCGTACACCACCCAGGAGATGAACGCCCAGGTCTCCTTCGGGTCCCAGCCCCACGGCCGGCCCCAGGCCGCCTCGGCCCAGATGGCACCGGCGATCACCGCGAAGGTGAAGATCGGGAACGCGAAGGCGTGCAGCGCGAAGGTCAGCCGCTCCAGGCCCATCGCGCCGGGCAGCCGCTTGGCCAGGGTGTACGGGAAACTCCGCTTGCCCTGCTCGTACCCGTTGCGCATCAGGAAGCCGACCGCCGGCACCACGCCGAGCAGGAAGATGCCGGACGCGAAGACGATCGTCGAGACGTGGATGACGAACCAGTACGAGTTCAGAGCCGGCACCAGCGGCACGATCGGCACGTACAGCACCAGCTCGGCGGTGGCGACCAGCAACACCATCACCAGGGTGAGGAAGAGCCCGAGCTTGCGCAGCGACGGCCGCTTCCAGAGCACCACCAGCCAGGCGGCGACCCCGATGAACGTCACAGTGAGCACGAACTCGTACATGTTGCCCCAGGGCATCCGGTCCGCGGCGAGCCCACGGGTGACCAGCGCAGCCAGGTGCAGGACGGCCGCGACCGCGGTGGCGCCCACCCCGATCAGGCCGGCGAGCCGGGCCCGCCGGGCGGAACGGTCGGCGGTGGGCGGCGACGGGACCGGCACGGGCGGCGTCGGGACGACACCGCCGCCGGCACCCACCAACTCGCGCGCCGGAGCCGCAGTGGCGACCCGGGTACGCACGTTGCCCAGCGCGTACTCGACGGCGTGGCCGATCATCGCGACCAGGTAGGCCAGGATCGCGAAGGTCACCAGATTGTCGGAGAGTGCGGACATCACTCGGCTCCTTCTCGCACGCCGGCTCGGTCAGCGGAGTCAGCTTCAGGCCGTTCGGCACCGCTGACGGCGGCGACGAGCTGGGTGAACTCGTCGGCGAACCCTGGATAGTCGGTACGCGGCAACCCACCGACCTCCATCAAGCTACTACCGCTCGTCGGAGATCCTTCCCCGGGGTCGGCCGGCACCACCCGGAAGAACACCCGGCGGCGCTTCCCGAACAGCGAACCCATGAGACCGACCAGCAGGACACCGCAGCTGATCAGCAGCATCGTCGAGCCGGGATCGTGCCGGATGGAGAGGGTGACGTACCGCTCGGTGCCCAGGAACTCGACTGTCGTGCCGTCGTCCAGCTTCCAGGTCTCGCCCTTGCGGAGCAGTTTGGTGCCGACCTCCTTGACCTTGCCGGCCCGCACCTGCCGCTGGTCGAGTTGGTAGACCGAGCCGGGGATACCGGCGTCCAGGCCGAGGTTGCCCCGGTAGGCGACCAGGTTCAGCGCCGGGTTGCGCTCGGTCGGGTACTGCGACCGGACGAACGGCGCCTGCTCGGGCGCCGTGGGCAGGTAGATGCCGGTGAACGCCATCTGCTGGCCCGGTGCGCGCTGGCCGGTCGCCGGGTCGACGTTCGCGTCCGGGAAGGCCGCCAACCCCTCACTGGTCAGGCCCATGTCGCCGGTGGTCAGGAACGGCTCGTCACTGATCTGGCTGTTGCCGAACCGGTCGGTGTAGCGGATCACCGGGGCGTACCCGTGGCCGAGCAGGTAGACGCTCGCGTCGTTCAGGCGCAGCGGTGAGTTCACCGAGAAGTCGGCGCTGCGGGTCGGCTCGTCCGGGCCGTCGACGGTGACCGTGGCGTTGAAGAACTCCGGCTGGCCGGACGGCAGGAACCGGGCCTCGAAGTCGTCCAGCCGCAGGCAGAAGCGGGGCAGGTCGGCGCTGTCCACCTGCGGGCCGAGCTTCGCCTCGGCGTACTGCTGGCGGGTGTTGCAGAACGCGTTGTCCGCGCCGGCCACCAGCAGCCGGTTGCCGCTCCAGCCGTACCAGGAGCCGAGCGCCACCCCGATCAGCACAGCGATCAGCGAGGTGTGGAACAGCAGGTTGCCGGTCTCCTTGAGATAGCCCTTCTCGGCGGAGACCTCGTCGCCGCGCACCTCGACCCGCCAGCGGCGCTTGCGCAGCGCCTCGGCGATCGCCGCCGCCCCACCGGGCGGGGCGGGCAGCACCGTGTGCTGCGGCAGCCGGGCCATCCGCTTCGGCGCGGCCGGCGGCCGGGACCGCAGCGCGCGGACGTGGTCGCGCAGCCGAGGCGTGATGCAGCCGATCAGGGAGATGAACAGCAGCAGGTAGATCGCGGAGAACCAGACCGAGCCGAAGACCTCGAACGCGCCGATCCGGTCCAGTCGGGGGGCCCAGTCCGGGTGGTCGACGAAGTACTCGTTGACCTTCTCCGGGCTGATCCCGCGCTGCGGCAGCACCGAGCCGGGGATGGCGGCGATCGCGAGGAGGAAGAGCAGGATCAGCGCCGTACGCATGCTGGTGAGCTGCCGCCACGAGTTGCGCAGCAGGGCCAGCAGCCGGTTCGGCCGGCGGCGCGGCGCGGGCGCCACGGTCTCCGGTCGGTCGTCGACGACAGTCATCAGATGCTCACCTCGCCCACCCCGACGGTGGTCTGCAACCAGATCACGAAGCTCTGCCATCCGCCGGTGACCAGGGCCAAACCGATCAGGATGAGCAGGGCGCCGCCGACCCGGGTGACCCAACGGCTGTTGCGCCGGACGGCGCGGAAGACCCCGAGCAGGCGTTCGAAGCCCAGCCCGAAGACGATGAACGGTATCCCCAACCCGAGGCAGTACGCCACGGCGAGCACCACCGCGCGGTCGCTCTGGCCGCTGGCGGTGGCCATGCCCATCACCGCGCCGAGCGTGGGGCCGGTGCACGGCACCCAACTGAGCGCGAAGACCGCACCGAAGACCGGTGCGCCGAGCAGCCCGGCCGACGGCAACCGGGAGATCCGGAACTCCCGTTGCAGGGCCGGGATCATCCCGAGGTAACTCAACCCCGCCACGATGATCAGGACGCCGACGCCGATCTGCAACTCGCGCTTGTAGTCGAAGAACACCCGACCGATGCCGGCGAAGAGGATCGCGGTGGCCACGAAGACGACAGTGAAGCCGCCGATGAAGAGCAGCGTTCCGGCGAGCACCCGACCCTTGACCGCGCCGACCCGCGCGACCCGCTCCTTGACCGCGACACCCCCGCCGGCCGGCGTGGGATCGGCCTCCGGCCGCCGGCCCTCCAGGTCGGCGCCGGCCAGACCGGTCACGTACGACAGGTAACCGGGGACGAGCGGGAGCACGCACGGGGAGAGGAAGCTGACCAGGCCGGCGAGCGCCGCCGCGCCCATGGCGAGCAGCAGCGGCCCGTTGAGGGCCAACTCCCGGAAGGTCTCGCCCATCAGTTCGGCGCCGACTTCTCGGCGGCGATCCGTTCGACGATCGGTTGCAGGCCCTCCTGCTTGACGGCGGCCCGGATCACCGCCGCGATCCGGCCGTCCCGGTCCAGCACCACGGTGGCCGGCACGCTGTTCGGCGGGATGTCCAGCGCAAGTGCCGTCTTGCTGGACGGGTCGAACAGGCTCGGGTAGGTGACCCGGCCCTTCTCGAACGCCTTGGCCTTGTCCCGCGAGTCCTGGACGTTGATGCCGAGGAAATTCACGCCGGAACCCTTGGTGGCCTGGTAGACGGCTTCCAGGTCGTCGGCCTCGGCGCGGCACGGCGCGCACCAGGAACCCCAGAAGTTGACCACCACCACCTGACCGCGAGCCTCGGTGACGTCATAGGTGCCGCCGAGAAGCAGCTCACCGGCGAGCTTCGGTGGTGCGGAGCGCTGGTCCGGTGCGCACTCGAAGATCCCGTCGGTGGTGGTCGTGCAGGTCTTCTCCTGCGCCTTCGACGACGTGCAACCGACCAGCGCCACCGCGGTGGCGGCGGCGAGCAGACCGGCGGTCCACCTCCGGGCGTTCATCAGGCCCCCTTGGCCGTCCGGGCTGTCGCGGAGAGAGCGATCAGGTGCGCGGCCGGCTCGCTGTAGCCGATGCCCGCCACCTTCGCGCCGTCGAAGTGGAACGACGTGAGGCTGGCCAGCCCGCACTGCCGCTTGCGCGGGTCGTGCCAGAGCCGCTTGCGCTCGACGTGGCGGCGCAACGTCCAGATCGGGAGCTGGTGCGACACCAGCACCGCCTCGCGCCCCTCGGCGGCGACCCGGGCGGCGTGCACGGCGGCGAACATCCGCTCGGCGATCACCTGGTACGCCTCGCCCCAGGACGGGGTCACCGGGTCGCGCAGCACCCACCAGTTGCGCGGGTCGCGGAACGACCCGTCACCCGGGGAGACCTTCTTGCCCTCGAACCAGTTGGCGCTCTCGATCAGCCGCTCGTCCACCCCGACCGGCAGCCCGAACTGGGCGGCGATCGGCTCGGCGGTCTGCTGGGCGCGCTCCAGCGGGCTGGCCACCACGTGCACGATCTCCCGCTCGGCCAGGCCCTGCGCAGCGGCCTTGGCCATCTGCACGCCCAACTCGGAGAGGCGGAAACCGGGCAACCGGCCGTAGAGGATCTGGTCGGGGTTGTACACCTCGCCATGCCGAAGCACGTGAACCACAGTCTTGCTCAAGGTTTTGTTACCCCCCGTGACCGGCCGCTGCCGCCGCGTTCGCCGCCGTCGGCAGCGCGTCGGCAATGTGTTCCAGAGCGGCGTCGTCGAGCGCCGCCGACACGAACCACGACTCGAACGCGCTCGGCGGCAGGTAGACCCCGGCGGCGAGCATCGCGTGGAAGAACGCCTTGAACGCCGGCACCTGCTGGGTGCGCGCGCTGTCGTAGTCGACCACATCGGCGTCGGTGAAGAAGATCGAGAACATGCTGCCCGCGTACGACAGTCGGTGCGGGACCCCGGCGGCGGCCAACGCCTCGGACGCCAGCTTGCCCACGACGGCGGCCGTCTCGTCGAGGCGCTGGTACAGCGCGTCGTCGGCGAGCCGCAGCGTCGCCAGACCGGCGGCGCAGGCGAGCGGGTTACCCGAGAGGGTGCCGGCCTGGTAGACCGGGCCGGCCGGCGCGAGCCGCGACATGATGTCCGCGCGCCCGCCGAACGCCGCGGCGGGCAGGCCACCACCCATGACCTTGCCGTACGTCCACAGGTCCGCCTCGGAGGCGTCGAGGCCGTGCCACCCGGCGCGGGAGACCCGGAACCCGGTCATCACCTCGTCCACCACGAGCAGGGCGCCGTGTGCGTGCGCGATCCGGGCGAGCTGCTGGTTGAAGCCGTCGCGGGGAGCCACCACGCCCATGTTGCCGGCAGCGGCCTCGGTGATCACCGCGGCGATGTGCTGGCCCTCGGCGGCGAAGACCTCCTCGACGGCCCGGATGTCGTTGTACGGAAGAACTATCGTCTCGCTGGCCGCCGCGCCGGTCACGCCTGGCGAGTCGGGCAGGCCCAGGGTGGCCACGCCGGAGCCGGCGGCGGCGAGCAGCGCGTCGACGTGGCCGTGGTAGCAGCCGGCGAACTTGACGATCTTCGAGCGGCCGGTGAAGCCACGGGCCAACCGGACCGCCGACATGGTCGCCTCGGTGCCGGAGTTGACCAGGCGGACCTGCTCGACAGGGGTCCGGGCGACGATCTCGGCGGCCAACTCCACCTCACCGGGGGTGGGCGTGCCGAAGCTGGTGCCCAAGGCCGCGGCGGCCTGGACGGCCTCCACCACCTCCGGGTGGGCGTGCCCGAGGATCAGCGGACCCCAGGAGCAGACCAGGTCGACGTAGCGGCGACCGTCGGCGTCGTACAGCCACGGGCCCTCACCACGGACCATGAAGCGCGGGGTGCCGCCAACCGCCTGGAAGGCGCGCACAGGGGAGTTCACCCCGCCCGGCACGATGGCGCGGGCGCGGTCGAACAGGGCCTCGGAGGCCGGCGCGTCGGCTGGGTAGCGGCCGGATCCGGCGGGAAAGATGTCGGTCACGATGCCGCCATTGTGACAGCGCCGGACGGTCAACGAGCAGCCACCCCGTGGTGGGGTTACCCGGCTCACCCGTGATCTGCGCTCGTCAACAGCGGCGGCACGGGGGGCCTCGCGGCCTGGAGGGCGACGGCTCGCGGCCTCGACAGGCCAGGTCGGTCGGATCGCGCTAGGCTGACCGGGTGGATCGTGCCGAACTGTCCATCACGCTACACCGGACGGGCGACGAAGCAGTCTTGCGCCTAGCCGGTGAGATCGACATGCTCACGGCGGCGCAGCTCTCCACCGTCGTCAACGAGGTGCTGGCCGACCCGCCGCCGAAGATCGTGCTCGACCTCGGCGGCGTGACCTTCTGCGACTCGCAGGGCCTGGGCACCCTGGTCGTGCTCAGCCGCAAGGCCAGCCACGCCCAGAGCCTGCTGATGCTGACGCACGTGGGCGACTTCCTGATCCGCGTACTGGACATCACCGGTCTGCGCAGCGCCCTGATGATCCGCAACGACCAGCCCACCGGCTGAGCCGCCCCGCCGCATCAGGCGGTGTTGCCCCAGCGGGCCTGTTCGAGCAGCCGTACCGCCCGGTCCCGGACCTCCGGGTCGTCCGAGCGCAGCAGGGCCGTCGCCTCGTCGACAGCGTCGGTGAGCCGACGCCACTGCGTGTCGCGCTCCCGGACCAGGTCCGACTGGGTGGCCAACTGCCGGGTCTTCACCCACAGCTCCACGAAGACCGACACCTTGGCCCGCAGCACCCACGGGTCGAACGGCTTGGTGAGGTAGTCCACCGCGCCCACCTGGTAGCCCCGAAGGGCGAGCTGGGCGTCCCGGTCGGCGGCGGTGAGGAAGATGATCGGCACGTGCCGGGTCCGTTCGCGGCGCTTGATGTGGCTCGCGGTCTCGAAGCCGTCCATGTCCGGCATCTGCGCGTCCAACAGGATCACCGCGAAGTCGTCCACCAGCAGTTGCTTGAGCGCCGCCTCGCCGCTCTCCACCGCCACGGACTGGACCGGCAGCCCCTGAAGGATCGCCTCCAGGGCCGTCAGATTCTGCCGCCGGTCGTCCACGAGCAGCGCTTTGGCCATCTGGGTCACGAAGTCTCCTCGGTCCGGCTGCCGTTGATCCAGGACGACATCAGTTCGATCAGGTCGTCCAGGTCGACCGGCTTGGTGATGTAGTCGCTGCCCCCGGCAGCGAGCGCCGACTCACGGTCACCCGGCATCGCCTTCGCGGTCAGGAAGACCACCGGCAGGTCGGCGAACCGGTGGTTGCGGCGAATCTGACGTGTGGTCTCGTAACCGTCCTGGTCGGGCATCATGGCGTCCATCAGCACGATGTCCACCTCCGGATGCTCGGCCAGCAGGCGGACACCGTCCGCCCCGTTGTCCGAGTACAGCACGGTCATCCCGTGCAGCTCCAACGCGCTGGTCAAGGCGAAGACATTGCGCACGTCGTCGTCCACGATCAGCACTGTGGCACCGTCGAGTTGGCGGGTGGCCGGTGCCTCCGGCCGGTCCGACAGCAGTTCCAGCGGCGGCATCAGCAGCGACGACGGCAGGCCGGCGCGCTGCGGAGACGGCGTCTGGGGCGCGACCACGGCGTCCGGGGCCAGCACCTGCGGCACGAACAGGGTGAAGGTCGAGCCCTGACCGGGCGCGGACGACACCGTGATCGTGCCGCCGATCAGCCGGGCCAGATCGCGGCTGATCGACAGGCCCAGACCGGTGCCGCCGTACCGGCGACTGGTCGTGCCGTCGGCCTGCTGGAAAGCCTCGAAGATGATCGACAGCTTGTCGTCGGAGATGCCGATCCCCGTGTCGATCACGGTGAACGCGATCACCTGCTGGGCGTTCGTCAGCGCCGGGACGTCGAAGACCGCGTTCTCCGCGGCCGGGGCGATCCGCAGCGTCACGGCTCCGTTGTCGGTGAACTTCACAGCGTTGGAGAGCAGGTTGCGCAGGATCTGCTGCAACCGCTGCGGGTCGGTCACCAACGCCGGCGGCAGATCCTTGCTCACCCGTACCTGGAAGTCCAGGTTCTTCTCCTCGGCCTGCGGCGCGAACGCCTGCTCGACGAAGCCGCGCAGCTCGGTGAAGCGGATCTCGGTCGGCTCGACGTCCATCCGACCCGCCTCGATCTTGGACAGGTCCAGGATGTCGTCGATCAGACGCAGCAGGTCGGAGCCGGACCCGTGGATGGTCTTTGCGAACTCGATCTGCTTCGGGCTGAGGTTCTGCTCCGAGTTCTCGGCCAGCAGACGGGCCAGCAGCAGCAACGAGTTCAGCGGGGTCCGCAGCTCGTGGCTCATGTTGGCCAGGAACTCCGACTTGTAGGCCGACGCCCGGGTCAGCTGCTGCGCCTTCTCCTCCAGGCCCAGCCGCGCCAGCTCGATCTCCCGGTTCTTCGTCTCGATGTTGCCCTTCTGCTCGGACAGCAGAGTGGCCTTCTCCTCCAGCTCGGCGTTGGTGCGCTGCAACTCCGCCGACTGCTCCTGCATCTCGTGCGCCAGCCGCTGCGACTGGGCCAGCAGCTCCTCCGTACGCCGGTTGGCCTGGATGGTGTTGACCGCGATGCCGATGGTGAGCACCAGCCGCTCCAGGAACGCCAGGTGTAGCGAGGAGAAGGCCGACACGCTTGCGAACTCGATCACCCCGAGCAGCTCACCCTCGAACAGGACGGGGAGCACCACCAGGTCGGACGGGGGCGTCTCGGCCAGACCGGACCGCAGGGTGAGCCGGCTGTTCGGGGAGGCGCTGACCCGGATCGTGCGACGGGAGAGCGCAGTCTGCCCGACCAGCCCCTCGCCCGGACCGAAGGTGACGTCGTGCCCCCGCGCCACGTACCCGTACGACGAGGTCAGCCGCAGCCGCATGCTGCCGTCGGTGTCGTCGGCCAGGAAGAAGGCGCCGAGCTGGGCGTCGACCAGCGGGGTCACCTCCGTCATGATCATGCGGCAGACCTCGCCGAGGTCGCGCTGGCCCTGCAACAGGCCGCCGATGCGGGCGAGGTTGGAGTCCAGCCAGCCCTGCTCGGCGTTCTTCTTGGTCGTCTCCCGGAGGGTGACGATCATCTGGTTGATGTTGTCCTTCAGCTCGGCGACCTCGCCCTGCGCCTTGACCGCGATCCGCTGGGTCAGGTCGCCCCGGGTCACCGAGGTGGACACCTGGGCGATGGCACGCAACTGCGTGGTCAGCGTCGAGGCGAGCTGGTTGACGTTCTCGGTGAGGTCGCGCCAGGTGCCGGAGACGCCCTTCACCTGCGCCTGGCCGCCGAGCTTGCCCTCGATCCCGACCTCGCGGGCCACCCGGGTCACCTCGTCGGCGAACGACGACAGCTGGTCGACCATGGTGTTGACAGTCGACTTCAGCTCCAGGATCTCGCCCTGGGCGTCCACGGTGATCTTCTGCGACAGGTCACCCTTCGCCACGGCGGTGGTCACCGAGGCGATGTTGCGGACCTGGCTGGTCAGGTTCGACGCCATCGAGTTCACGTTGTCGGTCAGGTCCCGCCAGGTGCCGGAGACGCCCTTCACCTGCGCCTGGCCGCCGAGCTTGCCCTCGGTGCCCACCTCGCGGGCCACCCGGGTCACCTCGTCGGCGAACGACGACAACTGGTCCACCATCGTGTTGACAGTCGACTTCAGCTCCAGGATCTCGCCCCGCGCGTCCACCGTGATCTTCTGCGACAGGTCGCCCTTCGCCACCGCCGTGGAGACCTGGGCGATGTTGCGGACCTGGGCGGTCAGGTTGGAGGCCATCGAGTTGACGTTGTCGGTCAGGTCCCGCCACGTGCCCGCGACCCCGCGCACCTGCGCCTGGCCGCCCAACTTGCCCTCGGTGCCCACCTCACGGGCCACCCGGGTCACCTCGTCGGCGAACGACGACAACTGGTCCACCATCGTGTTGACAGTCGACTTCAGCTCCAGGATCTCGCCCCGCGCGTCCACCGTGATCTTCTGCGACAGGTCACCCTTCGCCACCGCCGTGGTCACCGAGGCGATGTTGCGGACCTGGCTGGTCAGGTTCGACGCCATCGAGTTGACGTTGTCGGTCAGGTCCCGCCACGTGCCGGAGACGCCCTTCACCTGCGCCTGGCCGCCCAGGTTGCCCTCGGTGCCCACCTCGCGAGCCACCCGGGTCACCTCGTCGGCGAACGACGACAGCTGGTCGACCATCGTGTTGACAGTGTTCTTCAGCTCCAGGATCTCGCCCTGGGCGTCCACCGTGATCTTCTGCGACAGGTCGCCCTTGGCCACGGCCGTGGAGACCTGGGAGATGTTGCGGACCTGGCTGGTGAGGTTGCCGGCCAACTGGTTGACGTTCTCGGTGAGGTCCCGCCAGGTGCCGGAGACGCCGCGCACCTGGGCCTGACCGCCCAGCTTGCCCTCGATGCCCACCTCACGCGCGACCCGGGTCACCTCGTCGGCGAACGACGACAACTGGTCCACCATCGTGTTGACGGTGTCCTTCAACTCCAGGATCTCGCCCTGCGCCGCCACCGTGATCTTCTGCGACAGGTCGCCGCGTGCCACCGCCGTGGAGACCTGGGCGATGTTACGGACCTGGGCGGTCAGGTTCGACGCCATCGAGTTGACGCTGTCGGTCAGGTCCTTCCAGGTGCCGGCCACGTTCGGCACCTCGGCCTGGCCGCCCAACTTGCCCTCGGTGCCCACCTCACGGGCCACCCGGGTCACCTGCTCGGCGAAGAGCCGCAGCGTGTCGGTGAGGTAGTTCATCGTGGCGGCCAGCTCGGCAACCTCACCACGCGCGCCGACCGTGATCTTCTGCGACAGGTCGCCCTTCGCCACCGCCGTCGCCACCTGCGAGATCGACCGCACCTGGCCGGTCAGGTTCGACGCCATGGTGTTCACCGAGTCGGTGAGGTCCTTCCAGGTGCCGGCCACACCCCGGACGTCGGCCTGGCCGCCCAGCTTGCCCTCGGTGCCCACCTCACGGGCCACCCGGGTCACCTCGTTCGAGAACGACGACAGCTGGTCCACCATCGTGTTCACGGTGCGCCCGATGCGCAGGTACTCACCGCGCAGCGGCCGACCGTCGATCTCCAACGCCATGTGCTGGGACAGGTCACCGTCGGCGACCGCCACGATCACCCGGGCGATCTCGGTGGTGGGTCGACCCAGGTCGTCGATCAGCGAGTTGATCGCCCGCTGCCCCTCCGCCCAGGAGCCGTCCAGCCCCTCGTCGTCGAGCCGCTCGGTGAGCCGGCCGTCGCGGCCGACGATCCGGCTGATCCGCCGCAGGTCCAGGTACTGCCGCTCCTGGAGCGAGACCACCTCGTTGAAGGCGTCCGCCACCTCGCCGGCCGCGCCGGCGCGGCGGGGAAGCCGGACCTTCAGGTCGCCGCGACCGATCCGTCGCAGTGCCTCGGTCAACTCACCGAGGAGCGCCTCGTGGTCGGACGCGGACGGATCCGCCACCGACTGCTTCGCCGTGGTCATCATTCCTCGCTCAACTCGGGGGCGCCGGTCCGTGCGGACACACCGGCACCCCATATTGTGCCCGCGCGCGCCGTAGTGCCAGGGTGCGCGACCCGCCAGGTGGCATCGATCGCCCCGTCGACCCGCCCGATCGGTGTCGACCCGGCACGGCGCGCCGCAAACCTCGCCCGGCTCCCGCAGCCATCGTTTCGACACGTCACCGCCATGCCCCGCCACTCGTGCCCCTGACCGACGCGACAGCCCCGATTGGTGATCGGCTTGGCACCCGGCAGGGCAACGGTGGAGGATACGGGGGTGTCAGCCGAGGCGGGGCCCGCGACGGCCGGGGCCCGGGACGGGGCCGTCCGGCGTGTCCGGCTGCCCGCCGACCGCCGCACGCCGGCCGCCGCCCGCGCCGTGGTCCGCTCGGTGTTGACCGAGTCACACCTTGACGAACTGGCCAACGAGGCGCTGCTGCTCACCACCGAGCTGACCACCAACGCCGTCGAGCACGCCGGCACCGAGTTGGACATCGAGGTCGTCGCCGACGAGATCGGGCTGACCGTCACCGTCTCCGACTTCGCCCCCGGCTCCGGCGACGAACTGACCGTCGGCGACCGCAACGACTCCACCGAGATCGACGAGGTCTCCGTGCGGGGCCGGGGCCTCCTGCTGGTCGACCACTTCGCCAGCCGCTGGGGCACCACGTACCTGCCCACCGGGAAGGGCGTCTGGTTCCGCCTGGACCGCCCCGGCGTCGACCCGCCCGCCCCGGGCACCGTCGGCGAGTCGACACCGGCCAACGCCGGCCCACAAACGAGCACCGACCAGTCCGCGCCGAGCGCCAGCGCGATGAGCGAACTCATGCAGACCGCCCCCGACCTGTACGGGGACGACCCGTTGCCCGACTTCGCCACCAGCCTGCTCAGCCGCGTCGCCGAGATGGTGGGCGCGGCCGGCGGCACGATCCGCCTGGACCGGGGCGACGGACAGGGCCGCCAGGTTTTGGCCCGCTTCGGTCGGCCGCCCCGCCCCGGCAGCGAGCTGCTCCGGGTGCCGCTGACGGTGCACCGCCCGTACGCCGGGGAGTTGGAGTTGGACGCCGCGCCGTCCGCGTACGCCCGACCGCTGGCGGTGCTCACCGCCGAGCGACTGTCGCTGCACCTGGAGAACGACCGGCTGCGCCGGGCCGACATCCGCCGGCAGGTGTGGTTGACGTTCCTGGCCGAGGCCAGCGAGCTGCTGGCCCAGTCGTTGGACGTCGACCTGACCATGGCGCTGGTGCCGCAGTTGGTGGTGCCGCGACTCGGTCAGTGGTGCGCGGTGCACACCACCGACGAGTGGGGCCGGCTCCGGCTGGCGGCGGCCAGCCACGCCGACGAGTCGATGCTTCCGCAGCTGCACAAGGTGCTGGCGGAGACCGGGCCGGATTCGATCCAGGCCCGCCTACGCGAGGCGTCACGCAGCGCGGCGCAGATCCCCCTGGGCGGCCCGATGGAGGGTTTCGCGGTCCCGCTGATCGCCCGCGGACAGCGGCTCGGGACCCTCGCGGTGGGGCGACACCAGCGGCACCGGCACGACCCGGACGAGGTGGCCGTGTTGGAGGACGTGGCCCGGCGGGCAGCGCTGGCCATCGAGAACGCCCGGATCCACGCCGAACGCCGTCGCGTGGCGCAGACGCTCCAGCAGTCTCTGCTGCCGCCCGTCCTGCCGGTGGTGGACGGGATCGGTTTCGCCGCCGAGTACGTCCCGACCGGTGACGACGCCGAGGTGGGGGGCGACTTCTACGACGTGGTGCCGCTGCCCGACGGGCGCTGGCTGGTGGTGATCGGTGACGTCTCGGGCAAGGGTGTCCAGGCCGCCGCGGTGACCGGGCTGGTCCGGGACGTGATCCGGGTGCTGGTCGGCGACGGCAAACCGTTGCCCGAGGCGCTGGCGCGGCTCAACGAGACACTTGTCGAGCGCGGCGGCGGTCGCTACTGCACGCTGGCGCTGGCAGCGGTCGGGCCGGGCGAGGGCGGCCGGTTGGACGTGGCGCTGCACCTCGCCGGGCACGACCGGCCGGTGCTGCTGGCCGGGGCGGGCGGCGCCGAGTTCGTCGGCACCGGCGGCACCGCGCTCGGCCTGCTCGACACGATCACCTCACCGACGGCGGAGATCACGCTCGCGCCGGGCGATTCGCTGATCTTCTACACCGATGGCGTCACCGAGCGGCGGCGCGGCCGGGAGCTGTTCGGCGCCGACCGACTGCGGGACGCCGCAGCGCCCCTGGCCGGATATTCGGCCGACGTGGTGGCCGCCCGGCTGCGCGCCGCGGCGATCAACTTCTCGGTCGAGCCGCCCCGGGACGACATCGCCATCCTGGTGCTGCGCAACGACGCAACCTGACCGCTGCGCGGCCCCCGGACATCGGGTCCGCTCGGTAGATTGACGGTCATGACGAGCGTCGCGCAGGTCACGTCGTACTCCCGGTCGGCGGTCCGGGCCCTGATCGTCGCGCAGCTCGCGACCATCGGCGCGTTCCTCGCCGTGCTGCTGCTCTACCTCGGTCGGATGACGAGCGCCGGCGTCGGCCCGGCCGAGATGCTGACCGGCGCTTACGACCCGAAGGACCTGATTCCGTTCCTCTGGCTCTATGCCGTGGTCGGGATGCTCTACGTGGTGGGTGCGGTGCTCGGGCTGCCGTTGGCGATCGTCGCGGTGGCGCTGGCCGCCCGGGAGCGCGAGGCACTGCCCCGGGCGACCCGGTCACTGCTGCTGGCCGGCGCGGTGGGCAGCGTGCTGGTGCTGGTGGCCCGGTTCACCCCGCCGCTGCTGGACATGCACCGGTGGTGGATGGACTGACGCTCTGCCGGGGCCGGGCCCTACAGGCCGCCGGGGAGCCGTCCGGGCGCGAGTCGGTGCTCCGGATCCACGCGCCGCTTCGCGGCCCGCAACTGGGCCAGGCCGGCCAACTCGCCCCACAGGTCGACCGCCTGGCGGACCGCCGCCGGAGCGGAGACCACCACGCAGCGGCCCTGCCGGGCCAGCAGCACCCCTCGGACGGCGGCCAGGATGGACGCCACCCGATCGGGTGCCAGCGCCCCGGGCAGTGCCGCGTGCACCACGCCCAGCCCGGCGGATCCGCGAACCGGGACCGGCGCGCCGGCCGCGTCGCGTAGCGCGTAGACGGCGGCATGCAGGTCGCCGATCGGCACTTCCAGGCGCAGCGCCGTGTCACCTGGGGCGAACGGGTAGCGGCGCCACCACGTCGGCGCGGAGTGGGCGATCGTCGCCTCCCCGTGCAGCAGGCCGACCAGCCGCTCGGCACGCTCGGTGACGTCGGCGGGCCCGCCCTCCAGCAGCATCACCAGGCTACCGGCCCGGGACGGGGCACCGGCCCGGCCGGACATCGAAGGATGGCGCTCCCGGGCGGTGGCCGCCGGGTGACCGGGCGGGTACGGCGTACGCGGGCGGGGGGTGCCGCCGGGCAGGTCCAGCTCGATGGCCGAGGGCTCCAGCCGAGCGGCGAGGATCGTCCGGACCAGGTCGTGCACCTCCAGCGGCGTCCACACCGGGCGGGACACCCAGAGCCTGCTCGCCGGCGCCGGCTGCACCCGCAGGCTCGCCGAGACCAGCACGCCGAGCGCGCCCTGGGAGCCACAGAGCAGGCGAGCCAGGTCGAGCCCGGGCGCGCCACCGCCGACGCTGATCAGCTCGCCGTCGGCGGCGAGGTAGCGCACGCCGAGCAGCTGGTCACAGGGGCTGCCGTGGCGGTGGCGCAAGGGACCGGCCTCGCCGGCGGCGAGCACGCCACCCACTGTCGCGCCGGGTGACGGGGCGTCCATCGCGAGCCGCTGCCCGGTGCGCTCCAGAGTGGCCTGCACCGCCCGCAGTGGGGTGCCGGCCCCCACGTCGGTCGCCAGCGAGTCGACCGACTCGTGACCGATGCCCGCCAGCCGACCGGTGTCGAGCAGGATGTCGACCTGAACGGGGGTGGCACCCCAGTCGATCTTCGTGCCCGCGCCTCGGGGCACCACTGCCAGATCGTGCCTGGCGGCCAACCGCAGCACCTCGGCGGCGGCGTGCGGGCCGCCCGGGACGGCCACGAAGCGCGCCGGCCGCCCCGCCACCTCGTCGGCGGGACCGGCCAGTCGGGAGAAGGGTGGACCGCAGATCGCCGCCAACCGCCGGCTGATCTCGAGGGCTCCGGACCGGCCGAGGGAACTCGCTGCTGCCGCCATGCCGGCCATCGTACATGTGTTCGAAAGCCGTGGTGGCGAGTATCGGGATGCCGCTGGTCCGGCGCGCTGCGGCTGCCGGCCGGTAACGTGGCCGCCGTGACCACCGAGATTGCCCCGCCCGCGGCGAAGCGGGTGCCCAGCGAGCGCACCCACCACGGCGACACCGTCGTCGACGAGTACTCCTGGCTCGCCGTCAAGGACGACCCGGAGACGATCGCCTACCTGACCGCCGAGAACGAGTACACCGACGCGCGTACGACACACCTGGCCGAGTTGCGCGCCGACCTGTTCGAGGAGACTCGCCGCCGCACCCAGGAGACCGACCTGTCCGTGCCGACCCGCAAGGGCGGGCACTGGTACTACACCCGGACGGTCGAGGGGCAACAGTACGGAGTGCAGTGCCGCCGGGCGGTCCGCGACGGCGAGACCGACCCGCCGGTCAGCGCGGACGGCGCCCCGCTCGACGGCGAGGAGGTGCTCCTCGACGGCAACCTGCTGGCGGAGGGGCACGACTTCTTCTCGCTCGGCGCGTTCGACGTCAGTCCGGACGGTCGCTGGCTGGCCTACTCCACCGACTTCTCGGGCGACGAGCGGTTCACCCTGCGTGTGAAGGACCTGACCACCGGCGAGTTGCTGCCGGACGAGGTGCCGGACACGTTCTACGGCACCGCCTGGTCGAGCGACGCCTCGGCGCTGTTCTACGTGACGGTGGACGACGCCTGGCGTCCGAACCGGGTCTGGCGACACCTCATCGGCTCCGCCGCCGCCGAGGACGTGGTGGTCCACCAGGAGGACGACGAGCGGTTCTGGGTGGGCGTAGAGCTCACCCGGTCGGAGAAGTTCATTCTCATCGACGTGCACAGCAAGGTGACGAGCGAGGTGCTTGTCATCCCCGCCGGCAACCCGACCGGCGCCCCGGCCGTGATCGCTCCCCGCCGACAGGGCGTCGAATACACTGTGGAGCACCACGGCCACCGTTTCCTGATCCTGCACAACGACGGTGCGGAGGACTTCGCGCTGGCGTTCACCTCGGCGGACGTACCGGGCGACTGGGTGCCGCTGATCGAGCACACCCCCGGCACCCGACTGGAGGCCGTCGACGCCTTCGCCAACCACCTGGTGGTGTCGCTGCGCACCGACGGGCTCACCGGGCTGCGGGTGCTGCCGGTGGGCAGCGACGACGGGCACGACATCGACTTCCCGGAGCCGCTGTACAGCGTCGGGTTGGACGCCAACCCGGAGTACCGCACCGGCCAGGTCCGGCTGCGCTACTCCTCCCTGATCACCCCCGACTCGGTGTACGACTACGACCTGGTCACCCGGCAGATGGTGCTGCTCAAGCAGAAGCCGGTGCTGCCTGGGCCGGACGGGCGACCGTACGACCCGGCTGAGTACGAGCAGCACCGCGACTGGGCGCTCGCCGACGACGGCACCCGCGTGCCGATCTCGTTGGTCTGCCGCGCCGGCACCCCCCGGGACGGCTCGGCGCCCTGCGAGCTGTACGGCTACGGCTCGTACGAGGCCAGCATGGACCCGTGGTTCTCGGTGGCCCGACTGTCCCTGTTGGACCGGGGCGTGGTCTTCGCTGTGGCGCACATCCGGGGCGGCGGTGAGTTGGGCCGACGGTGGTACGACCAGGGCAAGCTGCTGGCCAAGAAGAACACCTTCACCGACTTCGTGGCGTGCGCCCAGCACCTCGTCAAGGCCGGCTGGACGGCCAGCGACAGGCTTGTCGCCCGGGGCGCCTCGGCCGGTGGCCTGCTGATGGGCGCCGTGGCCAACCTCGCGCCGGACGCGTTCACCGGGATCGTGGCGCAGGTGCCGTTCGTGGACGCGCTCACGTCGATCCTCGACCCGTCGCTGCCGCTGACCGTCACCGAGTGGGAGGAGTGGGGCAACCCTCTCGACGACCCCGAGGTGTACGCGTACATGAAGTCCTACACGCCGTACGAGAACGTGGCGGCCGTGGACTATCCCGCGATCCTCGCGGTGACCAGCCTCAACGACACCCGGGTGCTCTACTCGGAGCCGGCGAAGTGGATCGCCCGGCTGCGGGCGGTCGCCCCGGGCGGCGATTATCTGCTGAAGACCGAGATGGGCGCCGGGCACGGCGGTCCGAGCGGTCGCTACAACTCCTGGCGCGAGGAGGCGTTCATCAACGCCTGGATCCTGGACCGCATCGGCCGCGCCTGACCCGTAAGTCGACGTGATCGCGCTCGATCCTGGAGGTGGTCCCCCGGCGGCTGGGGAGAGCACCACTTCCATGATCGGGCGCGATCACCGGCGGCGCGCGGGGCCCGCGCGCCGGGTGGCTGGCGTTGCCGGGCCGACGTGGGTGCCGGGCCTAGACTTCCGGGGTGACCGGGGCTACGGATGGTGACGGCGAAGCCGTTTCGGAGGTCCGCCGACCGAGCGTGGCGGCGGTGGCACGGGACCGCCGGGTCTGGCTGATCCTCGCCGTGGTCGCCGGCCTCCTGGTCTGCTGTTGCTCCGCAGTGGTCGGCACGCTGGTCGCGCTCTCCTCCGGCCTGCTCGGCGCCTGACCCGGCCGCCTCGGCTCAGGTCGTCCGCAGCTCGTCCAGGGCAGTGCTGGCACGCAGGAAGAGCAGGCCGACACCGACCGTCACCAGCACCGCCGCCAACGCGCCGGCCCCGAGCCACGCCAGGTGCTCAAGAGGTACGGGAACGGCTCGCTGCACCACGGGAAAGTGCACGATCCGGGTGTACTGCCCGCTGGTGGCAGGGTCGTCACAGAGCGCCGCCGTGGCCTCGCAGATCTCCATCGACCCGCCGCCCGCGGACACCTCCCCACCGAGCCCACGGCCGAGCAGCGTGCCGACAGTGAGCGCGAGCAGGATCGCCGGCACGGCCGGGGCCAGCGCCTGCCAGGCCACCGAACGGCTCAGCGTGGCGCGGGGCACCCCGGTGGCGACCAACGCCGCGTAGGCGCGTCGACGGGCGACGATCCCCTCGACCAGCGCGACGATCAGCCCGCCCGTCGCGATCAGGATGGCCACGGCGACCGCGCCGTCGACAAGATCCATGGTCGACAGATAGAAGGGGTTGTCGCCCCCACCGCCCGCCCCGGCGAGTCGGCTCTGCTCCCGGTCGAGCTGGTCCTTGGTGGCGAAGTAGGCGCGCTGGGCGGCCGCGCCCCCGCCGAAGATCAGGGCGGCGAGCAGCGCGGCGAACGTGCGGCTGCCCGCCCACGGATCGACCATCAACCGGCCCGCCGCGAGCAGGGCCGGGGCGCGGCGGGCATGCCGACGCAGCAAAACCCCGCAGCGGTACGAGATCCAGCCGGTGCCGACCACCACCCCGATCATCGCCGCCAACCCGCCCACCACGAACAGCAGCGGCACCAGCCAGGCCAACTCTTCGTTGTCGTCGAACCGAAAGACCACCGGGCGGACCACCACGAACGAGAGCACGCCGAACCCGATCAGGAGCCCGGCCCACGGGCCTGGACCACGCTCGCGGGCCGCCCTGCGGTTCACCCCGAGCGGGCTGGTGGTGACCGTACGCAGCATCAGGGCGGTGGCCAACGCCGCGACGACAGGCAGACCGAGCACCATGCCGGCCAGCGCGCCGGTCGACGGCAGCACGTCGGTGGGCAGGGCCAGTCGACCTTCCGCGTCCGGTCGGTGCAACAGATCGCGGCCAACCAGGTAGACACCCAGCCCGACGAGCGTGCCGAGCAGAGCGGCCACGCCGGTCTCCAGCACCACCAGTCGGGTGACCTGCCCGGGAGTGGCGCCGGCCAACCGGAGCGCGGCCAACCGGCGGTCCCGTGCGGGGGCGCCGAGCCGGGCGCACTGACCGGCCAGCGCCAACACCGGAACCATCAGCATCAGCAGCGCGAACGCCGTACCGCCGCGCAACCCGGGCTCCACCAGCAGAGCGTGCTGGTACTGCTCCGACCACCTGTTCGGGTTCTCATCCGTCGCCGCGGGCGTGGGGATGGCCAACACGGTGAGCGCCGCGAGCCCGGCCAGTGTCGCCAGCAGGGCGCTCAGCGCCGTGAGCACCACCCGGGCGGTGTCGGTGCGGGTGCCGGCGAGCGCGAGGCGGACCAGCGTCGCCGGTCTCACCGGGCACCACCGGCCAGCGGCACGTCGAGCCCCAGGCCGGTGTGGTCCACCAGGCCGTCGCGCAGCACGATCTCCCGATCGGCGTACGCGGCGATCCGCGGCTCGTGGGTGACCAGCACGACGGCGGTGCGCTGCTCACGGGCGAGCCGGACCAGTTGGGTGAGCACCTGCTCGCCGGTGAGCGTGTCCAGTGCACCGGTCGGCTCGTCGGCGAAGAGCACCCGAGGCTCGGTGACCAGCGCCCGCGCGGTGGCACAGCGTTGCTGCTGACCCCCGGACATCTCACCCGGCCGCACGTCGGCCACCTCGGCCACCCCGAACCGTTCCAGCCAGGTGAGCGCCGCCGTCCGTGCCTCTCGCCGCCCCGTGCCGGCGAGGAGCAGGGGCAGGGCGACGTTCTCGGCCGCGGTCAGCTCGGCCACCAGCTGACCGAACTGGAACAGCACCCCGAACTCGGTGCGCCGCAGCCGGGACCGGGCCGCCTCCGACCAGGTGTCGATGCGGTGCCCCTGCCAGGTGACCTCGCCCGCGTCCGGCCGAAGGATCCCGGCCAGGCAGTGCAGCAGTGTCGACTTGCCGCAGCCACTCGGCCCGGTCACGGCGACGATCTCGCCCTCGGCCACCTCGAGCGTCACACCGCGCAGCGCAGGCGTCGGGCCGTACGCCCGAACCACGCCGCGAGCCTGGAGTTGCGTCACGGATGCACCTCCCGGTGCCAGTCGGCGACCCGGCCCAGCGTGGCGTGCAGCCACCGCAGATCCGCGTCGAGGTGGGCGATCGCGAAGTCGGCCGCGACCACATCGCTGAGAGTGGCGGCCGGGTCGGATTTGACAGCGGTCAGCTCACGCAGCCGTGCGGTGTGCGCGCCCCGCTGGGCGATCAGGTACGACCGGGCCCGATCGACATCGGCGACCAGCAACGCCACCACGACCTTGGCGAAGAGCGTGCTGGCCACGTACGGCATGGGCGGTTCCACAGTGGACAGCCACTGGTCCAGCGTGTGCCGCCCCTGGTCGGTCAGCGCGTACGCCGTGCGATCCGGCCCGGCCACCCGGTCCTGCCCGGCGGCCGCCACCAGCCCGTCGCGTTCGAGGCGGCCAAGCGTGGCGTAGACCTGCCCGAAGGCCAGCGGCCGAGCCCGCGGCAGCCGCTCGTCGTGCGCACGCTTCAGCTCATACCCGTGCCGGCTGCCCCCAGCAAGCAACCCGAGCAGAACATGCGGCGTAGACACGCCGCCCACTATTCACCGAGCGAATACCCAAGTCAACACCCCCCCACCCACCCACACCCACCGGCCCCCACCCCCGCCTCACCCCGTTGATCATGAAGTTATTGCCATCCACCTCGGCGTGTCTGAGCAATAACTTCATGATCAACAGGAGGGAAGGGAGGTGGGGGCAGAGGGGAAGGTTGGGGGTTAGGGGGTTTGGGGCCAGGTGGGGGTACGGCCGGTTTTGGTTAGGAGGTGGGCCAGGTCGGGGGTTGGGGGTGGGGCTGGGAGTGGGGGTGGGGTGGCGAAGACGCCCATTTTGCGGGCGGTGGGGCCCAACTGCTCCACCAGACCGTGCAGCTCGGCCACCGCCTCCGGGGCTGGGTGGTACGGCAGACCGGTGGCGACCGCGAGGTCCCAGCCGTGCACGGTCAGGTCCAGCAGGGCCATACCGCCGATGACGGACTGCGGCATGCCCATGCCCGGTGACACGCCTTCCAGGGTGGACGGGTCCGACCAGGCGGCGACCAATCGGCTGGTTTCCGCCTCGAAGCGGTCCCGCCAGCCGTCGCCCAGGTGGTCGGGCTTCTCCGCCCACTCCACCTGTCGCTTCTCGGCCAGGTCCTGAAAGTTGACCACCACCTGGAAGAGATGATTGAGCAGATCACGGACCGCGTACTCCTGGCACGGCGTGGGCAGGTCGAGCTGGTCGTCGGAGATACCGCGCACCACATCGACGGTTCGCGGCGCCGCAGCGGCCAGCAGATCGCTAGTCTGAGTGGACATATGGCCAGCGTATGAGGGTGGTCTTGAACAAATGCGACACCGACCGCGTGGCGACAGCAGGGGGATTCTCGACCCCGGGCGGCTGCTGCGCGAGGTGCGCTTCCGTCGACACCTGCCGGCGGAGTCGCTGCGCCCGTGGGTCGAGCACTACTGGTTGATCGACTGGGTGTTGAACGCGCCGTTCGAGCAGCGGGTCGTGCCGCACCCGGCGGTGAACGTGGTGTTCCGACGCGACGACGGCGACCACGACGGCGACAGGCCCGAGTCCGGCGAGGTGGCCGGGGTGGGCCGCGACCTGTTCCGGATCACGCTCTGCGGCACCGGCCGGGTGTCCGGGGTGCAGTTCCGCCCAGGCGGCTTCCACGCCTTCTGGCAGCGCCCGGTCAGTGAGTTGACCGGACGTAGGGTGCCGCTGCCCACCGGCCGGCTGACCCACCCGGGCTTCCCGGTGTGCGCGGGCGGGCCCGCGGGACCACCCACGTCGGCAACCAGCGACAACGAACGCTGCCGGGCTCTGGACACCCTCCTCACCGCTTGGCGGCCCGAGCCGGACCCGGTGGCCGAGGAGGCCGTCCGGCTGGCCGAGGCGATCCGCACCGACCGGACCGTGCTGCGCGTCGACGACTTCGCCGCGCGGCACGACGTTCCGGTCCGCCGGTTGCAGCGGCTCTTCATGGAGTACGTGGGGGTCGGGCCGAAGTGGGTGATCCGCCGCTACCGGCTCCAGGAGGCGGTCGAACAGGCCGCTGGCGGCCCGCTGAGCTGGGCTGGCCTCGCCGCCGACCTCGGCTACAGCGACCAGGCCCACCTGGTCCGCGACTTCACCGCCGTGGCCGGCGTGTCCCCCGCCGCGTACGCCCGCTCGGTGCGCTGAGGAAGCCGAAAGAGAAAGCCGAGACAGCTGGCAGATCAACGGCGACGCAGGACGACCACGGCGACGTCGTCCTGGATCTCCGGTGGGGCCAGCTCCACCAGCAACCGGGCGCAGAACTGGTCCAGGTCACCGTCGACAGTCGCGGCGACCGCGGCCAGCGCGGACAGTCCCTCGTCGATGGTGGCGTCCCGTCGCTCGATCAGCCCGTCGGTGTAGAGGACCAGCGTGGCTCCGGCCGGCACCACGAACTCCAGGTCGGCCGGGCGAGGGGCGCGGATGCCGAGCAGCGGCGCGGAGTGCTGCACGAACTCGACCTTGCCGTCCATGATCAGCAGCGGCGGAAGGTGCCCGGCGCTGGCCAGCCGAACCCGTCCGGTCGGCGGGTGCAGCAGCAGTACGCAGAGCGTCGCTACCTCGTTCGGCAGCAGTGTCCGCATCAGCTCGTTGACCCGGTGCAGGATCTCGCCGGGCTGGTGGCCCTCGACCGCGTACGCCCGCACGGCGTGCCGCAGCTCGGCCATCACTGTCGCCGCGTGCAGCGAGTGGCCGGCGACGTCCCCGATCGCCAGCAGCAGATGCCCGTCGAGCATCACCAGCTCGTAGAAGTCGCCACCCACCTCGGTCTGCGCGCTTGCCGGTTCGTAGCGCACCGCGAAATCGAGGCCGGCCACGGTGGGCAGCCCGCGCGGGAGCAGGCTGCGTTGGAGGGTGACCGCGATCCGGTGCTCCTCGTCGAACGAGCGCTGCCCCTCCACGGCCGCGGCCACCGCCTGAGCCAACTGCTTGAGCACCGGGGTTCGCGCGGTCTGGGTGGCGGTCGGGACCACCACGTACAGCGGGGCCCGGTCCTCGCGCAGCTTGGCGGCGGCGATGGTCACCGTGTCGTCCGCCGGCCAGTCGACGAGCGCCCAGTTCGCCGGGGCCTCCACCCGGACCGTGGCACCGGTCGGCACCCCGGTGTCGTCGACGACCCACGGCACCACGGCGGCCACCGCGCCGGGACCTGCGCAGATCCCCGCGAGACAGTCGCCGTCGAAGGTCTCGGCGATCACCGCCGCCGGGCTTCTGAAGATCTGGGCGGCACCCTCGGCGGCGGCCTCCAGCAGGCGCGCGAAGGTCGGCGCGGCGTGCACCGCCACTGTCGTGTCGGCCAACCCGAGCAACCGCTCGGCGAGCAGTTCGGCGCGCTGCCGTGCCTGGTAGTAGCGCAGCACCGCCCGCGTGGTGGCGATCAGCTCCTCGGGCTCGATGGGCTCGGTCAGGTACGCGTCCGCGCCCCGGGTCAGCCCTTGGGCGCGGTCGGCCACGTCCACGGCGTGCGCCGACACATGGATCACCGGCATCGCCGGGTGCCGCGCCTTGATCTGTTCGCAGACTTCGTACCCGCTCAGGTCGGGCAACCGGACGTCGAGCACCACCAGGTCGATCCGGTCCACCTCGACCCGAGCCAACGCCTCGGCGCCGTTCTCGGCTTCCAGCACTGTGAACCCGGCCCTGGTCAGCCAGCTGACCAGTAGGTAACGCTTGGTACGACTGTCGTCGACCACCAGGATGGTTGTCGGCAGGCCGTCCATGCCGTCACGCCCCGCCGGTGGGCAGGGAGACGGTGAACGTGCTGCCTTCGCCCGGCGCGCTGGTCAGCTCCAGCGTCCCGCCCAGCAGCGTCACCAACCGCCGGGCGTACGGCAGGCCGAGGCCGGTGCCGCCGACGCGGGTGGCTCCGGGCACCTGGTAGAACTCCTCGAAGATCCGGTCGTGCAGCTCGGGAGCGATGCCCGGCCCGGTGTCGCTGACCGTGAAATGCCAACGGTCGCCGTGTTGGCTGGCTCGCAGTCGTACCTCGCCGCGTTCGGTGAACTTCAACCCGTTGTGCAGCAGGTTGCGCAGCACCTGGCCGAGCAGCACCTCGTCGGTGCGCAGCAGGGCAGGCGCGGCCGGTTCCTCGACGACCAACTCCACCCCCGGGCGGGTGGCCAGGGCGCGCAAAGTGCCGCGGAGTTGACCGAAGACCGGGCGCAGGTCGACCTCGGCCAGGTCTGGCTCGATCCGGCCGGATTCCGCCTTGGCCAGGTCGAGGAGTTCGTTGACCAGGTTGAGCAGATCTGCCGCCGACGAGCGGATCAGATCAACCTGGCGGCCCTGCTCGTCGGTGAGCGGGTCGGAGGCGGAGTCGGTGAGCAGCCGCCCCAGGCCGATGATCGCGGTGACCGGGGCGCGCAGCTCGTGGCTCACGTTGGCCAGGAACCGGCTCTTCGACTCACTCGCCGCACGAAGCTGAGCGGACTTCTCGTCCAGCTCGGCGTAGAGGGCGACGACGCCGCGGTTGGTCTCCTCCAGCTCCTCGGTGAGCTGGTTGTAGAGCGCCAGCACCCCCCGGTTGGTCTCGGCCAGCTCCTCGTTGAGCACGGCCAGCTCGTCGCGCTGACTGCGCACCTCGTCGAGTGCGGCGATGAGCTGCCCGTTCTGCACGGTCAGCTCGTCCAGCGCGCTGGCCGGCGCGGTACTGCCGAGTTCGGTACGGAACTCGGCGAGCCGCTCCGGGGTCGGCGTCGGCGCGCTGGCCGGGACTCGTCGGGACATCCTTACGACCGTAACCCCCTGGACGGTCGACACGCTCAGTGTGTCAACCAGTCGGGACACCGCGCCGGACTGCGGTTGGTAGCGACCGTCCGGGAGCGGGGACACCGGGGCCAGGTCGGCGCGCAGGTGGAACCGGCCGTCGGCACCCGCGTCGACGTGGAACGAGACGTCGGCACCGCCGGTCGTGCCCAGCAGGTCCCGGGCGACCTCGCTGAGCGCGGTGGCGATCCGGACCTGGTCCTGGTGTTCCAGGCCGACCACGGTGGCCACCTCGCGGCCCCGCTGGCGGATCACGAAGATGTCCTGCTCGACCCGCAGCGCCATCTGGAGCAGCGGCAGCGCTGCCGGCTCCCCGCTCATGCCCAGGACCTCGCTACCAGTACGCAGGCGTCGTCGCGTCGTACACCGGCGTCACGCAGCAGGGTCGCCGCCATGACCAGCGGGGATCTCTCCATCAGACCCGGGTAGTCGGCCATCCGCCACCTGTCGACCACCCCGTCGCTGTGCATCACCAGCCGGGCACCGGGACCGAACGGGTAGTCGTACTCCCGGATCGTCGGCCGTTGGTGGCCGGCGATGCCGGGCAGCGACACCAGCCCCCGGCGCTGGCCGCCGCCCTCGACGACCACACCGGAGATGTTGCCCAGGCCGGCGTAGTGCAGCACACCGGCCGCCGGCGCCAGCTCGGCGACCGCGAGCGCTGCGCCACGGGTGTGCGACATGCTCCGGTGGAGGTGACCGACCACCACCGCCGGTGGACCGGCCGGGGCGTCCCGGAACGCGGCCAGGGCCGCGTCGGTTGCCGCGCCGGCCAGCGGGCCGTGCCCCAACCCGTCGCTGACCAGCACCTGGTGCCGCCCGTCGGCGACCCGCACGGCGTAGCCGTCGCCGCTTACCGTCTCGCCGGTCAGCGGTCGGGTGAGAGCACCGGCCCAGGACGGCCGTGCCGGCTCCGCCGGCCAGACCTGCACGGCGAGGACGGTGCCCTTGCCCGGCAGCGAATATCCGTCGAACCAGCTGGCCTGCCTCACGATGGCACCCAGACCGATGCCGAGCGTGCCGGTGGTGGAGTGCCCGTCCTGGGACGAGACGGTCAGGTCGGCCATGCCGGGCCCGGAGTCGATGGCGATCAGTTCCACGCCGGCCTGCCCGGCACGGCGCACCGGCCGAAGCAGCAGCACACCCTCGTCGGCGTGCTTGACCAGGTTGCTGGTCAGCTCGGCTGCGACGATGGCCAGGTCGGCGATGCGCACCGCACCCATTTCCACCTGGGCGCCGAGGCGCTCGGCGGCGCGCCGGACGGCGCTCGCCGCGCTGCTGGCCTCCACCCGGAACCAGATGCCACTGTCGGTAACGGCGTCGGCGTTCACCGGGACCACTTGGTGACCGTGATCCGCGTGCCGGTGTCCGGAGAAGTCTCGATCTCGAACTCGTCGACCAGTCGACGGGACCCGCTCAGCCCGAGGCCGAGCCCACCGCCGCTGGTGTAGCCGTCGGTCATGGCCAGATTCAGATCGGCGATGCCCGGCCCGGAGTCGGCGAAGACGATCCGGACGCCCTTGCGTCGGCCGTTGTCCACGGTCGTCACCTCGACCGAGCCGCCACCGCCGTACACCAGGGTGTTGCGGGCCAACTCGCTCGCCGCGGTGACCACCTTCGTCTGGTCCACGAGGGACAACTTGACGGCCACCGCCACGGCACGGACCAACTGCCGGACGCGTACCACGTCCTCGTCGCTGCGGACCGACTGCGCCTGTGGCTGGCCCAGGTCGATGCCCGCGGTCACGGCGTGGCCGTCTCGGCGTCCGGATCGTCGTCGAGCTGGTAGTCGAGCTCGTCGGCGTGGGCCGCCGCGATCAGTTCCATGCCGCGCTCGACGTTCAGAGCGGTACGGATGCCGTTCAACGACAGCCCGAGTTCGACAAGTGTGATGGCGACTGCCGGACGCATCCCGACCACCACCGTCTCCGCGTCGAGCACCTTGGAGATCGAGGCGATGGCGGAGAGCATCCGCCCGACGAAGGAGTCGACGATGTCCAGCGCGGTGATGTCGATGATGACGCCGTGGCAGCCGGTCGCGACGATCCGCTCGGCCAGGTCCTCCTGGAGCTGGACGGCCGTCTGGTCGGACATGTCCAGCTGGATGGAGACGAGCAGGATGTCCCCGATCTTGAGGATCGGCACCCTTTCCATCAGACGCCCCGACGCGGCTGGCGACGGGCGGTTTCCACCCCACTGAGCCGCAGCACGTGACGCAGCGCGTCGGCGAGGCTCGCCTTGGTGGCGATGTCGCCGAACTCGATGCCGAGCGCCACGATGGTCTGCGCGATCTGCGGGCGGATGCCGGAGATGATGCAGTCGGCGCCCATCAGCCGGGCGGCGACCACTGTCTTCAGGATGTGCTGGGCGACCTGGGTGTCCACCGCCGGTACACCGGTGATGTCGATGATCGCGTACGGCGAGCCGGTGTCGACCAGGGTCTGCAGCAGCCGCTCCATGACGACCTGGGCCCGGGCCGAGTCCAGGGTGCCGACCAATGGGACGGCGACGACACCCTCCCAGAGCTTGACCACCGGCGTGGAGAGTTCGAGCAGCTGCTCGGCCTGATCGGCGATCAGGCTCTCCCGGGTGCGGACGAAGCTCTCGAAGGTGAACAGGCCCATCTCGTCGACCAGCTTCGAGAAGGCGACATAGTCCTGCAACGCGTTCGGGCCGCCGGCCTCCTGCACCAGCTCGGCCAGCACGTCCTTCAGCGCGAAGACGCTGATCGTGGTCTCGGTGGCGGAGAAGCCCTGACGGGCCCGGCCACGGGACAGCTCGGAGAGTGCGGCGCGCAGTTCGCCGGCGCTCTCGGCGGACAGGTCGATGGTGCCCTTGTCGCCGGTGGCGACGATGGCGTGGTGCAGGTCCTGGACCTGTCGGCGCAGCTCCGCCTGGCTCAATCGGCCGCGCAACGACCTGGTGACGATCTCGGTCCACCGAGTTGTGACCCGTTCGTCCTGCCCGCTCAGCAGCGCGGCGAGCCGACCACTTTCTTCGGTGCTCAACGCCATTTCGAACCCCCTTGACCTGGACCGGGCGGACTCTATCACCGGGGGCTGACCAACTACTTGCCCCGTAGCAACAGAATGACGAGAGCCACCGGATCACGGCTCCCGTGCTACGTCCGACCATGGTCGTGGGATACCGTTCCCCCGATAACAGGAGGTCTGGCGAATGTCGTTGACGGTGCACACGGAACAACGCGGCGACGTGGTCGTCGTGGCGGTCGCTGGCGAGCTGGACATGGCCACTGCACCGCAGCTGCAGGACCAGATCACCGACCTGCTCGACAAGGGCCGCAACCGGCTGGTGTTCGACCTGGCGGACGTCTCGTTCTGCGACTCGACAGGTCTGTCGGTCTTCGTCCGCGCCAAGAACAGCTGCGACGAGGCTGGCGGCGTGGTCCGGCTGGCCGCCCCGCAGCGCGGTGTGCTGCGCATCCTTGAGGTGAGCGGGCTGGTCGAGGTGCTGCACACCTACCCGACGGTGGATGAGGCAGTCGCCGGCGAACCGACGCCGGCTTCCTCCTGACCGTCCGCGTTCGTCACTCGTCCTCGACGTAACGGGGACGAGCGATCGCCATGCCCGCCGTCGTCTGCACGGCCAGGGCGCCCAGCAGGAACCCGATCGGCGCGGTCCAGCCGTCGGTGGCCTCGTAGAGGATGCCGACCATCAGTGGGCCGAGGGCGGCGATCACGTACCCGGTGCTCTGCGCGAATGCGGAGAGCGCGACAGTCCCCTCGGCGGTGCGGGCGCGTAGGCCGATGGCGGTCAGGATCATCGGGAACGCGCCCTGGCCGATCGCCAGGAGGGCGACCCAGAGCAGCGCGGCACCGTGCGGTGCGAGCGCCAACCCCAGGTAGGCCAGCGCCGACGCGGTGGTCAGCCCGAGCACCAGCGGACGCAGGCTGCCGAGCCGACCGGCCAGGGTGGGCATCAGCAGCGCGATCGGCACGCCGAGCGCGGTCACCCCGGCGAGCAGCAGCCCGGCCGACTCCGGCTGGTAACCGGCGTCGCGGAACAGCTGGGCCAGCCAACCCATGATCGCGTACCCGCTGAGCGACTGCGCCCCGAAGTAGACGGCCATCGCCCAGCCGAGCCGGGTCCGCGCCGGCCGGACCCGCGGGGGCGTGGCGACGACCGCCGTCGGGGTCGCCCGCCGCGCCGCGGCGCGGGTCCGCAGCGCCAGCGGCACCCACGGGAGTACGGCCACCGCGGCCATCGCGGCCCAGACGCCGAGCCCGGCCCGCCACGACCCGAAGGCGTGCGCGATCGGCACCGCGGAGGCGGCGGCCACCGTCGTGCCCACTGTCAACGCCATCGTGTACGCCCCGGTGACCAGGCCGGTGCGGTGCGGGAAGTGCTGCTTGACGAGCATCGGCAGCAGGATGTTGGCGACCGCGATGCCGGACAGCGCCAGCGCGCTGGTGAGCACGAAGATCAAGGCCGAGTCGGTGGCGACCCGGAGCACCTGGCCGACGGCGAGGGCGAACATGGCGACCACCAGCACCCGGGCCGGTGCCACCCGGCGGACCAGCCACGGGGTGAGCGCGCCGAGGCCGGCGAACGCGATGGTCGGCAGGGTGGTGACCAGGCCGGCGGTGACGCCGGAGAGGCCCAGCCCGTCGCGAACCTCGTCGAGCAGCGCGCCGAGGCTCGTCACCACGGCACGCAGGTTGAGCGCGACCAGCAGCATCCCGACCAGCACCAGCGCGCCACCGGTCGCCGGGTGCGTCCGCCGGCCGGCGCCGGGGTCCCGCGTCGGGCGAGGGTCGACGGCGGCGGGGGCGGGCAGCGCCGGAGCGGCGGTTGGTGGCGGGGTCATGACCTCTAACCTACAATCATGGGATGAATTTGGGACCGGTGATGTAACCAGTGCCACCGTCTGTTGAATTCCCCTCCGAGCCGTCAGTGCCGCCCCCCGGCCAGTCCGCCGTGCCGCCCCGCGGCCACCGGGTCCGGCAGACCACCGAGCAACTCCGCGCCCGGATCCTCGGCGGCGAATGGCCCGTCGGCGGGCGCATCCCCACCGAGCCACAACTGGTCGCCGCGCTGGGCGTCGGGCGCAACACGATCCGCGAGGCCGTCCGCGCCCTGGTGCACGCCGGGGTGCTGGAGTGCCGGCAGGGCTCCGGCACCTACGTGGTGTCCACCGACGAACTGGCACCGGTGGTCGCCCGCCGACTCGGCGACGACCGGATGACCGAGGTCATCGAGGTACGCCGCGCCTTCGAGGTGGAGGCCGCCCGGCTCGCCGCGCTGAGGCGTACACCCGAGGACCTGGCGGCGCTCGACGGCGCGCTCGCCCAGCGCGAGGCCGCCTGGCACGGCGGCCGGGTCGACGCGTTCGTCGAGGCCGACGTGGCGCTGCACACGGCGGTGGTCGCCGCCGCGCACAACGCCATGCTCGCCGAGCTGTACGCCTCGGTGGGCGCCGCCCTGCGCAGCACCGTCGCCCAGGCCATGGGCGGGGCACTCACCCCCGAGCGCTACGTCGACCACACCCGGTTGGTCGAGGCGATCCGGGCCGGCGATCCCGGCCGGGCGGCACTCGAAGCCGGCGCTTTTCTGGAACCCGCCGAACGGGCATAGGTTGTGCCCGACAGAAAAGCGGACACCTCGGGAGTACGAATGCTCAAGGGCTTCAAAGACTTCATCATGCGCGGCAACGTCGTCGACCTGGCGGTCGGCATCGTCATCGGCGCCGCGTTCACGGGCGTGGTCACCCAGCTCACCAAGTCGTTCCTCGAACCACTGATCAAGGCAGTTGGCGGGGGCAGTGGCCTGTCGGCCGGGAGGTGGGAGATCACCAAGGGCAACTTCATGGACTGGGCGGGGTTCATCAACGCCCTGATCACCTTCCTGCTCACTGCGGCGGTGCTCTACTTCTTCGTGGTGTTCCCGATGAACAAGCTGGCCGAGCGGCGGCGTCGGGGCGAGGAGCCGCCGCCGGCGGCGCCGAGCGAGGAGGTCAAGCTGCTCACCGAGATCCGGGACGCCCTGGTCTCCGCCGGTCACACCACCCCGGGCCAGCAGCGCGGGGCGCTGGACGACGTGCTGGGCCGGCGTCCCGAGCCGCCGACGCAGCGCTGACCCGAACGGATGCACATCGGCCCCTGCGGGATTCCCGCAGGGGCCGCACCTTCTCGTACGTGTGTTCGATAGAGTCCCGCCATGGAGCAGCGAAAGCACTGGTGGAACGGGAAGTGGGGGCGGCTGGCCCGACGGGACGTCTTCCTGCGGGTGGACGCCGACCGGTGGCACGTCGAGCAGCGGGCCGGCGGTGCCGAGGGCATCTCCCGTTTCTACGAGTACGGCAGTGCGGACGAGGCCGAGGACACCGTCCGGGCGCTGCTCGACGGCCCGGACACCTGGCGGGAGCTGTCCCCCCGCCCGCCCGGCGGCTGGCCCCTCCCGAACAGCTGAGCGGGCCACCGTTGCTCCGCCTCCCGGTGGCGGTACTGCTCTTTACGGTGATGACACTGAGACATATTGATGCCACACAATCATCACGCTCTCCGGACCCATCGCCTCGCGCCACCGCCGCTACCCATCGGCGAGCGGGCCAAGCGGCCCGCACCAGCGAAGCGGCGGTGCCTGCGAGCGACGGCGTTTAGCGGCGCGCCGGTCTGGGAACCGCAGCGGGATGGACCAGCAGGACGAGCAGCAGGCGACCATCTCGCGGATCACCACCGGGATGCCGGTGATCGACTCAGCCGGCACCGAGGTCGGGACCGTGGACCTCGTCCAGCGGGGTGACCCGAACGCGGTGACCGTCCAGACACCGACCGCCGACCCGGGCAGCAGTCTGGACGAGCTGATCGAGGCGACCGCGGTCGAGGAGCCGGACGTCCCGGCCGATCTGGCGGCGCGGCTGCTGCACAGCGGCTACCTGAAGGTCTCGACCGAGCTGACCCGCACGGGCGCGGTCTACGTACCGGCCGACCGGATCGGATCGGTGGCCGACGGCCGGGTCCTCCTGGCCGTCGGTGTGGCCGACCTGCCGCCCGAGGAGTGACTTCACCGCCCTTCCCGCCCGGCGGGGACGGGCTGGTCCGGCATGGCGGGAGCGGGCTGGTCCGGCGCGGCGGGTTGGCGGCGGTGGAAGAGCAGCAGCATCAGGCAGCCCGCGACCAGGCCCCAGAACGCGCCGCCCACGCCGATCAGCGTCACCCCGGACGCGGTCACCACGAAGGTGACCACGGCGGCTTCGCGGGTCGCCGGGTCGGTCACCGCCGAGGCGAGCGCGGTGGCCAGTGCGCCCAGTAGCGCCAGCCCGGCGACCGCCTCGATGAGGATCGGTGGGGCGACCGCGACAAGTGTGGTGGCCACGCCGGCGCCCAGACCGAGCACTGCCAGTCCAGCGCCGGCGGTGACCGAGGCGATCCATCGGCGCTCCGGGTCGGGGTGCGCGTCGGGGCCGGCGGCCAGCGCGGCGGTGATCGCCGCGAGGTTCACCGCGTGCCCGCCGGCCGGGGCGGCGAGCAGGCTGGCCAGGCCGG